>CAADGY010000242.1 GCA_900696665.1 uncultured Acidobacteriota bacterium
GAACTTTTCAAGTGGCGCTTCGAAGTCGCCCCTGCCGAACTCGGCTATGCAGGCCATGGCCTTCTTTGTGACACTGATGTGACCCGCCACCATGTCGTTGACCCCTTGGGCCATCACCTGGTACGCTCCCTGGAACTTGTTGGCGGGAATCGTCACATCAATGTCGCCCTTGTCATGCTCGTCCGACATGCGCTTCATTTCGGCAATCAAGCTATTCAGCGAATCGATGCAGGTGTTCAGGTTGTTCTTGATGTGATTGAACTGGCCGTTGTAGGTGCCGGTAATCTTCGATGGGATGTCGCCCTTCGAGATGCGGTCCATGTATTCCGCCGCGACCGTGAGTGGGGCAGTAAACGCATCCAGTGCGTCATTGAAACCCGTGATGATCGTTCCCCACCCACCCGGATAGTTGCTCAGGTCGGCACGCGTCCCGAACTCTCCGTTGATCCCAGCCTGAGCCAGATGCCGGGTCTCGCCGATCAAGCCGTACAGCCTGGAGATCACACTGTTGATGTTGTCGTTCAGAACTTTAAAATCACCCCGGGATTCCTGAGTGATCTTGTGCAGCTCGTCACCCCTGCTAACGCGGGCAAGGAAGCCGGCGGCCACATTCAGGGGCCCGATTACCGCGTCCAGCATTCCATTCACGCTTTCACTGATGATCCGGTCACTACCCTCGAACAGGTCGGCTCGCATCCGCTCCGACAGGCTGCCTTGCTGAAGAGATGAGGCCACTCGGAGTATTTCATTCTTAAGCCCGTCCTTCATCTGCGTCCGCGGTGTGCCCGGCGCCGAACGGTCCAAAACAGCGGTGCTGATAGACCGGCCTCGATCGGAACGGACACGCCGTCCGCTGTTTACTTGTTTTGCCATCGTCTTACGCTCCTTCGTATCTCAACTGCCCTACGCACGCCACTACCGGCGCGAAGTTCTGGATTCTCTTTTGACTGCCGGCGGGTTGCCGGCACCTGCTTCTGTACACTACGCTGCTCTCTCCGGAACGAGATCCACCGTTCTCTCTGCATCGAGAATCAAGAGCAGCCGGTCTTTCAATTTGTAGACATCCCGAATCAGTTCACGCGCGCCCCGGTCCAGATTCTCTGGAGGCTGTTCGTGAGTGGCGGCATCCACGTCCAACACATCCCCGATCTCGTCAACCAACAGACTGACAGCGCCGTCCTCGGTGCGGACCACCATGTTCATCGGCGTCTGGCCCCCGGCGCGGGGCGGCAACCCGAGCCGCCGCCGCATATCGATCGCGGTGACAATCTGACCGCGCAGGTTGATCAGTCCTTCAATGACCTCCGGCGCCTGGGGCACGCGGGTCATCTGCTGGAAACGCAAGACCTCCTGGACGCGGAGCACATCCACACCAAAAAACAGGTCCGCCACGAAAAACGTGGCAAACTGCCCGCAGGTCTGTACCGGTTCGGGTCTCATGGCCGCCGTTTTGGTCGCCATCGGTTATTTCTCCTCTCCCACCAGCGCTGGTGGCGCGCCGGCGGAAGTCAACGCGGAAGCAAGTCTCGCCACCGATTCGAGCATCGCCTCCCGGTCAAGCTTCATCTGGCATTCCTGAAAATCGGCGGATTGGCTGGCCCGCGTCCGGACCTGCCCGGCCGAGCCGGCGAGTTCCAAAATCGGGATCTTGCACCACTCCGGTCTCCGGCGCATGGCTGCGGACAGAGCTGAACTGCCGTTGGGTGGCAGATCGAGCGCCGCTACGACGATGTCGACCGGCTGCTGCTCCAGCACTCGAATCGCCTCATCGAGATTCGCTGCCTCCCGAACCCGGTAGCCCGCCATGTCCAGGTTGGTTCGAATCAGACCCCGAAGGAACGCCGAGGCTTCGACGATAAGAATGCTTTTGCCGGCGTTGGAGGCATCACCCTGGAACCAGTTCTCGGCGGCTACGCAGAGAACATGATTGAGATCAAGGAAATCCGTGACGCGTTTGCCCACGACCGCTGAGCCGAGGAGACCTTTGCGGCCCGTCTTCTGGCGCACCGTAACCGCTTCTTCAGCCACATCCAGAATCTGGTCGACCATCACACCCACACTGCGGTCGCCGTCATTGAAGACAATGACCTGTGCTGGATCGGACGGGCAGTCCTGGTCCGGTGCGCCGGATTCCAGTACCGCCCGGAGAGAAACCAGGGGGAGGATGCGATTCCGGTATTGCACCACCTGGCATCCGCCCGCATACTCGATGGCCGGGCGGGGAAACTCTTCGAGCCTTGCCACGAGAGAAAGTGGAACCGCCAGGCGATCGAAGGATCCGGCGCGGAAGAGAAGCAAGCGTTGCTGCTCGATTTCCGATTGTGCCTTTTGTTCTGCGGCGGCTCGCGCCGGCTCGCGCGATTCCGCCAGAACCCCGGAGCGCTGCCCGATGCCGAGTACGTCCAGGATAAGGGCCACGCGGCCATCGCCCATGATGGTCGCACCAGCGTAGACGGTGAGCCCCTTTAATTGCTTGCCCAAGGGCTTTACCACGATCTCTTGCGTATCGTTGATGCCGTCGACGACCAGCCCGAATTGCCGGTCTTCAGCCTGGAGAACCACCATGCTGACCGCCTCAGCCCGCTCAGACGAACTCAATCCGAGCACCTCGTTAAGGTAGGCAATGGGCAAAAGACTCCCGCGCCGGCGGTACACCGGTGTCCCATGCACGTGCTCGATATGCTTTTCCCTGGTATCCCCCTCCAGGCGAATCAGTTCGAGGAGACTGACCTGGGGGATGACGAACCGTTCTCCTCCACTCGTGATCACGAGACCGGGAATGATAGCCAGCGTAAGAGGAATTTTGAGCTTAACGGTGGAGCCTTCGCCGGGCCGGCTGAATACGTCGACAACGCCGCCGATCTTCTCGATGTGGGACTTCACCACGTCCAGGCCGACACCGCGTCCGGAAACGTTGGTGACTGTTTGCGCCGTCGAGAACCCGGCCTGGAAGATCAGGTTCACGGCCTCCCGATCACTCAGTTTCCCGGCCTGTTCGGGCCGCAGTAGTCCTTTCTCAATGGCTTTCTGCTTGACCCGCGTCACATCGACGCCCGCCCCGTCATCGCCGATTTCGATATTGACCTGCCCGCCTTCGTGATAGGCACGCAATGTCAGTCTGCCCTGGGCTGGCTTGCCTGCACGCACGCGCGCGTCCGGCGGCTCAATGCCGTGGTCGCACGCATTGCGAACCAGATGTACCAGCGGGTCTTTGATGGCTTCAATAATGGTCCGGTCGAGTTCCGTTCCGGCGCCGTCCATCTCCAGACGGATCTGCTTACCCAGAGCCACGGACATGTCGCGCACCACGCGCGGCAGCTTGTTCCAGACCATGCCGATGGGCTGCATGCGCGTCTTCATGACGCCTTCCTGCAACTCCGTGGTAATCAGGTTCAGCCGCTGAGAGGTCGCGTTGAGCGCCGCGTCTTCCCGCTCATTGTTGAACTGCAGGATCTGATTGCGAGTCAACACCAACTCCCCGACCAGGTCCATGAGTTTGTCGAGCAGCCCCACTCCGACCCGTATGTTGGCGTCCGCTATCGCTGAGGATTTCGCCGCTTCCTCTTCGGGCTTTGTGACTTCGGGGTGCTCAAAGCGGGCGTTGTTGCTGGGAGCCTCCACAGGAACGTGAAGTCTGCCGGAAGCCATCTGGCTCTCATTGCCGGCAGGCGCCTGCGCCGCGGCACGCAGACGTTCCGTCAGCTCCTCAAAATGATCCGGACCTTCCTCCCCGGTGGTCTCAATCGAAGCCAGCACTTTGCGGGTCGCATCGACCGTGTCCAGGATCAGCGTTACCAGAGAGGGATTCAGCTCCCGTTGCCCGTCGCGCAACTGGCTCAAGAGGCTCTCTGCCTGGTGGGTGATGGCTTCCAGAGTCGAGAACGCGAGAAAACCACACGTTCCCTTAATGGTATGGATGGTGCGGAAGATGCTAGCCAGCAGCACTGCGTCCTTGGGGCGCTGTTCCAACTCCACCAACTCCTGATCGAGACGAGATAGGTTTTCATGACTCTCGACCAGAAATTCACGAATCACATCGTGATCTTGATCTTGCATGCCATTGTTTCTCCAAGAACTGTAAACAGTCGGTGGCCGTTGTCCTTAAATGGATTTGCGCCGTGTTCTCTCTCAGCGGTCCGGCGCCTTGATGCGACGTCGGACGGCCAGCACTGGCGCTGATTAGCTTATCGGTGCAAGGATGCGAATCCTTTACGTCTTTGCTTCTTTTGAATCGCCCGCCCAGGGCGCGCGGATTCTCTGGGAGCTGCTGCTTCCTGTCTGCGGGCGAAAGCGGCCGCCACGACGGTGTATGCTATGATGAGTACTACGCTAAGAAACCCGGAAAAGAATGAGTTGACATATACTTAGACTCGAAGCTAGGATTCGGGCCGGGGTACGGAACAGGTTCTCAACAGCAGCGACGTCAACGAAGATATTCAGCTTGGACTCCACCGAATTAGAGCGGATTGCCGCGCAGATCGGCGATGAAATTCTAGCGCGAATGCGCGTGAATACCGCACAGCGCAGCCGGTCATCCTCCTTGAAATCGCCACCAGGAAGCACTGGTGTGATCCTTTCCGAAGGTGAGCCGCCGTCCGGCTTCGACCGTGTCATCGCCGCCACGATCGATCACACCATGCTCAATCCCGGCGCAACCCGTGCGGACATTGTGCAGGTTTGCCGGGAAGCCAGGCAGTATGGCTTTGCGAGCGTTTGCGTGAATCCGTATTGGGCCGGCCTCGCCGCCGCTGAATTAAGCGGCTCCGCAGTGGCGGTTTCCACCGTTTGCGGGTTCCCCTTTGGTGCGGGAACCACTGAGGCCAAGCGCACTGAAGCGGCCGCGGCGCTAAGGACCGGCGCGCGGGAAATTGACATGGTCTTAAACGTCGGCGCGCTGCGCAGCGGCGAATACGATTCCGTCCGGCTTGATATCCGGGCCGTCGCGGAAGTCTGCCACAATGCCGGAGCGCTTCTAAAAGTGATTTTAGAGACGGCGCTTCTGGACGACGGGCAGAAAACGATTGCGTGCAAGTTGGCTATGGCGGCCGGCGCGGATTTCGTTAAGACGTCGACCGGCTTTGGCCCTGCCGGAGCCACCGTACACGATGTGTCGCTGATGCGATCGGTGGTCGGACCGGAGATGGGAGTCAAAGCGGCTGGGGGGATTCGCACGCTCGACGATTTGAAGAAGATGGCCGCCGCCGGGGCGAACCGGATTGGCACAAGCGCCAGTGTGCGGATCGTCAAGGCAACGGCCGGTTGAGCTCCCTTATGGCCGATGCGTCCATTACGCCGATTCATTTCAGCGAACGCGCTGAGCTGCTCGATTTTCTTTTGGAAGTCGTCGAGGCGACGTCTTCAACCCTGGATCTCGATCGCCTGCTTGCCAATGTCGCGGGTATCGTAAAGAGGGTTATCCCGTACGACCTGCTCGCCATTCTGCTTTATACCGAAAGGCTGCGGGGCTTGCGGATCCGATACGCCATCGGACACCGCCCTGAGATTGTGAACAACCTTGTCGTTCGACTGGGCGAAGGATTAACGGGCACGGCGGCAGCCACTCGCGAGCCGGTGCTGGTTCAAGAGGTCAGGAACGACGAACGGTATCTGAATGCCCTGGACGCTGTGAGATCGGAGCTAGCCGTGCCGATGGTGGCGCGCGGCAAGTTGGTAGGAGTAATCGATCTACAGGCGACCCGCCCCGGCGCTTTTACCGATTACGACCGCGCTTTACTGCGCCTGATCGCATCCAGAGTAGCGGTTTCGATTGACAATGCCCGTCTTTACCGGCGCGTGGAGAGGCAGAACCGGACGCTAAGAATGCTGGCGACGCTCTCGCAGGAGTTCACGTCCATTCTCGACCTGGACCAGTTGCTGCGCAAGATCGCCACCCGCGTGCGTTCGCTGATCAACTATGACGCCTTCAGCATCCTGCTCGCCGATAGTAAGCGCCAGGCGCTGCGGCACCGGTTCAGCATGCGTTATGACGAACGGGTGGAACTGGACAATATCGCGATCGGCAAAGGCATCACGGGAGCGGCGGTGGAGAGCCGGGAAACGATCCGGGTTGTGGATACACTCGCCGACCCCCGCTACATCGCATCGCACCCCGACATCCGCTCTGAAGTTGCCGTCCCGCTGATTGTGCAGGACAAGGTGATCGGTGTAATGGACCTGGAGAGCAGCCGTGTGGGGCATTTCACCGACGACCACGTCCGCACGCTTTCTCTGCTCGCGCCCCAGATCGCGATCTCCGTCGAAAACGCAAGCTTGTACGAGAAACTGGCGCAACGCGAGCGCCGGATGGAGCAGGACCTGAAGGCGGCGAGAAAACTGCAATCGGTTTTGATGCCGCGGAAGCCACCGGAGATCGCGGGCCTCGATATCGGTATCGCACGCCGCGCCGCGCTGGAGATCAGCGGCGATATCTACGACTTCTTCGAACAGGATGAGCACGCCATTATCGCGTTCGGGGATTCCAGCGGCAAAGGCGCGGCGGCTGCGCTATATGGCGCGCTGGTTAGCGGCCTGCTCCGAAGTTTGGCGCCCCGCCGGCGCGCCCCCCCGCTGTTGCTCAGGGCCATTAATGAGATCCTGCTCGAGCGAAAAGTCGACGCGCAGTACGTGACGCTGCTGGTCCTGCTTTGGGACGCCCGGACCCGCCAAATAACCATGGCCAATGCGGGAGCCGTTCCCCCGCTCATCTGCCGGGGCGAGGAGGTCCTCCGCCCCCGCGTGGAAGGGGTTCCCGTAGGGTTGCTCGACGATCGCGAATACGAGGAATACCGGATCGAGGCGCAACCCGGAGATGTCCTGGTGCTGACTTCCGACGGGGTGCTGGATCAGTGGAATACAGCCGGAGAAGAATACGGTAAAGACCGTCTTGCGAATGTTCTGTGCGAAGCTCGCGATTATCCGCCACAGACGATTGTTGGCATGATCCTGGACGATGTCGACCGGCACGCCGGCGGAACAAGGATTTTCGACGATCAGACGGTCATTGTCGTCAAAGTCAAATAGCTTAGCGCTTCCATTATGGATTTTCTTGGTAAGTCGTTTTCGTACCGGCAGGGAAGTCTTTACTGCGGGAATACCAGGTTGTCGGATGTGGCCGATGAGGTGGGCACACCCTGCTATCTCTATTCGGCGACGGATATTGTCAGTAGGTTCAACGCGTACGCGGCGGGGCTGGAGGGCCAGCGCCATCGAATTTGCTACGCCGTGAAAGCTAATTCGAATCTGGCGGTTTTGGGGTTGCTGGCCCGCGCGGGCGCAGGCTTCGATATCGTCTCCGGGGGCGAACTGTTCCGTGTGTTGAAAGCGGGCGGGAGCGCTTCGGCGGTGGTGTTCTCCGGCGTCGGCAAAACAGCGGATGAGATCGATTACGCCCTCCGCGAAGGCATCCACAGCTTCAATTGCGAATCCGAAGCCGAACTTGCCCTGATCGACGCAAAAGCCGCACGCCTGGGCAAGCGCGCCGCCGTGGCGCTTCGTGTAAATCCGGATGTCAATGCGGCCACTCATCCTTACATCTCGACAGGTTTGCGGGAGCACAAGTTCGGCATCCCTATCTCGCAGGTCGAGGACGTCTACGAACGCGCCAAATCTTTGCGGAACATCGATCCGGCCGGGGTGAGCTGCCACATCGGCTCACAACTGCTCGAAACAGCCCCCCTGCTCGAAGCTTTGGACGCGCTCCTGGTGCTAGTGGACCAACTCTCTTCCCGGGGCATCGCGGTCAGGCACCTGGATGTTGGCGGAGGCTTGGGAGTGCCCTACAAAGCGGATCAAAAATCGCCTTGCCCTACTGAGTATGCCGGATGCGTGCGCGAGCGGGTGGCGGGCCGAGATCTGGAAATTATGCTGGAGCCGGGGCGGTCTATCGTCGCCGAGGCCGGGGTGTTGCTATCCCGCGTCCTCTACCGGAAACAGACTGGCGGCAAGGAGTTCGTCATCGTAGACGCCGCTATGAATGACATGCTGCGGCCGGCTCTTTACAGCGCGCACCACGAGATTATTCCCTTGCGCCAAAAAGGCTTCGGGACCATTCATGCCGATGTTGTGGGGCCTGTTTGTGAAACGGGCGACTTTCTGGCACGCGAACGGGAAATAGCCAACGTGTTTCCAGGTGACCTGGTGGCAATATGCACCGCTGGCGCATACGGCTTCGTATCCGCGTCAAACTATAATGCACGCCCCCGGCCGGCCGAAGTCTTGGTGGAGAACGACGGTTGGCGCGTAACGCGCGAACGGGAAACTTACGAAGATCTCATCCGCGGCGAGAGCCTCTGACCAGATCCGTCCCGGCGGATACCCGCTGCCCAGTGCTACCTTGAAATTGTGGAATAGGGAGCACAAGGATGCTGTCAAAACTGATCAATTTGATCTCGGACCATTGGGAAGTGATTGCCACTCGGGTGATCAGGCAGATGCGGCGCAATGCGGATCTTCTCGAAATGGGCAAGCTCTCTGAGCAGGATCTGACAGAACGTACGCGTGAAATCTTGACGCAATTGCCTACATGGCTGATCTCCTCCGAAGCAGAGGTGGCGAGCCACTATGAGCTGTTGGGGAAGCGCCGGTCGGCCGAGGGAATCCCCCTGTACGAAGTGGTTCGTGCGCTCCAATTGATTAAGGAGAGCGCGATCGCCTACATCCGCGAGCAGGGTATGGCGTGGAGTACTGTCGATCTTTACACGTCGGAAGAGTTCGAACATGATATAGGCCGGATGTTCGACAAAATGATCTTCTCCGTGGTGAGAGGCTACGAAAGATCCATACGTTCTGCCGCGGAGGGCGTAAATCCGGCCGCCTCGCAGGTTTGAGTTTGTGGAGATCGAGGATAATTAGCAGGTAGATTGTGAATCCGACTTCTATGTTGAGACCCGCCTTCTTGCTTCTGTGCGCGCTTCTGGCTTTGGTGGGGGGCTCGGTTTCCTGTTCGAAGGACAGCGGAACGATAGATGCCAGCGACCTGCGTCCTTTCCGGCCGATTCCGGATGCACTACCCGCAAAGTCCAATCCGGCGACCGAAGCAAAGGTGACGCTAGGCCGCTTGCTGTATTACGAACCCCGGCTTTCGAAAAGCCAGACCATTTCCTGCAACACGTGTCACAATCTGGATGCATATGGGGTAGATGGAGAACCGACCTCCGATGGACACATGGGACAGCAAGGCGACCGGAATTCGCCTACGGTCTACAATGCCGCCGGCCATTTTGTGCAGTTCTGGGATGGGCGAGCGCCCGACGTCGAAGAGCAGGCTAAAGGTCCGATTCTGAATCCTGTCGAAATGGCGATGGACTCGGAAGACGATGTCGTCACCGTGTTGCGCTCCATCCCGGAATACGTAGAGGCCTTCAAGCGTGCGTTTCCAGACGAGAAGAACCCGGTGACTTTCGACAATGCCGCGAGGGCTATCGGAGCATTCGAACGCGGACTGGTCACACCATCGCGATGGGACCGGTTCCTTCGCGGTGACCGGCAAGCATTGACCAGCGAGGAACAAGCCGGGTTCAAAACATTTATTTCGGTAGGATGCCAGGCATGTCACATGGGGGCGTTCGTGGGCGGCAGTATCTATCAGAAGCTCGGGGTTTACGACCCCTGGCCGGATTCGAAGGACCCCGGGCGATACAAAGTGACGCAAAATGAGGGTGACTGGATGATCTTCAAGGTTGCCTCATTGCGCAACGTGGAGAAGACCGCCCCGTATTTCCATAACGGAAAAGTACAGACGTTGGAGGAAGCCGTGTCGCTGATGGCCGATCATCAGCTTGGGAGAAAGTTGAAGGAAAGCGAGGTAAAGGCGATCCTGGCTTGGCTCAAAACTCTTACCGGTGAGATCCCCGCCGAATACATTAAGCCGCCGGCGCTGCCCGCAAGCACATCCGCCACTCCGCCACCCAACTGGCGCCTGCACACGGCCGATTGAGGCCTAAAGTGTTTCAGGCCGCGAGACCTGCCAGTACGCCGCGCATGTAAGCGATGGATTTCTGCATTCCCGGAAACGGGTTATCGGCATCGATTTCATACTCCAGCATGACGCCGCCCCTGTAGTTCCCCGCCCGAAGCGTCTTGAACATGGCGGCGACCGGCAGAACGCCATCGCCGACGGGAACCTGGCTGGCCTTGTCCGTTGTGCTCAGGAGATCTTTCACATGAATGTCGAACAGGCGCGGCCCGGCTTCGCGGATGGCTTCTATAATATCGGCGCCCGTCCTGGCCGTGTGGCCGATGTCGAGACACAGTCCCATACGTGCATCCATGTTCTTCACAGCTTTCAACACGCTTTGCGGGGTTGGGAAATGCTTGTCCTCCGGACCGTGATTATGGATTGCCGCTTTAATGTCGTACTCCTTCACCAGCCGTTCCACTTCGGGCAGGGTCTCATGCGTGGGCGCGCAAACCATCATGGGCATGCCGGCCGCTTTGGCGTAATCGAACATGGTCCTCAACTCAGCCGGTTTCTGGAGTGAGATATTGCCACCGCTCAGGACGACAAATCCGGCGTTGCGAAACTCCCTGGCTCCTTCCTCGGTCTGTTCCGGGCTTTCCGCATAGTGGAGATGAAATTCCTTGATGCTTACGTACCGGACGCCGAGTTTCTTTAGAATACCGATCGCTTCCGGTCGGGAGAACTTGCGCAACGAATAGGTGGCAACCCCCAATCGAATGCCGCCAGGCTGTCTGCCGGCAAACCCCGGCGCCGGCACGGGCAGCCCGGCGAGGGCGAGGCTTCCTCCAAGAAAGAAACGTCGCGACGATTTCATAGTGGTTTGCTCCTCTTGAGCCCTGAATTCCTATTCTAGCGCCGCGCCGGGGTGGCCTATAACGGCCCGTCAGATAGCTTCGAGCTCTTCTTCAAGCAACTGCCGCTGGTAGAGTTCCGCATAATAACCGCCGAGTTCGATTAACTCGGAGTGTGTGCCCTGTTCGACGATACGCCCGGCATCGAGTACATAGATCCGGTCCGCCTGCCGCACGGTGGAGATACGGTGGGAAATAAGGATGGTGGTGCGTCCGTGCATCACGCGGCCGAGCCCGGTGAGAATTCGCTCCTCGGTCACCGTGTCCACGCTCGATAGCGCGTCATCCAGGATCAGAATTTTCGGATTGCGAAGAATGGCCCGGGCGATGGCTGTCCGCTGTTTCTGGCCCCCCGATAGGGTGATGCCCCGCTCGCCCACCATGGTTTGAAATCCTTCCGGAAAGGCTTCAATATCAGTGGTGAGCCCTGCCAGGTCTGCAGCATGGCGGATCTGCTCTTCCGTCGCCTCCTTCACTCCGAATGCGATATTTTCGGCCAGCGTCGCGCTGAAAAGAAAGGTCTCTTGCGGAACCATCCCGATGACGCTGCGCACATCGGCGGGCGAAAACTCCCGCGCATCGACTCCGTCCAACAGAACAGCGCCTTCACTTGGGTCCATCAATCTCGACACCAGCCGCACGAGACTGGTCTTTCCAGAGCCGGTATGTCCGACAACGGCAACCGTTGCTCCGGCGGGAATGGTGAGATCGATTCCGGAAAGCGCGGACGTGCCGTCATAGCGCACCGCAACGGAGCGGAATTCGATGCGGCCTTGGAATGGAGAAGGCAGCGGTGTTGGCGAAGCGGGGGAGGCAATTTCCGGCACCTCACCCATGAATTCGGCAATGCGCTTCAAGCTGGCATTCCCTCTCTGCATGAGGTTTACCACCCAGCCGAAGGCGATCATGGGCCAGATCAACATACTGAGGTAGGTGTTGAACATAACGAACGTGCCGAGCGTAAGCTCGCCACGCATCAACCGCAGGCCGCCAACCCAGAGCAGAATCAGAAAGGTCAATCCGATCAGGGCCTGCAGCAGCGGCATAAACACGCCCGACAGCCGCACCAGGCGGATGTTCTGGTCGATATAGTCGCGGTTCAGGACCTCGAACGTCCTCAACTCGGAATCTTCCTGAACGTAAGCGCGAATCACGCGAACCCCCGCAAGATTTTCCTGGACGCGGCTGCTGATATCGGAAAATAACCCCTGGATGACTTCGAAGCGGTCGTGGATGCGGCGGCCGAAGAATACCACGGCGATACTTACCAGGGGCGCCGGAGATAGCGCCATCAGGGTCAGCCGCCAGTCGATCGCCAGCATCACAATTAACGCCATGCCGAATGTCAGGGAAGTTTCGGTCCAATACATGATGCCGGGTCCGAACATCATCCGGACCGCGTTCAGGTCGTTGGTAGCGCGAGCCATGATGTCGCCGGTGCGGTGGCGCGAATAGAAGCCGGACGACAGCCGGGTCAGGTGCCGGAACAGGTCATTGCGAAGATCGTATTCGATGTCGCGCGAGATGCTGATGATGATCACGCGCATCCAATATTGGAAAAAGCCCTTGATCGCGGAGATGCCCACCAGCAGCGCCGCAAACCAGAATACGGCCCGAAGGTGGAACCCTTCGGTTAGCGAGTCAATGCCCGCCTTGATCGTCAGTGGAAGTGCGGCGGCCGTAAGATCCTTGAGCAGGAGAGCACCGAAGCCCCATCCGAGTCCGCGCCGATAGCGCCAGAGATAAGGCCAGGTTATTCGAAGGGTGCTGCGCATTCCTAGATTCCGAACGCATCCGCAAGCCGTTTAGTGACCTCAAAGAAAAAGATCTTCCTGCCTTCGCGGTTGCGCCACCAGTTCTCGGGCGAAAAGAAGGGATCGGGCGCCGATACGAAACGGATGTCAAGGCCTTTCCCGAGTTCCGTGTACACGGATTTGGCGCGGCCCGTATGAAAGTTGGTTGTAACCAGAAGAACGCGCATGGCTCCGCGCTTCCTCAGTTCGGCAATGAGGTAGCCCGCTTCTTCGCGTGTGGAATGGGAGACGTGCGGGACGCCCACGAAGAAGCTCCTTGGATAACCGTTGGCAACGGCCAGTTCGATGGCAAGCTCGTCTTCCGAGTGGCCGTACATTCCGTAAGGTCCGCTTACGAGCACCAGTGGAGCATAACCTTGTTTTACCAGTTCGGCCGCTCGCAGAATTCTGGATCCGGTCCGGTCGCCGGCGAGGACTACCACGACATCGGCGGGAGTGGGAGGCTCCGCGTCAACCAGCCAACCGCCTGCCGCGCTGAGCCAGAAAGGTGCACTCATGTATCCGAGAAGAATGATCGCTGCCGGAATCACAATCCAGAAACGCCATGAGCGCAGGGCTTTCAAGAACTAATTCTCGTCCGTCGAGTTCTTTGGATCGAGGTGGCCGACAGCCTTCAGGCGTTGGTACAGCCGTTCGACCTCCTCTTCATCCTGGGGGCGTAGCAGATGATATTTCGGCGAGGCATACTGCTTTGGTTCGGCGGCCTGCTCTTCCTCACCCCAGAAGCGGCGGTACGGAACGCCGTCTATTAAAGCCGTGCGTGCGAGACGGCGAAGGTTTCTCAGCAGGCTGTTAGCCGCATCCAGGTCGCCGGGATACACGATCCTGAACTGGCGGTCACCGGAGAGTGTAAGCTCAACTACGAGAAGAGACCACCAGGTGGTGTGATCGACCCGCCGGATATCTTCCCACCGAATGCTGCGCCGTCCTACCATAAGCTGCGATTCCTGTATTTCAACGACAGGGCGGAAAGCGAGAAGCAGGAAAAACGCAGCACTAGCCAGGAAGAGGACCGCGGGGATCAGTGCCGGCGTAAATTGCAGGCCGAGCCACGCTGAAATAGCGGCTGAACCCAACGCCACGAGACCGGCCACTGCATACCGGCCCGAGGGGGAATAGCGTGTTACCGGAACTCCCACACCTTTAGCCTACCGCCGGGTCTTCGGCGGCGTCAATGCAGGGATTTCCGGAATCCCTATCCTGCGGCATACGGCTTCCCCGCAATTCCCTTTTCCGGCTGTGTTTTGTGGTAAGACAGACAGGGAGATTGGTAATGCCGGATCTGACCGAGACCCAAAAATCGATACTGTGGACGGTTGCCCAGCATGAACGGCGCGAGCCGGGTTCTCTCATAGACACTGACGACCTGGCAGATTACGTGTCCTCCGGCACCCCGGAAATTCAGAGGGAGATTCAAGGGCTGATCGGGAGAGGCCTGCTCGCAAATACCGAGAGTGAAGAGGAAGCCCCGCTCCGGCTCACTTCGGCTGGCTGGAAGGCTATCCAACGCTTTGAAGCGTAGTAGCCGTAACCGGGCCGCTCGCGTCACGCAAGCATGCTGACCAGAAACTGCGCCAGCATAATCTTGGCAATCATCGCTGCCGGATAGACGCTGGCATAGCCGATGTTTGGAGCGTCCGACCTGGCGGAATTCACCGCGTAAGCAAGAGCGGCGGGCTGCGTCTGCACACCCGACATAATCCCCATCAGCGTGCCGAACGGAATTCTAAGGACTTTGTATCCGAAGATCATCGTGGCCAGCGTTACCCCGAAGGTGATAGCCGCGCCGCCACCCGCCAGGATCAGTCCCCGATCCTGAATGGTGCTGGCGAAGGAGTAACCGGCCTTCGTTCCGACACCGCCCAGGAAAAGCAGCAGTCCGATCTGCCGCAGCGTAAGATTTGCGCTGATTGGAATGGCCCAGGTGACGCGTCCCGTCCGCTCGAGTTTCCCCAGCACCAGTGCCGTCAGCAACGGACCGCCGGCCAGGCCCAGACGTATGATCGCTCCGCCCGGCAGCGGAATCGGAAACATCCCCACCATGACGCCAAGGACGAGACCGAGCGACACGGAGCCAAAATCGGTCTCGGCGGTGCCTCGTATGGAATCGCCGAAAAGGCGGGTGATGATATGGAAATTGCTGCGGTGTGTCAGTACCCGTACCCGGTCTCCCAACTCCAGGCGGGTCTCGGGATTAGGCACCACATCCACATCGCCGCGCCGCAGACGGGTGATTGTGGCCTGGAACCTATTCTGCAGATCCAACTCCCGGATCTGTTTGCCCACCACTTCTTTGCTGGAGACAAAAACACGCCGGTAGTCCAACTCGGTGCGGTCCAGTTCGATTTGCGTTGCGCTTGGCTCACCAAAAATCTGCCGGGCCCGCTCCAGGGCTTCCTCATCTCCCACTACTGCCACAACGTCGCCGAGGTTCAGACGGGTGCCGGATCCCACCAGGGCGGTCTTGCCATCCTGCCGGATGCGGCTGATAACGAAACCAGGCTCTTTGTGCAGACGCAACACCTCCCCCACCGTGCGCCCGGTCACGCCGGGGTTCTTGACAACAAAATCCCTCACGGCGATGTCTCCCGCTTCATCAGCAGGCTCGATCCGGATGCGCCAGACGCGTCTCATGAGCTCAAAACACAGCAACACCCCGATGACGCCGAAGGGATATGCAATGCTATAGGCTACCGTCGGCTCGTCGGCCATACGGCGCGCCTGTTCTTCCGTTGCCCCGCCATTCTTGGCCTTCTGCAAAACACTCTCGCGAGCGGCGGCCAGCGCCGGTGTATTGGTCAAAGCGCCGCAATACAGACCGGCCGCACGCGGGCCGGCGATCGGAATGAGAAGGGCAAGCGCAATCGTGAGCGCGGCCCCGAAAGAGAGCACACCCACGGCGAGAAGGCTGTCCCGGTAACCCTTCTTTCGAAACGAGTCGAAAAACGCCGGGCCGGATTGAATGCCAATGGTGTATACAAAGATAATCAGCCCCAGTGTTGAGACGATTTCGGGCAAGGCGATGCCGGGACTGAGAGAACCCACGGCCAAGCCGACAAATAACACGCCGGCGACTCCGAACCGGAATCCGAACAGGCTCAGTTCACCTACCAGGTATCCGAGCCCGATAACGATAAACAGCGTGAGGATCGGGTACTCAGTAAGAACACTGACGAGTGCTTCTTTCATGTCGATGGAGGGGCAGGCGCGTTGTGCATCTGCCCCAGTATTAAGACTTTAAGCGAGAACCGGCTCGGCGGCGCGAATTTCGCCTCCGATACCGAATTTTTCGAAGTTTTGGCGAAACCGGCCGGCCAGGTCTCGCGCTGCCTGGTCGTAAGCCGCCGGATCGGACCAGGTCTCCCGCGGGTTCAGAATTTCCGGATCCACTCCCGGGCACTCCATTGGCACCTCAATACGGAACGTCGGATCCGGCCGGTAAGATACCTGATCCAATTGTCCGCCTAGGGCGGCGCTCACCATGGCGCGAGTGACCGGCAGACTCATACGCTTTCCAACGCCGAACCCCCCGCCGGACCAGCCGGTATTGATCAACCAGCATCTGGCTTGATGCTTCCGCACCCGCTCACCCAGCAATTCCGCATATACCTGCGGGCTGCGCGGAAGAAATGGAGCGCCGAAACATGCGCTGAACGTCGCTTCCGGATCCTTGCTCAAGCCACGTTCCGTACCGGCGACCTTCGCGGTGTAACCACTCAAGAAGTGGTACATGGCTTGTTCCGGGGACAAACGCGCGACGGGAGGCAGTACCCCAAACGCATCAAGCGTCAGGAAGACAACGTTCTTCGGATGCTCTCCAATGCCCGGGACGATTGCATCCTCGATGAAGGTCACCGGATAAGCAGCCCGTGTATTTTCGGTTAACGACGCGTCGTCATAATCCAGCAAGCGCCACGCCGTGTCGACCGCGACGTTCTCAAGAACCGTTCCGAAGCGGATGGCATTCCAAATTTGGGGCTCCGTTTCTTTATTGAGCCGGATGCATTTCGCATAGCAGCCGCCTTCGAAATTGAAAACGCCGCGGCTGCTCCATCCATGCTCGTCGTCACCGATAAGCCGTCTGCCAGGGTCGGCGGAAAGCGTTGTCTTACCGGTGCCCGAGAGTCCGAAGAAAAGAGCCGTATCCCCGGATGCTCCTACGTTCGCCGAACAGTGCATCGGCAGGACGCCCCGCGCTGGCAGGAAATAGTTCAACACGCTGAAGATGCCCTTCTTTATCTCGCCGGCATAAGAAGTTCCGCCAATGATAA
This sequence comes from uncultured Acidobacteriota bacterium, assembly GCA_900696665.1. Classification (GTDB taxonomy): domain Bacteria; phylum Acidobacteriota; class Terriglobia; order Bryobacterales; family Bryobacteraceae; genus CAADGY01. The sequence goes on from CAADGY010000242.1 coordinate 16,895, forward strand.
TCAGCTTCTTCGTGAAGTTCACAATAATGAAGACATCGGAGTTGGTGCCATCCCCAGCGGCATCCGCGCGGAATCCCGGCGCATCGATAACCGTGAATTGAGGTACGTGCTGATCGGTCGAGAACGGATCGGGGCGGACGAAAAGCTGCCGTGCGAAGAGGTTATGCCAGGCACGTTCTGTAATCACGCGGATCGGCAAGTGGTAGTCCGGGTCTGCCCCCGCAAAACAATCCTGCACATAAAGATCGCGCGCCTGGAGGTAAGCGAGCAATTTCCCGTAAAGCCAGTCGAACGCCTGCGGCGTAAACGGCTGATTGACCGGGCCCCAGTTGACCGACGATTCGGTTGTTTCGTCCCGCACCACGAATTTGTCCTTCGGTGAACGCCCGGTGTGATCGCCCGTTCGAACAACGAGAGCGCCACCGCTGGCCAGCAAGCCTTCACGGCGCTGGATGGCCTTCTCGATCAATTGCGCTGTGCCCAGGTTCCAGAACACAGTATTCGCATTTCGAATCCCATGCTCCTCTAAACCAAAATAACTCGGCCGGATCCCTGAATTCTGCATTTTCGATTTTCTCCTCTGATTTTACGACAAAGATATTCAGCAACTTACCTTCCATTTTCAAGTACTTTGGTTTCCATCCCGATTAACGTTGGATTAAGGTCATATGGCCCAGTATTGTATTAAGACGTAAACAATGTGGATGAATACACCCAATTTGCTATAGGATTTTTACAGCGTCCGCCGGTGCTCCACCTTCCATGGACAATCTCACACACACTCTCACCGGGATCGCTCTCAGCCGCGCTGGCTTGAACCGCTGGTGCCCGCACGCGGCAGCCGTCCTTGTATTGAGCTCAAACGCTCCCGACATCGATGCGGTCTCTGGTTTTTGGGGAGCCACGGCATACCTTCATTATCACCGTCATCTCACACACGCTCTGGTCAGCATCCCGGTGCTCGCTCTGCTATGCGCCGCAAGCGTGGCATTGTTGTTCGGCAAGAGCATTCAACTGCGCCGCGATGCACTCCGGTTGGCGGCAACCGCGGCGGTGGGCGTCGCCCTCCACCAGGGAATGGATTTCACCAACATCTATGGCATCCGCCCGTTACTGCCGTTCTCCGCGAAATGGCTGCGGCTGGATATTATCAGCATCGTGGATCTGTGGCTTTGGGTGGTGCTGTTTCTGGCTGCCACTGCTCCCCTGTTGTCGCGGCTGGTCAATGCAGAAATCGGCGCCAAGGGAGGCAGTGGGCGAGGACTCGCCGTGCTTGCGCTTTCGTTTCTGGTGCTTTACAGCGGGGTGCGCAGTGTGTTGCACGCCCGGGCGGTGGAAACCTTGAACTCCCGCTTGTATGCCGGACAACTCCCCCGGCGCACGGCCGCATTTCCGAGCTCCTGGAATCCTTTCGCTTGGAGAGGGCTGGTGGAGACGGACAACTCTTACAATCTTTACGAGTTGGACCTGCTGGGGCAGTTTGACCCCTCCGCCGCACGCACTCTGTACAAAATCGCGCCTGACAAGATAACGGAGGCGGCGAGCCGTACGGAGCCATTCCGGGTTTTCCTTGCGTTTTCGCCGTATACGTTCTGGAGAATCGAAAAAGATACCGAAGAAGGACTGCTGCGCGTGGAAGCTATGGATCTTCGCTTTGGCGCTCCGCCGGAGCCCCGTTTCGTGGCTTCAGCCATTGTGGACACGGCCGGCCGCGTTCGCAGCTCCCAATTCGGCTTCGGTCCGTTGCGGCTCCGGTGACGGGCTATGCCCGCTGTTTGAAATACCGGTCGGGAAGCAGCCAGTAAGTCAACGCGGCGGATAGCGGATGAAAGATGCCCGCCAAAAGGAAGATCGGCGCATACGAGAAATGGGTCACGATGTAGCCCGTCCCCAGTTGGGCCAGCACACCGCCAATGGCGCCGCCCATGCCGGAAAATCCTGTCGCTGTTCCCACCTCCGTGGCGCGGAACAGGTCGGTCGGTAAAGTCTGCAAGTTCGCTACCCAAAAAGCGTGACCGAACGTGACGAAGCAGATTGCGGCAATCGCCATCCAGGCTTCCGAAACGAACGGCGCGAGCATGGCCGCCGGCATCACGGAGGCACCCAGCAGCATGACGAACTTTCTGGCGCGCGGGAGACTCCATCCGCTCCTGATCAGCCTGCCGGAAAGCCAGCCGCCCAGCACGTAACCCAGGTCTCCGAAAATAAAAGGAACCCAGGCATATTTGCCTACCAGGGCAAGGTCGAACCCGCGCTCCCGGCGCAGATACTCGGGAAGCCAGAAGATAACGAAATAGATCACCGGGTCTGTAAAGAACCGCGTCAGGATGAGCGTATAGCACTGCCTCATGCCGATGACGCGCCGCCAATTGAGGGTGTTCGAATCCGCGGGAAGGGTCTCTTCGGGCGGCCGTATGTGATCTTTCATCGCCTCGTACTCGCTCTGTCGAAGCCACCGATTCCGATGCGGAGGGTTGTACAGCAGCAGCCAGAAAGACAGCCACACGAACCCTAGCGACGCGGTGAAAATGAACGATGCCCGCCAGCCATAGTGAAGCGTTATCACGGCCACCATAGGCGGCGCGATGGCGGATCCCAGCGACGAGCCTGCGTTGAAAATACCGACTCCCAGCGCACGCTGCGACGCCGGAAACCACTCGGCGATGGCCTTCGCCGCCGCGGGCCAATTTCCCGGCTCAGTCAGCCCGAGCGCGAAACGGGCTGCTCCCAGCGACGTCTTGCCGCGCGTGAACGCGTGCATCATTTGCGCCAGAGACCAACTGAAGATAAAGACGGCAAAACCACGCCGGGTTCCAAGCCGGTCCACAATATAGCCGGAGCCCGCATACATGATCGCGTAAGCCAGCATAAAGAGAGCCAGAATGTAGGAATAATCCTGCTCCGTCATCCCAAACTCGTTGCGGACCTCCACTGAGACGACCGCCAGGGTGAGCCGGTCGGCATAATTGATCATCGTCGCCATGCACAACATGGCTGCAATCACCCACCGCATTTTCGGGATTTTCATGGACGAACCATTACAACGTATCAGCGCGCCGGTATGCAAAGAGGCCATAAGGACGAACCAAGCTTGGGCCGGCCTGTTCGAGCAGCCTGGAGACCCGCAACAACGGAGAGGGAGATTTTCATAGTGCGGTGTAGGGGACTGACGATTCTCGGGTTTCGTGCGTTGTGCGACGCGCCTAACGATGTGTGATCTGCCGTGGAGCGGCAGGGAAGCACGGCAAGAGCCTGAAGCCCCAATACGAAATGGGAAGACCGCGAACCCGGACGGGCGCTGCTTACTGATGAATCGGAAAGCCCTGCGCCGGCAAAACCCGCCCTTGTTGCAACAGGGCGGGTTCTCAGTCTATCCGCCTCAACACCAGCGCGGAATTTTTACTCCCGAAGGCAATGCAGTTGGCCACGGCATATTCAATCTCGATCCTGCGCCCGATTTCTGGAATATAATCCAGGTCGCATTCCGGATCCGGCGTGTCGAGATTAATCGTAGGGGGCGCCACGCCACTTTGCATCGCAAGAATTGTCGCTGCTACTCCTGCGGCGCCACAAGCTCCCTGTGGATGTCCGATTAGACTCTTCAACGACGAACCCGCCAGCCGGTAAGCGTGGGACTGGAATGCGAGCCGTACGGCGCGTGTTTCAATCCGGTCATTCAAATCGGTCGACGTCCCATGGTAGTTGATGTATTGAACCCCTCCGGGCGTGATGCCGGCCTCCTCCATCGCTAAACCCATGGCCCGTGCCGGTTCTTCTCCGCACTCTTCCAGCCGCACGCGGTGGTAGGCCTCGCAGGTGGAACCATATCCAGCGACCTCGGCGTAGATTCTCGCACCCCTCGCGCGCGCGCGTTCCAACTCTTCGAGAACGAAGAACCAAGCGCCCTCGGCCAGCACAAACCCGTCGCGATCGCGCGAGAACGGGCGCGAGGCGCGATGCGGTTCCTCATTCCACTTGCTGGCCATGATCCTCATCAAGAGAAATCCCCTGAAGATCAGGGGTGCGATCGGCGCATCCGCACCTCCCGCGACAATCGTGTCCAGCACGCCAGCCTTAATGTTGCGATAAGCGTAACCGAGCGCGTCTGTTGAGGAGGTACAGCCGGTAGTAACCACATGACTCAAGCCACGAAAGCCGAAGCGCATGGAGATCTCACTGGCCAGCGTCCCCATCGTGGAGCTCGGGATCACGTACACACTGCACTGTTTGTGGCGGCCTTCGTAATAGAGCCGGTACTGTTCTTCGGAGAACTCTCCGCTGCCGCCGCCGGAGCCGAGAATGACGCCGATACCACGCAACTCATCTCTGCTCATCCGTCTGGCATCGAGTCCGGCATCCGACAACGCCTCCTCCACAGCGGCGCGGCTGAGCGGCACGACACGGGAAACATGGGGGCGGTCTTTGGGATCGACATAGTCCTTTTCATGGAAATCGACCTCGCCGGCCACTTGCACCGCGCAGGGAGACGCGTCAAAGCGTGTGATTTTTCGAATTCCACTGACGCCCCGGGAAGTGGCCGCCCAGAAGTTATCCCTCCCCACCCCGTTGGGACTGACGACGCCCAGGCCGGTAATGGCAACTCTTCGGCTCATCGCGCTTCGATGGTAGCAGTATCTGCCAGCCGGGAGATATCGCCGGCGGAATCGTGAGGCTCAGCCCGCCGGAACGGCATGAACGCGAATGTCCGCTTGAGTGCGGCTGTGCTTCCAATGCAACCATGCCAGGCTGATTACGCGGTAGACTTCGTTCCGTTCGAATGGCTCCATCAGCAGGTCGTATCCACCGAAATTCAGCACTTCACCCCAGAGAGAATCGTTTGCCATTCTCGACGTCACGATGATGACCGGCGGGTTCTCCAGGCCGTCCACCGCGTATAGCAGGTCCCGCCAGGTGCGCCGGCCGAGCCGATCCTCGGTGATGACAACAGGAACGGGTGTACGCCGGATCATTTCGATGGCTTCTTCGAATGTGTTAACCGTGTGGAGAATCCAATTAGAATGGCCGAACAATCTGCGGAGGGATAGGCAATCTTCTTCCGAGGATAGGATCGCGAGAGCCGTAACGCTCTTGCTTGGATCGTGTTCCATGGTTACCTCCACCAGTGCGATGCTGGCGGAACAGCCCGCCGGAACTACTGATCGAGCCGGCATCAAGACACCGGTTTCTTCAATTATCGGTCATATAGGCCGTCGCTGCAATTGAATTTCGAGATCAAGTCCGCTACACATCGGACAAACGGAGCGGAGATACCTCAGACCCGCCAACAGTTATACAATGATGGCGAACCCGGTTCGTCCGGGGCTACACAACATGCAGACTGATTCAACCATTCCATCCCGTAGATCCTTTCTTCGTAAAGGAAGCATCGCAGGAGCAGGCGCTTCCGCATTTACGATCATCAAACCGGAACTCGTGAGAGGCGCCGGAAACGAAAAGTTGAAAGCAGGCGTGGTTGGCTGTGGCGGCCGCGGCACGCAGGCAGTAGTGGACCTGCTGACCGGTAGCCAGAACGTAGACGTGGTGGCCATGGCCGACGCGTTCGAGGACAAATTGGAAGGTTCGCTGCGGCGGCTCCGCGCGCACAAAGAGTCCGGGAGATGGGGTGACAGGCTGAAAGTGGACCCGGAGCACCGTTTTGTCGGGTTCGATGCCTTCAAGAAACTTATCAACTCCGGCGTGGATATCGTCATGCTGGCAACCCCTCCAGGGTATCGTCCGGAGCACTTTGAAGCGGCCGTCAACGCAAAGAAGCACGTCTTCTGCGAGAAGCCCTTCGGAACCGATCCTGTTGGCGTGCGGCGGTTCATGAATGCGGCCAAAAAATCCGAAGAACTCAAGCTGACGGTCGTGACAGGCGCGCAGCGGCGGTTTGCGCGCGACTATCAGGAAACGGTGGAAAAGATCAACAGCGGCGCCATCGGAGATATCGTGGCAACTTACGCCTACTGGGTGGGGACTCCCGTTGTTCAGCAGAAGGCGGGCCGGAATCCCAAATGGGGCGACATGGAGTGGCAGCACCGGAACTGGTATTCGTACGTGTGGATCTGCGGCGACCAGATCGTCGAGCAGCACCTTCACAACATCGACGTCTGCAACTGGATCATGGGCACGCATCCGGTCAAAGTTGTGGCCACAGGCGGTGCGATCTGGAGACCGAAAACCGAGATATACGGCAACATTTACGATCACATCAGCGCCGATTTCGAATACCCGAACGGCGTCCGCATGTCCAGCTATTGCCGGCAGTTCCCCAAGGATCAGAACTCCGGGATCTACACCAATGTCAGCGAGCTTATTGTAGGAACGAAGGGGCGCAGCAACGCGCATGATCTTGGCACGGGCAGCGGGCAGGATGTTCGCACATCGTTCAAGGATCCACGGGAAAACCCATATGTGCGCGAGCACACCGCCATGGTCGCCAGCATTCGCGGCGACGGGCCGTATATCAACCATGCGATGGCGGTGGCCGAAAGCACGATGACCTGCATCATGGGGCGCGAATCCGCCTATTCCGGGCTTGAGATCACCTGGGAAATGATTATGAACTCGAAGCAGGACCTGCAGCCGAAACAGTTTGGCTACGACCTGAAGATGGACGTGCCACCGCTGCCGGTTCCAGGCGAGTATAAGTTTGTCTGACGAGCCTGTCGCCCGTGTCAGCAATCGCGCGGGGGAGGCTTACACCCGGGGCGAGTTTCGAATCATGTGGGAGCCGAGTAATACGTAGCCGGTGGCAGAGATCACAATAGAAACCAGCAGCACCAGGTAGAGCGGGCCTAAGACCTGCGAAATCGCGGGCAGGCTTGCCGCCGCGAGAAAACATACGATGGTGAAGATCTCGAGGATGGTGTTAATTTTTCCGGAAAGGGTAGGCCTGAAAGCGGTACTGCGCGTCACCAGGTAAACCACAAAGCACCCGGCCAGGATCAGTACATCCCGCAGCACGACGGCGGCCATAAGCCATAACGGGAGGGAAACGAACTGCCCGCGACATGCCGAAAGGACGATGAATGCCGTCGAGGTGAGTATTTTGTCGGCTACCGGATCGGCCAGACGGCCGAACCTGGAGCGCTGGCCGAATCTCCTTGCAATGTACCCGTCAAAGGCGTCGGTGAGCCCGGCCGAAGCAAAAACCACGAGAGCTTCCATATCCCGGCCCGCAATGGCAAACCAGGCGAATGGACCTACCAAAGCCAGCCGCAACAGGGTCAGCAGGTTCGGCACCGTCCGCCACGCCGCTCTTTCAGCACGGTTTTCAACAAGGGCGGTAGAGACTTCCGGATGATTCCGGGGAAGCATATCCGGATGCTAGCGGGTTCTTACCCTATCGGGCAAGCCGGACAATCCACAGAGCAGATTCTGATGAGGCACTGACACGATCATGAGAATAGGAATAACTTACTTGTACGCGATTTTTCGTTATGGCTATCCTCATTCCGTCGCGGATGCACTCCGCTCGATACAGGACATCCGCAAGCTTGGATTTCGCTTTCTCGAGATGGAGGGGCTCGGGCGTCCGTTCCTGCGGGCTCTTTACAAGGACCGGAACACACTGAGGAAAGTGGTGGAGGACAACGGCGTCCACGTCCACAATTTCTCCGTCGTGGATCCCGATATGGTCAGTCTCCATTCCGGCAAGCAGAAAGCGGCGCTCGATGGCTTTAAGAAGGGCGCGGAGATCGCAGCGATGCTCGGCACCGAAACGCTGCACCTGGCCAGCTACGCTCCGCCCGTCCGGTACCTCGATCAGAAACCCTATGAACTTGGAGCTGAGGAGGGATACAGTTTCGCCGGCGGCTCGCGTATTCGCATCCCGAAGGATTTCGACTGGAACAGCGTTTGGATCGCACTCGTGGAGTCCTGCCGGCAGTGTGCGGATATTGCCGCCAACTACGGAAAGACGGTTATTATGGAACCGCGCGTGGGAGAGGTCATCTGTTCGGTCGATTCGCAGTTGCGGCTGATTGAACACGTCGCCCGGCCGAACTTCAAAGCCAATTTCGATACGGCGCACTTCAGCGCACAACGGGAAAACGTGGTGCTGGCTCTCGAAAAACTACGGAACCGTTTTGCAAACATTCACATCGCCGACAACAGCCCCAAAGATACTGGCCACGTTGCGATCGGGGATGGCATCATCGATTGGGAGGAATTCTTCGTTGTGCTGAAGCGGATGAACTACACGGGATACCTCGGGCTGGATCTGGGCACGTCCCGCCACCTGGCCGCGGACTACCGCAAATCCGTAGACCGGATCCAATCCATCGCTTCGAGGCTGAAGATCAAGATCGAGGTGTGAGACGCTGCACGTTTATCCTGCCCCGCGCTCTTGATCGTCCTGGCTCGCACCGCTGCAAGTGCCTGTCCACACGGACAATGGCGGATCCGGCGGGCCTGGCGGCACTGGGAACAATTCCTCAGGCAGCAGGCGCGGATACCCCCAGCCGCCCCGCGGCACATGCTCTCATGATGATCCACGCGAAGATGCGGTGGCGCCGGATGGCAACCCGGCTTGATTGACTCGCGGGTTGCTCCTGCCCCACATTGCAATCGGGACGGGCCGCTATTCGGAGCCCAGAACGACCAGCGCTTTTTCCACGTTTGAAAGCAGTTCTTCGCGGTGCCGGCGCTCTGAAAATTCGAGATCCGGGCTCCGGTAGTAGCCGGCCTGCTGCTGCCAGCGGAGCAGAAGGGCCCGGCGCGCGCCGTTGACGGATACGTGACGGCCCTCGCGCAACAGGTACACGGGGTTGGTATGGGCCTGGATTTCGGGTTCGCCTTCCTGGCTGGCGCTGGTGGCGCGGGTTGCTATCCAGGAACTCTCCTTGAGATTGAAACGAAACGGAAGGCGTACTTCGTGGCGCCCCTCCCCCGCTATAGAGGCTACCGTCTTGCCGTTCACGACGACTTCCAGTTTTTCGAGCGGCCGGTGATAGCGCGCCACTGCTTCGCCTTCCACCGGCTTCTGACCGCCGTTCCAGTTGATGACGGCTCCAGGCGCACTGCCATCGACAGTCAAATCCAGCAAGGGGCCATTGGAAACAACCACACGGCCGGTTCGCACTCCCGCCGCCCACGCGGCGTAAGCGGAAGGTTCCGGAGCGGCTTTCACCAAAGTGCGTTCCGGCCCGAGCAGCGGTAGGGAGCGTGGCCAGGGCCTCCGGTTATTCAAAGGTACCGGGAAATCGCTTCCGGCGATTCCCGTCACCCGGAACCCCGCGTTCAGCAACTCATACCAGGCTTCGGTTTTGAGTACGCCGAACTGGAATACCTCGATGAAGTCGATACTCCCGAGCGCGAGATCCATCAACAGCGTGGAATTCTTCTGGCTGCCGTCAAAATGCGCATAGCCTACCGTGGCCCCGAGACTTCGCGCCCTGGTAAACAGCACGGTTGGAAACGGGTAGGCTTCACGTGAGTTCGCGTATACTTCTCCAATGCTCAGAGGACGCAGAATCTCACGAGGTCCAAGGAGGTTCACGTGACCATAGAAGTGACTGCGTGCTTCGATGCCGGAACGGATCGACCGCCCTTCCCTCCGTGCTTCCGCGGCATCTCCAAAGCCATACTGCATGGCCGCATCCTGCTGACGCTGTAGTTGGAGAAAATTGCCGACGGAGAGATCTTCTCCTGCAATCCATCCCAGAAAAACGGGATCATCCTCCCGGTGACGGACCAGGTGAATATGGTCGTCTCCGGAGAGCCATTTCTCATGATCCTTTAGGGGAGCAAGGTCGAGTTCAATGCGCTGCTTGCCGCCGGCGCGCAACTCAAACTCCTGAACGGCCGGCTTGTAGAACAAGCCCCTGTATGCTTCCACCCGGTAGCGCCCCGCCGGCAAATCAAAGGCGGCGGTGCCCCGAAGCAGAAGGAAGTGGGACTCACCGTTCGCCGTGACCTCCAGCGTGGCCGGGGCCGGCGCGCGGCGCCAAAGCACTTCGCGGTAGAACAGATCGACACGCAAGGCCAGCAGGCTGTCAACAGGGCTGAAGCGAAACGGCCGCCCGTCCTTGAACAGATACACGCGGGCTGGAATGGTCCGGCCGCTATCCGCGTCGCGCGTAATCAGTTCCAGCACAGCGGCAAAAGACGGCCGCAGCGTCTCGCGGAATTGAGCAAAAGCCAGAGCGAGGCAAAATGCGAAGACCAGGCCCGAACGGAGAAACATGACTCTTGCGCTTGGCACAAGAGAGTAATATCACAGCCGCAACGGCATTATGTCTCGGGAACGGTCAGCTTGCCATTCCTGACCAGGTACCGGAAATCCACGTGAAGCGTCGTATCGGGCAGGAAGAACCAGCGCACGAAACCGCCGCGGACCTTCCCACCGAGCTCTTCATTGTCTCCAAGACTCAAGCGGACGACGCCGGCGCCGTAGCCGTAATAAGGAATCAGCCCGCTTCCCTCGGGCACCGCCAAAGCCGGATTGCACCCGAGGCCGAATTCACGGAAACGCATCGCTGCGTCACCGCCCGCCGCGAGCGCGGCTTTCACGGCGTCCAACCCCTCCTTGGCTCGCACACCGGTCACACGGCCGTTATCGAGTAGAATGACTACACCTTTCGCGACCGTATCGCCGAACCTTGCTTCAGGAAGTCCGATGCTGCCGAAGGCGCTATCTTCAACCGGCGCGACACGCACCACACCCGCGGGCAATTCGATATGACGATCTACTCGCACGCGCGCCGCCTGCACGCGCTCGGCAGAGGCATCGCCGTCCTGGACATTAAATGGCCGCTTGGCGATTCGAAACATCACATCCGTGCCGTTCGGCGACTGTATGCGAACCGTGCCCATGCGAAGAACACGAATAGCACGGTCTTGTACTGCGCGCAGGGCCTGATGATCGATGTTCAAAGCCCGCATGTACAGGGCGTCGAACTCCGGCGGATGCACAGCGGGCAAACCATCGGGATGCCGGGTACCGTCAGACCAGTGGAAGTGCAGCTCACGCCGTGTGCCGCCTCTATCCACCCAATCGACGAGATGCCGTTCTTCGGCGGGGTCCAGCGCACGCGCGGAAGTGCCGAGCGGCAATCTAAGGAACACGTCGACGCGCTCGACAGATGCGGCGGAAACGGGTGTGGCCGCCCGAAGCGGTTCCAGCCAAACGGCGCCTGCCGAACGGACGCTTTTCCGCAACAACGGCACGAGTTCCGCAAAATATTCGGGATCGAACCGGGCCAGCACACGCTCGCCGCGATGAAGTTTCAAGGGTTGGAGAATGCGCGTGGCAATGCGACGGTAATCCACGGAAGCAGGATCCGCTGCGAGCGCCGAGGGCGCAACAGGCAGCATGGAACAAAACAAGCGGCGATTCATAACGGATCAGATTGCCATCACCGCGCCTGTGTCGGCGCTGGTCACGTGATACGAATATCTGGCGAGCCAACCGCGCTTCACCTTCGGTTCGAAGGGAGGCAAAGCAGCCAGGCGCCGCTCTATCTCGGCGGCATCGACTTTCAATTCGATCCGGCGCGTTGTTGTGTTCACGTAGATGACATCTCCATCCCGTACGGCCGCGATGGGACCGCCGGCCGCCGCCTCCGGCGCCACATGGCCGATGCAAAGGCCGCGCGTGCCGCCCGAAAATCTTCCGTCCGTGATGAGCGCGGCGCGGGTGCCGGCCCCGACCAGCGCTGCCGTAGGAGAAAGCATCTCCTGCATTCCCGGTCCGCCGCGCGGGCCCTCATAGCGGATGACAACCACTTCTCCGTCGCGCACTTCCCTTTCGAGGATGCCCTTCAACGCCGCCTCCTGAGATTCGTAGACGCGCGCGGGCCCTTCATACTCCATCATCGCCGCGTCCACTCCCGCAGTCTTGACGACAGCGCCATGCGGAGCGAGATTCCCGAAAAGTACCGCCAGGCCGCCGGTTGCGGAAAACGCATTTGAAACACGCCGAATCACGTCACCATCGGCATCGGACGAAGCGGTGACATATTCGCCCAGCCGCCCGGCCACTCCCGCGGTATCCAGGTTCAGAACGGTCTTCGCGTGACACGCCAATTCTTTTAAGATCGTGCCGATGCCGCCTGCGCGGTGAACGTCTTCGACATGCACTTCCGGCCGGCTGGGGGACACCTTGCAGATATTCGGCGTGGTATCCGAGATCTCGTTCAACCGGTCCAGGCGGTAATCGATTCCCGCTGAATGCGCGAGCGCCAGCGCGTGCAATACCGTATTCGTCGACCCGCCCATCGCCATGTCCAAAACGAAGGCGTTGTCGAGCGCCTGGCGCGTCACGATGTCGAGTGGCCGGACATTGTTATCGAGACACGATTTGAGCGTGCGCGCCGCCCGGCGGGTGAGTTCGATCCGCTCCGGATTCAGCTCCGTGATCCCCTCGGCACGGTCTACCCATTGCTCCGCCGTGATGGTGCCGTTGCCGGGAAGCGCAAGCCCAATCACTTCTCCAAGGCAGTTCATTGAATTCGCGGTGAACATCCCGGAGCAGCTTCCGCATCCCGGGCACGCGCGCTCCGCCAGGCTGCGGAGCCCCTGCTCCGTCATCTTGCCCGCTGTATATTTGCCTACGCCCTCGAAGACGGAAATCAGGTCCGAGTTGCCCGTTCCCGCGAGCATCGGACCACCGCTGACGTATACCGCCGGGATATTGATGCGAACCATCGCGTTGTACATCGCCGGGACAATCTTGTCGCAGTTCCCGATTCCGATCCAGGCGTCGCAAGGGTGCGCTCCGATAATGGATTCGATTTGGTCCGCAATCAGCTCCCGCGAAGGCAGAGAGTACTTCATTCCGAAGTGGCCCATCGCGATTCCATCGCAAATGGCCGCCCCCACGTTCGCGTACCACACGTTGTAGCCCAGCGACTTCAGTTCCTCGAACACGATGGCCCCGATTCGGTCGAGATGGGCGTGTCCGGGGATCTGGGTGGTATAGGAATTGATAATCGTGACGAACGGACGCTTCAAGTCGTCCATCGACCGGATCACGCCTTCGGCCCGCATCAGGGAAGCCGCCGGCGTCATGTGAACGCCCTCGGTCAGAATACGGCTGCCGCGCCTGCGAATATTTTCGATACCTTCATTCATTACTGACATTGTGCCAGTAACGGAGTCTCCGTGCGCCCATACTGGCTATTGGGGACCTTAACTCAATGGGTCTTCCGGCGAAACCAAAAACTGCGCTGTCAAGGCCTGGACGCTGCCTTGAGCATCCCGCTGATCTCAAGCCGATAAGCTTCAAGCGATGTGGAGCGACAGGGCGCCCCCAATTATTTCACTCCGTAGTCCGCGTCGAGTGTGATGGTCTCCCTGGGTTGGAGTGTGCGGCGTGGAGAGGCTACGGCGAGGGCGACCCGATTTTCGCTCTTGGCGGTCCAGTTCAGAAAGCAGCGTGCTACCTGGTCTTTAGCGAAGCGGTTCACGATGACGGGTCCTCCAGCGCGATTTAATACCCGCCATTCGCCGTTCGGCTGTTCGGCGCCGGTGTAAAACTCGGTCCCCGCGGGTTGCTTTTCCGGCTCGATTAACTGCTTTTCAACCGTTGCTCCATCCTGTCTGCCGTACGACACAATCACGTGTTCCAGCGAACCGGGATCGACTTCCCAACGCGATTGAAGCACCAACTCGACCGGAGCCGAGCCCCTATTTTCGAGTACGGTATGCGTACGCAGCATCGATCCTTCCAGCTTCAGCGCGCGCCGCAGTTCGAGCCCGTTCTCAGAGACACCTGTAAGCGAAAGCTCTTGTCTCGCTGTGTTTCGATTCAGGCTCCAGGACGTGCTCCACGGCTGCCGCGAGACATAGTCAGCGTACGGCGCGACGGTGAGTCCGCCCAGGTTTGGATACTGTTTTGAACCTGGCTCAGGATGCAGCAACAGGTCGCGTCCGTTGCGTTTATCGATGATGTGAGTTACACGGCCGGCCAGTTCGGGTGCGACATGTACGCGCAGCCGTTCATTTTCGAGCGAGGCGATCGCATAAGGCCGCACGAAGGTTTCGAAATCCTGCTCGTCTTTGGACAGGAGAGTGGATTCGCTAATGTGTGTCATACCGAAACTTCGCACGGCCGTTACGAATGTCTGCCAGCGGTCCTTCAGCGCGTTCAGGTTGGCAGGGCGATACCATCCGCCTTCGACCGAAAACCTCTTTGCGCGGGTCAGGTTGATATAGTCGATTCCCAGGCGCGCTTTGCGAATCCGGTTGCGTACGGCGCCGCTTGAAGCCGCTGCCTCGGCCTCGCGGAAAAGCTCCGCGGCCTTAGCGAGAAATTCCTCATTCAGATAGGGTGCTGAGGGACGGTCATAAATCCAGATGTGATGTCCCTTGCCCCGCGGAGGCATGCGCACCTCATTGTGCATCAGATCGAAATAAGCGCGCATCGGCCGTGCCGCTTCACCGTAATAGGCCTGATGGAATTCGTCGATGTCTCTTTCAACATCTGTGCCAGGGTCCCACAGGAGACGGGCCATGACGTAGGACCTCAACTCGGCGTTTTCCGCCCCTCCGGCTCTGCTCGGCGAGCCTTCCATGAACAGTCCGGCGACACCGTTGCGGTGATACATCGGGATGTCGGCGGCAAGCTCATCAAAATCGGGAAAGGGAAGCAGGTAATGAGCAAAGTTGGTGTTGTAGTGCCAGATATAAAGCTGGTTGGTGATCTTTGCCCACGCCCGCAGATTCTTCATGAAATAGGCGTTGTATCTGCACTGCTCATAGGGATGCGCCTCGCAGGCGCCGATGGGGCATAAGCGGATGCGAACGTTTCTGCGGGGACGGGTCTTCAAAGGTGGATCTTCGGTGTACCAATAGGCGAGCGTATCAATCAGCTTGTCAGGATATTTCTTTTCTATTTCCGCCGCGAGCGCGTTTATATACCGTAGCAAAGGGCCGGAGTGGGAGCCGCCTTCCTCTTCTTCCACGCGGCGGCAATTGTCACACTCGCACCACCCTGTCCAATCGTTCTGCGAGACGGACAGGATGTTGGCCTCCGGGTGCTCGGCGATCCAGCGCTCGACGGATTCGATCCCAACCCGCAGCACGTCGGGATTCGTGAGGCAGAGTTGACTGCGCTCGGCGCGGCGTCTGCCGTCGATCAGAGAAAAGTATTCGGGATGATCCTTGAAGTAGCGCTTTGGCGGCACAAGCGCTTCAAACGAGTGAACGAAGGGAAAGTACCGGATCTTGCCGCCCCGCGCAGCATCGAGTTTCATGAGCATGCCGTTCGCTTTGTTCCGCGCAGCCCAGTCCGCGTCGGATGCCTCGGCGAAGAACGGCTCGCGATACTCAAAAGCGGGCTTCTGCGTTTCCTCCAATTCACGGACCGAAACGGTGCGCATTTTGGGGATCCGGCTCACCTCCGGCGTAAACCAACGGCAGCCAAGCTTTTCAAGGAAGGAGTAGACGCCGTACATCGTGCCGCGCAGGCGGCCGCCCGCGATGACCAGGTGCTTACCGGCGGTCTTGAGCGCAAAGCCCTCCGGGCCGAGATCGTCGAAATCGATGCTCAGCTTCAGCTTGTTCAGAGCCGGGCTCCGGCCTACGAGCACCATGTTTGAACGGGATTCGGTAGTAACCGGCAAACGTGCGCCGGAGATCTCTTCGAGGAACTTCTGCAACTCTTCCGCTCCGTGGCGTTCTGAGGCGGAAGCGTCCGGCGCGATAACGATACTGTAGACTGATTGACCGTTCCGGACCAGATCGAGTGGCGTTGCAGGCGCTGCGAGTGCGACGGCGCAGAGGATTGGGATAGGTCTTTTCATATCCCACCATGCCTCTCGCCTCATTTCTTTTCCGTGACTTCGCGAAATACGCGCATCAGGTTCAGCCCCAGAAATTTCCGGATGCGTTGTTCGGACCAACCGCGGCGCAGCATTGCATCCGTCAACATCGGAGTATCGGAAATGTCGCGCATGCCGCGCGGTAATGTGGGTCCGCCGTCGAAGTCACTGCCCAGCGCGACATGGTCTTCGCCCATGATGCCGATCGCTTTTTCGACCACCGCGATCCAATCATCCACCGCGAAGATCACGTCATCCGGCATGTTCACGCCGACCATCGGAAACTGTGGCGCCACTCTGCGATCGATGTCCTCGATCGAAGGTTGTTCCTGGCGCTTAGCGATGTGATCGGTATCCCAGAACGGCCTACCCGCGTGTTTTGTCCGCCAGTCGAATGCCTTCCGGTTGTGAAATTCATTGCCGATGTGAAATCCCATCACACCGCCCTTGGCCGCCAGTTTGCGCATCAGATCTTCCGGCATATTGCGTGGAATATTATTAAGCAAACGCAGGCCATGGTGCGTCGCCACAACCGGGACGCTGCTCACCTCGATCGCCTGTGCGACGGCTTCATCGGATGAGTGCGAGATATTAATGACCATTCCCAGCCGGTTCATCTCCCGTATCACGGCGCGGCCGTGATCGTTCAAACCATGAACCTTCGGCGCGGCGCAACAGGAATCGGCGAAATTGTTCGCCCAGTTATGCGCGGAAAGCTGCGTGGAGCGAAGCCCCAGGCGGTACAAATCGCGGAGAATCCCCAGATCACCGTCCAGGTCGAATCCTCCCTCCAGGTCGAGGACAGCGGCCATCTTTCCCTTCTTGTTGATTCGTTCGATGTCGGATGCGTTCAGAGCGAGTTCGATGGAATCGCGGTTCTTCTCGAGTTGTGTGAGAGCGAGATCCATGAGCCTGAACACCTGCTTGGTCTCGTACCGCTGCGGGTAGTAGTCTTCGGTGACGAATATGGAAAAGAAGAGAGCGTCGATGCCGCCGTCCTTCGCTCGGGGAAGATCGAAGTGGCCATCACGGACGCGCTCGCCGATATCGCCGCCATGATAAAACTGCCGGTTAATTACGTGCACGTGCGCGTCGAAGACAAAAGCATCGCGGTGCAGTTTCCGTGCTTGCGGGGATAGGTCGGCGCCCGCCAGCGGAAGTGTCAACATCAAGAGAGCGAGAGTGCTTTTCACTTTTTCGGCTCCAGAAAGTCTTATAATGACCCTCCATGCCGAACGAACGCAAGATCTCCCGCCGGAGCCTGCTGGCGGCTACCGCCGCTGCGCCATTCGCTGTGTGCGCGCAGCAGCGTGCCGGGCGGCCGCGAATCGCGGCCCTGGCCACTATTTATTTCAAATACTCCCACGCGCAGCATATCGTAGACCGCTTCCTCGAAGGGTATGGATGGAACGGCACACACCATCATCCGCCCATGGACCTCGTCTCGCTGTATGTGGACCAGGTGGGCGAGCGCGATCTCAGCCGCGACCGTGCCCGCCGCTTCCCCTCCATGAAGATGTATCCGTCCATCGCGGAGGCGCTTACGCTTGGCGGCAAAGATCTTGCGGTGGACGGCGTTGTGCTTGTTGGTGAGCATGGCCGCTATCCGCGAAACGAGAAAGGGCAGACGAAGTATCCGCGTTATGAGTTCTTCCAGGAGATCTTCAAAGTCTTTCGCGCCAGCGGACGCTCGGTCCCTGTGTTCAACGACAAACATCTTTCCTGGAACTGGGAATGGGCGAGGGAGATTTACGATACGGCGCGTGAGATGGGGTTTGCGCTGAGCGCCGGCTCCAGCCTTCCCGTCACGTGGCGGACTCCATCCATTGAAATGCCTTCCGGCGCGCGCGTGCGCGAAGCCGTCTGCGTCTGCTATGGCGGCGTCGACAGCTACGATTTCCATGGCCTTGAGACGATCCAGTGTATGGTGGAGCGGCGCGGCGGCGGGGAATCGGGTGTGAAGTGGATACAGGCGTATCGCGGGGAGAACTTTTGGAAAGCCTATCGCGAGCGCGTTTGGGCTCCGGACCTCGTTGAAGCCGCGCTATGCCGCAGCCACACGCTGACTCCAGCGCGGGAGGGGTTCAACGACGTGCTTCCCACGATGGAAGACATGCAGCGCATCGTGAAACGGCCTGTCGCCTATCAATATGAACACGCCGATGGTCTGATATGCACCATGCTGCTGATGAGCGGCCTGGTGCGCGACTTCAATTTCGCCGCGCGGCTGGACAAAGGTATGCTGTCCACACAGATGTACCTGCCGATGCCTGATGGCCGTACGACCCTCGCCAATTTTTTCAGTCCGCTGGTAAACGACATGGAAGAGTTGTTTCTGACGGGCAAGGCGCCCTATCCAGTTGAACGAACGCTACTCACCACCGGGCTTACCGCGGCGGGTGTGGAGAGCCTTTACCGGGGTGAGACGCGTTATGAAACACCGCACCTGGCGATCTCATATCCCTCGCCGCGGCGGTCTGCTTTCTGGAGAAGCTGAATGAAACGCATCGCGGTTGTCGGCAGCATTTATCGATACCTCTCGCACGTTCAGCACATCGCTGACCGGTTCCTGGTAGGCTACCCTTCCGGCGGAGTCTGGCATCGCCCGGACATGAAGGTGGTCTCGCTGTATATTGACCAGAAGCCGGAAGGAGACCTGTCGGAAAAACGAGCGAGCGAGTTCGGCTTCAAGGTTTATCCCTCGATCGCGGAAGCTTTGCGCTGCGGCGGCAACAGCCTGGCCGTGGACGCCGTGTTGCTGATTGTCGAGCACGGCAACTATCCGCGCAACGAAAAGGGTCAGGTTCTCTATCCCCGCCACGAGTTTTTTCGGCAGTGCGTTGAGGTGTTCGAGAAAGACGGACGCGCAGTGCCGGTCTATAACGACAAGCATCTTTCCTGGAACTTCGAAAAGGCCAAGTGGATGGTGGATGCGGCAAAACGCCTGAAGTTCCCGCTGCTGGCCGGTTCTTCCTTGCCGGTCACGTGGCGTCTGCCGGACATCGAGCTGCCCTACAACTGCGAGATCGAAGACGCGCTGATGGTGGGCGTCGGCGGGTCTGACCCGATGGACTATCATGCGCTGGAGGCCATGCAGTGCATGATCGAGCGGCGCAAGGGCGGTGCAACCGGTGTGCGCTCCGTGCAGATGATCGAAGGTGACGCCGTGTGGAAAGCCGGAGAAGAAGGCCGGTGGTCCAAAGATCTGTTGCGCTCGGCTCTATCGCGCAGTGACACACTGGAAGGGTACACCGTTGAAGACGGCCGCACGCAGGACCTGGTGGGAAACGGGCAGTTACCGAAGTTGGTAAAGAATCCCTCGGCCTATTTCATCGAACATAACGATGGGCTGAAAACGACTCTCCTGATGCTCAACGGAGCGTTGCGTGATTTCAATTTCGCCGCGCAGGTGCGGGGCATCGGCTTACAGTCGTGCCAATTCCTGCTGACGCCCGTTCCCAACGTGACCTATTCCGCGTGCCTGGTCAGCAAGATCGAGGAGATGTTCGCGACCGGCCGCGCGCCTTACCCCGCGGAACGCACCCTGATTGTCAGCGGCATGCTGGAGAGTTGCCTTACGTCGCGAGTGCAAGGCGGGCAGCACCTCGAGACGCCACATCTCGCCGTACGGTATAAAGCGCCGAAGCAGAGCCATCACGCTCGAGGCTGAGGAAGTCAGTGCGGCTCGGGCAGCAGAATACCGCCGTCTATCCGTAGCACGGAGCCGGTGATATAAGCGCCCCGGTCCGAAACCAGGTAGCTTACCGCGCCGGCGATTTCCTCCGGCCGGCCAAGCCGTCCGAGCGGAAGCTTCTTCCCCTTTTCGCGGATCTCGTCCTCGGAGTAGTAGCGGCGTTCCCCTGGTGTGTCAGTCCACCCCGGTTCGATGCTGTTTACGCGGATGCCATGAGTTGCCAGTTCTGCCGCCCACGTGCGCGTCATCTGGTTGATAGCCGCTTTTGCTCCGTTGTAGGCCGTCGAATTGGGGAACGCGCGTGAAGCATGCACGGAACTGATCATCACGATCGACCCGCCCTCACCCTGCGCCACCATGCGGCGAGCACCCAGTTGCGCACAGTGGAATGTGCCCCACAAGCATACAGCCCACACCTGCTCCACATCCGGCACTTCCAGCTCGATCAGCGGTTTGCGAACATTGATGCCCGCGTTGTTGACGACGATATCCACGCGGCCAAAGACTTCGTCTACACGCCGGAACAGATTCTCCACCTGCGAGCGGTCGCCTACATCCGCCTGCACAAAGAGCGCGGACTGCCCCTGCATTTCAAACGCGCCGTCGCGCATATCCCGTCCTTCCGGAGCCCGGATATCGCACAGCACGACCCGTGCCCCATCTGAGGCCAACTGAGCGGCAGTTGCCCATCCGATTCCCCGCGCCGCTCCAGTAACTATTGCCACTTTTCCTGCCAGGCTCACACGCGTTCCTCGCATCAAGATTACCAGGAGCCGGCAAGAGAGGTGTCATTCAAAAGAACAACGTCATTCAGTAAGACCTGTTGATAGCTCGTGCAAGATTGATCAGATCTGACGTTTCAACCGGAAGAGGCTTTTGCTGCTCCATGTGATCTTTCAGGTAAACAAGCCATTCCTCTGCTGTTTTGCCGGGGCTCTCCCGCTCCATCAGCTTGCTGAGGCTGTCTAAAATGTCGTCATTGTTGTCTGCCATAGAGTCCGCCTCTAGATTCCAAGTAAGCTGGGTGGCCCTTGGCTCTCATCGGATGCAGCGTCGAATTTGTCCCTAAATGGAACGTGTTTTCCGCGTGTAAACTCACATGCTGGGAAATGATAAGCTTCGTTGGGGAACTCACCATGTCCGACAATTCTGGGTTGACCAAACGGGAGTTCTTGCAGACAGCGGGAACTCTTCCTGCCTTGAAATTGATGCTCGGATCTGCCGTGGCCGCTGCACCTGAAACGGGGGCGCCCAAGTTCACACCTGTGCCTCTTGCGAACTATTTCAACGCTGCCCCGCGCGATCTGGGTCCAAAGCCGGAGGCGAGGGGCCTTAGCGCCGGAGGTCGCCAGGATGGGCTATTACGAATGCCGGCGGGCTCGCAAACGTTTCGTGGAATTCCATTTCTGCTCGGTCCGGAAGGATCCGGGAACAAATCCTGGGTAGTGCTCAGCCAGTCGCAAAAATCATGGGCGGCGGCGGAAGTCGAGATCGCGGCAGCCGGAAAGGCCGGCTATTTGTGCCTCGCCGGATTTTGCGATTGGGACCCTCTCGAATCGCCCGCACCCGGGGATTTGGCGGTTGAACGGGTTGGCCAACAACTCGCCGAGTTGGTGTTTCTGTTCGAAGATGGTACACGCCATGCGGCGCCGATCCGGCGGCGCTTCGAAACGAACTCGCCCAGTTACCGATGGGGACATCTGAGCTTCGCTTCCGTTCCGCATCGGCAGAACCTGCCGAGAAGTCTTTCGGACCCTCTTCGAGACGCACGGAATTGGGGCGATCTCCAGATGGGCCTATGGGACGGAGCTTATGGGGGAAATCCAGCGGTCGATAATCCCGCCACCTTGTGGCTTGCGGCCATCGGGAATCCTTCTCCGGATCGGGCAATAAAAGGGGTGCGGTTTGAAGCCCGCTCGGACGACCTGTTGATGCTCTGCGGCCTGACGCTTTTTCATGGCCGGCAAAATCCGTTGCGGTACCAGCGCCTGGCTCTCTACCGCATCACGCCACCGGTCAAAAGCGCGGCTCCTGGAGGGAATCGCCGGTGGAGTGTTTCAGTTGATCTTGGCGTAGTCGCCCGCACGTGGCAGGCTGGGGAATTCGATGCGGCGTCCTGGCTCGACTCTCCCACGAAGGGACTCCCCGAGCGCACCGGACCGCTTGCGGCGGACGCGCCTCTCTACGCCGAAGTCTCGGCGAGCCCGGACGCCACGCTTACGCTTACCAATACCGAAACTGGTGAGAAGTACGACCTTCCGCTGGCCGGAGCAGAGACGCCTTCGAGCAGCGTGAGCGTGCGTGTACTCGAGCGCGAGAAAACATGGCTGCAAGGTACCATCCTCGATTCCGGAACGAAGCGGCCGACACCCGTCCGCCTGGCGTTCCGCTCGAAGGAGGGGCGCTACATTCCTCCTTACGGACATCGCACCGAAATCAACGGCGGCTGGTTTCAGGATTATGGCGCCGACCTCCGATGGAATGACAGTTCCTTTGCATACGTCGACGGAACTTTCCAGGTGGAGTTGCCGGTCGGGGAGGTTTATATCGAGCTCTCCAAGGGCTTCGAGTACGAACCGGTTCGAAGGAAGCTGGACATCGCGGCCGGACAGCGCGAACTTACACTCGAGATCGGGCGCTTCGCCGATCTGCGATCGAAGAACTGGGTGAGCGCGGATACGCACGTTCACTTTCTGTCGCCGAGCACGGCCGTTCTCGAAGCGCAGGCCGAAGGGCTCAACCTCATCAACCTGTTGGCGGCGCAATGGGGCGATCTATTCACCAATGTCGGCGACCTCTCGTACGGTCCGTTAACGTCGAAAGACGGCGACGCGATGGTTCATATCGGCACAGAGAACCGGCAGCACATTCTGGGACACCTGGGACTACTGGGCGGACACGGGCAGCCCGTGTTTCCTATGTCCGCCTCCGGTCCTCACGAAAGCTATTTTGGCGATCCGTTGTGGACCACGCTATCGGATTGGGCCGATGCGTGCCGGAAGCGCGAGGGCCTGGTGGTTGCGGTTCATTTTCCTTATCCGACGGCCGAGCTCGCCGCGGCGATTGAGGGTAAACGAATCGACGCCGTCGAACTGCGGCCTACGGGGATGACCGAGCACTTTAACAACCTGTATTTCCAGGAATGGTACCGCTATTTGAACTGTGGATACCGCCTGCCCATCGCAGGCGGTACGGACAAGATGAGCGCATCTGTTCCAGCCGGAGCCTATCGAACCTACGCTCATCTGGGCCAGGACGAGTTTACGTTTGCCAGTTGGGCGAAGGCCGTCCGCCAGGGCAAGACGTTTCTCTCCTCGGGCCCTCTTTTGCACTTCAGCGCGGACGGACAGGCGCCCGGTGCGGAGATCAGGACTTCCGGTCCAGCGTCCATTGAGGTGATCGCATCGGCGGATTCGAGCACTCCCATTCACCGGATGGATATTGTCTGGAACGGGGCAGTAGTCGCCTCGCGCGAAAACGAAGCGGGGGCGCGCACCCTTACGCTCAAAGAAACCATTCGCACCGGCGGCGCAGGCTGGCTGGCGGCGCGCTGTGCCTCAAAGACTGTTGCCGGTGGGATTCGGGTTGCCGCCCATACGTCGCCGGTTTATGTTGTTGCCCCCGGACAGGAACTGTTTTCCCGCGACATGGCAGCGTACATGTTGACACTCATTGAAGGCGCGGAACTGTGGGCCTCCACTCTTGCCACGCGTCCGGACGCGGAGCGTTTCGAGAAAGTGCTGGGCGTGTTCCGGGATGCACGGGCGTCGCTTCACCAGCGGCTGCATAAACACGGCATTGCGCACTAATTGCGTCCCGTTATTGGCGAAGCGAGAAATCAGGCGGAATGCCGAACCACTCCGGGTCCGGATCCAGATCTATCTGAATTCCAGTCAATTCCACTACGATATGGAGAGTCTCCCCGTTGATTCGTGTCAGCCTGCTGTCTGAGTGAACCGTCAAGAACCCCAACTCGTACGATGTGCACGTGGTGCCGGCGTCTTCCAGGGAACCGTCTTTGTCCCCCGCCTTCAATGGACCCCAAACGCAAGGAACCCCATGCATGGACCTGGTGCGCGCCGCGATATCGGTCTTTTGATCCGCCGTAAGAAGCGGCAAGTCCGGCCGGTGCTAGAAGTTGTTTCTCGTAACGAGGTGTGCCGTGCGGGCATCGAGGTCCAACCGGTAGACATTACCCGATACCTTCGTCAAACAGCGTAGCGAACCGCACCGGCTTCGCATCGAGAGAATCCGACGTTTGATAGACCCGGCCCTGGCGGTCTCTCGCCTGTAGTGACGTCCGAACGGCGCGGAGTATCTCCGTCCCGTCGGGTTGAACGTTGTAGACGGATCTCTTTAGCGAGGCCACGTATGGCCTGTGCCGGGACGGCGACTGTGGCGGCGCGACTCCAACGCAGGCAGCCATCATCGACACCATCAAGAGAGAAGACAGGCACTTGTTCACCACTCTCGCCCCTCTAATCTAACGCATAGCAGTAGCACCCCTCACCGGTGGCACCGGACAAGAGCCAGACGAGTGGAAACAACTTCAGGAGAAGCGACCGATTGAATCCGCGCATCCTTGTGTAGTTTCGAAACATCACGTCAAGTCACTTCCGAAAGCAGTATGGTCGTGGTCAGGCAAAGTCAAGGGGCCGGAATTAGAGTACTCCAGCTATTGACATCGCCCTCCGGGAGCGATAATTTCAGAATCCTGGGAGAGGGCTGCTGCCCGTATGGTTCAAATCGATGTCCCTATCGCGCTTGGTGTCGGAAGTCTCTTTGCCGACGCGGCGCATCGCCAACTCAGCACCGGGAGACCGGAGTATTACTACCGGACATTCGCCGCAAACAACATATTCCAGACGTTCTTTTTCAGTTGGATTCCACTCTACTTCCTGCTGAATTATTTCGGATGGGAAACAACGCACATGTGGTGGCATGCCAATTCGGTGGACGCTTACCCGTTTTATGTACCCGTTTTTCTGATTGTCTTTTTCGCGGCGGCAAATGCGGGGTTTCTAATTGGCTACCGCTTAGTTCACGCGGGCAGGCTATGGACGAACAGGGCCATTTACCTCGGCATCCTCGCTTTCTCCGGGATCTGGATTTTTGCTCAGCTCCCGCGCAGCGCCAGGCTCGGCACCTACAGCGAATGGCTGGCGGGCGCGGCGCCCTGGTTTTATGAGGACCGGACCTTCCTGTTCATGCTGGTCCTTACGTTGGCCGTGTGGGGCATCGCACTCGTTCTTTTTGTACGCAAGTTGATGGCGGAAGGGCGGCACCTGGACAAGTCTTTCGCCGCGGGCGCCTGATATGCCGGTGTGGATTCCGATTGCCGCCTGCGTTTTACTGTTGGGATACCTGCTGCTGCGATTCAACCGATTCTGGATCTACAGCACCTTCGACAGGGCCACGCGCCGCCCTACGGATCGCATTCCTGACGAGTACGACCGGCCGCGCTACCTGAAGCTGAACTCGAAGGGGGAAGTCGACACGGCGGTACGGTGGCCGGGATGGGACGGCTGGTACTTCTTTATCCTGCCCCGGGATACCACGCTGCCGGTGAAGATGATCCGCTCCAGCTTGATGACGGGTCTTTATGGGCTCGAAGGAATCGACAACTACGAGCGCCTGCTATTCCGCCTCTCCACCTTCGACGCGGTGGAATACCTGTCCCTGACGCCTACGGCGATCACCACTCCTGCCGGCGTCGAACAACGGAACAACCTCTCACAACATTATTTTCCGCGCCGCTGGCATCTCTGGATGCAGCCCCAAAAAGTCGACATCGCGATTACGGGGCAGCAGATCGGTAAGGATGAGGAATTCGATGAATACGGCCGTATTCGGGGAGCTTGGCCGGAATACCACGTAAAATTTCAAAACCCGGAAGCTGGTATCTCCTGTTCCGCTACCTTCCGTGGGGAGAATGTCGTCTGGTGGGCCGATGTGAGCGGCGTCTTTACTTATTTTGCGATCTTCGGGCAGTTCGAGGGGCAGATCAAATACGCGCTGGGCACGAAAAAAGCAGACCCCCACAAGATAGAGGGGGCGGAGGAGGTGTATCCGGTTTCCGGCGCCGGTTGCCTGGAACATGGATTCGCCCGCAAATTGTTTGCGGCCGACCGCTTGTTTCTACCTGTCCGCCTGCTCAACCGCGTGGCGCCGTCGTACCGGCCCATTCGCTATCACTACGAGTTGTTTATTGGAGATGGTGAACATCGGGGCGGCTTCATGCATGCCAGCGCGTTCGGCATTAACGTGCGCGATCGTGGAGGCCTCTTTTGGGAAGGCCGATATATACCGATTCACAGCATCCGGATCCGGTACAGCAGCGATCCGCAACCCGACCTGGTCGCGGCGCATTGTCCTAACGGAGCACCGGTGGTCTTTTATCGCAGGTGGTTTATCCGTGCGGAAACCGCCGAAGGCCCGCTCGAATACGCTGGAACGCGAGAGTGTCCGCCCGCGGCGATCGCCACGAATATGACCTTTTACAACTTTTCCTACGAAGGTTCCTTCAAAGCACAATCTATCCGGGGACGGGGATATGGCGAGTACGTCCATACATAGAGTTGCTTTTTTCGGGAGCGACACATTCTACCGCCGCGTGTTCCGCGCCGGTGCGATCTGGAACCTGGCGGGTGGCGCTTTCATCACCGCTGCAACCCGTTGGATCTTCGCTACGGCGGGGATTCCCCCACCTTCTCCGCCTATGTATTACCAGTCCTGGATTGCGCTGTTCATCGTGTTCGGATTCGGCTACTATCTTGTGGCGCGGGATCTGGACCGTAATCGCGACATCGCCTTGCTGGGCGGCATCGGCAAACTGGCGTTCGCCGCCATATTTCTGTATCACTACGTCGCGTCACCGGGACAGGCGCCCGCTTTCTTTTGGATTCCTCTGATCGGAGACGTAGTGTTCGCCGTGCTGTTTCTGAAGTTTTACGCACAGCGAGCGCGGACGGAGAAGGCGATGGCGGCGCGATGAAACTGGCATACGATTTCGTCATCATCGGGTCGGGATTCGGCGGCGCCATTCCCGCCCTGCGGCTTGCGCAGGCGCAGCGTGCCGCGGGACGGCCTGTTTCGGTATGTGTGCTGGAGCGCGGTAAGCGGTACAACATGGGAGAATTTCCCAGACGTTTCCACCGCCCCAAAGAGTGGTGGTGGCGGCACGAAGGCCGGCGTGGATGGAAAGGGCTGATCGACTATCGCGCGTTCGAGAACATGGTGGTTATCAGCGGCAGCGGCGTGGGCGGCACTTCGCTGATGTATCTCGACGTGCAGATCGATATTTTCGATTCCGCTTTCGACATGATGGATGGCGGAGAACCGAAGTGGCCCGACTCGGTCAACTGGCGCGCAGAACTGCCGGTGTATTACCGCAGGGTGGAAGATATGTTGCGCCCGCGGCCGATTCCGGAACCGGTGCTGAAGACCCAGGCCTTGCGCGCTGGAGCGTATGCGGCCGGCATGGGGGACCGTTTCCGGTTGCTCGATCTTGCCATCTACTGGGGCCGGAACGGCGCCGAGCAGGGCGTCTACAATCCGGACCCTTACCAGCGCGGAGGGCCGCCGCAGTTCAGTTGTTCGAACTGCGGGGAATGTTTCATCGGATGCAACATCCACTCCAAGAACACGTTGGACTTGAATTATCTCCATTTCGCGGAAAAGTCCGGCGCCGAGGTTCATTCGCAGCATCACGTGGTGGCCATCCGCCCGAACCCGCGCTCCCACACAGTCCACCCGCACGGCTACACCATTGACTACGTCGATCTGCGCTGGGGATTTCCGGGAAGCGTATCGGCGGGAGCGGTGATCGTTTCCGCGGGAGTTCTCGGCTCTACGGGATTGCTCTTGCGAGCCAAACATGGATACCGCAACGGCCGCAAGAGCGTTGCACCCACTCTGCCGGATATCAGTGACCGGCTCGGCACGTCCTTTTCAGGGAACGGTGATTTCGGCGCGGTGGCATTTGAAACCAACCGTGTCGTCAATCCCATGGAAGGTCCTACCATTACGGGCGTCATCGAGTTTCCCGACCGGCCCGGCGGGCGGGGGTTCATCATTGAAGAAGGCGGCTTTCCCGACCTGCTCCGCGCCAACCTGCGGCAGTTTCCAGGAGGCCTGGCCTCTGGCCGCAGGCTCCTGCGCCTGCTCAAGAACGTGTTCGGCAGGGCCACCGGGCAGCAACTCACCGAAGGTATTTTCCAGCAACTCGATTTCGAAGCGATGCGCGACGCTTTGCCTTATCTCGTAATGGGAACGGATGCGGCGGACGGTGTGATTTCGATCAATGAGGATGGCGGAATAACGATCCGCTGGCCGCACGCAAAGAGCATGGAGTTGTGGCGCGATATCGAACAGACGCTGCGCGCCGTTACGGAAAATCCGGCCGGTCTTGACGGGAATCTGATGTTGAACCCAACCTGGTCCGCACAGAAACGGCTCGTCACCGTGCATCCGCTGGGAGGATGCCCCATCGGAAAGGATGCTTCCCGCGGGGTTGTCAGTCCGGACGGCGAGGTTTTCAACTATCACAACTTGTACGTAAGCGATGGATCCATTCTCCCGGTGGCTATCGGTCCGAACCCTTCAAAAACCATTGGGGCGCTCGCCGAACGTATTTCGGATAAAATTATCTCAAAATTCATTGGACAGATCCCCTCGGGCTCAAGCAGATTGAGTTAGTCAAGCCTTGACATAGAGGGTTTTGTTCATCGCTGTTCTTTGTTTGAACATGTGGTCTACATGGAATATGTATTCCACTTGTTTTTCGGCTTGCCAACAGGAATTTTGGGGTGGGTAGAAAAACGGGCGCTACCGCGCCGGACAGCGCCCAAGTGAAGGCAACGGCCGTCCGTTCGGCACATATTCAGCCACCCGCGCGGGTGGCTGTTGTCATCTGCGGGGCCCGAATCAGAGAAAGCACTGCATCTAATAGCAAGGAGGAGTTCATCGATGAGACAGCTCGTGAGTTCGAAGCATTGGAGCGTGTGCGGCGTGCCGATTTCGGCGGTTGCTTTCGGCGCCGCTGCGGCCGGCGCATTCGCGATTGGCGCAGTCGCCATCGGAGCACTGGCCATCCGGCAAATGGCGATCCGGCGCGTGGTGATGGATCACGCCACTCTGAAATCGCTGGAAATCCAGGACCTCACTGTCACGCGACGGCGTGCTCCGGATGCCAGCAACCCGGCCGGCTGAATTTGCTGCAAAGAGCGGTGCGCATTTGCCCGCGCACCGGGACCGGTCCCTGTCCCCCGCGCAAAGGGTGTAGGGGGACTTAGGCAGGCCTGTCACGTTGACGCGCCGCGGTCTCAGCTTTTACACTCCCCTGGGTTGGTCCTGCGCGGGTCTCGGTGGGTTGCCTCCCGGCCAACGAGCAACTCCTCGCTCTTACCATACACCGCCGTTCGAAGCGGCGGTGTGGGCGGATACACGGAGATACCTGAAAAGAA
>CAADGY010000243.1 GCA_900696665.1 uncultured Acidobacteriota bacterium
AGCCGGGTCAAAGCCGCTGGCGAGCTTTGATCATCGCCCCAAGGGCGGATTCTTCACCGACCGATGCAGATCAAGTGCGTTTCGCCGCGGATGTAGATGCGGTTTTCCGCCACCGCCAACGAGGCGAAAACGCTTTCGCCGACGGGATTCTTGCGCACAAACTCGTGCTTGGCGCCGGCCTTGACCACGAAAGTGTCCCCTTCCTCGCTGGTCAGCAGCAGGTGCCCGGCCACGGCCACCGGGGACGCGGTGAAACGCGCGGGCGACGGCAATCGTTCGCCATCATAGCGAACCTCACCACTGCGCGCATCCAGGCAACTCAACGCGCCGCCATCCGTCATCAGATAAAAATCCCCGCCCACCAACAAGGGCGACGGCACATAACCCGCCCCACGGTCATACTCCCACAGCAGACTTGTCGTGCCGGTGACATCGCCCCGCCCTGCCAGGCTTAAGGCAAGCGTTCGCTTCCTCGGATACCCCGCCGCGAGATAAACCGCATCCGGACCGGCCACCGGCGAAGGCACGGCGTTGTTTCCGAGACCTTCATGCCGCCACACTTCGGAGCCGATTTCCGCGTCATAAGCGATGATGGTTTCCATGCCGGAAGCAATGACCTGCTCACGCCCCCGCCACTTCACCACCACAGGTGTGGCCCAGCTCGCGCTCACCTGTCGAGCCGCGCGCCAGAGTTCCTTTCCGGTTCGCTTGTCGAACGCGGAAATGAATGAGTGCTCACCTTCGTTTTGATCACACTGCACGATCACCGCCCGCCCGGACAGCACGGGCGATGAACCCGGACCCAAGCCAAGCAACGCCAGGCCACCAAAGCGATTGGACCAGACCAGCGCCCCTTCGAAGTCGTAACAATAAAGTCCCTCCCCACCGAAGAAGGCGAACACCCGATCCCGGTCCGCGGCCACGGTGGGTGACGCGTAACTGCCCTTGCGGTGGCGGTCATCGAAAACGGTTCCGGAATAAGCGACCTTGCTCCAGAGCAACTTCCCCGAGGCGGCCTCGAGGCACAGCACCCGAAGCTCATGCGAGCGATCCGCACCCGTGCTGTCGGGATGTTTGAAAGGCTCGCCCCGGAGAGAGTGTTCAACCGCCTTGGCGCCGGGCACCACTTCGCCCTCCACGTCTGTGGTCAGAAAAACCCGGCCATTGACCACGACCGGTGAAGAATGTCCACGCCCCGGCAACGGGCTTCGCCACAGGATGCCTTCCCGCGTGTTCCATTCCAACAGAACGTTGGTTTCACTGGAAACCCCTGATCCTCCCACCCCACGCCACTGCGGCCAGTCCGGGTTGGAAGCGAGGACCGACAAGCCATGGCAGAGGACTGCGCTGGACCAGGAGATGACAACAGCGCGCAGCATGGCGGATCCGGGTGACTCAGCGAACCAGAGCGGGCGGCTGCCACAATTCCGGATTTTTGGGCGGCACCAGATCGTGTGCGCCAAACTGAGGCACGGGGAACTCGCTTGGCGCTTCCGCATCGAGATGCCGTGGCCGCCGCGGGCCGGCCAGTGTTTGTTCCGAAATCTTCCGTTGCAAGGTCATGAAGGCATGGATCAAAGCCTCGGGTCGCGGCGGGCACCCGGGAATATGCACGTCCACCGGAATGTAACGGTCAATGCCCTTGAGCACGTTGTAGCCTTGCTTGAACGGCCCGCCGGAAATCGCGCACGCCCCCATGGCGATGACGTATTTCGGCTCGGCCATCTGATTGTAGAGCCGCACCACCTGGGGCGCCATTTTTTTGGTGACCGTGCCCGCGACGATCATCAAGTCGGCCTGCCGCGGTGAGGGCCGGAACACCTCCGCGCCAAACCGCGCCAGATCGTAACGCGCCATGGTCGTGGCAATCATCTCGATGGCGCAACAGGCCAGCCCGAACTGCAGCGGCCAGACGGAATTCTTCCGTCCCCAGTTGTAAACCTCCTGGAGGCTCGTCGTGAAGATGCCCTGCTTCTGCAATTCGCTTTTCAGTCCTTCATCCATGGTCGGATTCTTGAGCTTAATCGTGATCCTGCTCCCAATCTGCGCTGGGTTTGGTCTTTGAGATGGAGATCACGATCAAGAGCAAGATCAAGAGGTAAAACTCACTTCCACGTCAGCACGCCTTTCTTCCAGGCCCAGACCAGGCCCTCCACCAGCAACAGGAGAAAAATCATCATCGCGATGAACGCGCCGGCGGACAGGCCGCCAAAGGCCACCGCAAACGGCAGGAGGAAAATCGTTTCCACGTCGAAGATCAGAAACACGATGGCGTAGAGATAGTATTCTGACTTGAACCGGATCCACGCATCGCCCTTGGATTCGAGACCGCACTCGTAAGTGGCGTTCTTGTCCGGCCCGGGTTTGCGGGGGGAAAAGAACTTCGCCCACAGCCACGCCAGCGCCAGCGGCGTCAGCGCAAACGCCACCGCGGCCAGCATGAGCAGAACGATGAAGAAATAGGGACTGTCCATGACGCGAATTTTCGTCTCTTACTCCGGCGCACCGTAACAACCGCCCGGACGCGCGTCAAGGAAGGGCCGGACGTCAGGGGTGGCCGGAAGTTGGGTTCGGGATGGGTGGTGAAGGTTCTCGCGTTACGTGAACTTCTCCCGCCCAGTCGTTGCCGTCGCCAAGTCAGGCAGTGGCGCAACCGCCTCTGGCTTCCAGCAACCATGTCCGCCTGCACTCGGCCGGGTGGCCGGACTGGACGCCGGAGGGCGGCTGGCAAGCCGCCCCTCCAGCAGACCGGCGGACTTGCAAAGAACCGGAATACCCTCAATTGGCGCGACGACCACAAATTCAACTTTCCGCGGCGGGCGGCGCCCGCTAGGGTGACACGCGACATTCGTCATGGATCATTTGTCCAAACTCGAGAATCAAAGCATTTACATCCTGCGCGAGGCGTTCAACAAGTTCGAACACCTGGCCATGCTCTGGAGCATCGGCAAGGATTCCACCGTTCTGCTCTGGCTGGCGCGCAAGGCTTTCCTGGGCCACGTTCCGTTTCCGCTCGTCCACGTGGACACCAGCTACAAAATCCCTTCGATGATTGAGTACCGCGACCGGCTGGTGCGCGAGTGGAAGCTGCAGCTCGTCGTCGGCCAGAACCACGCCGTGTTGGAGGCCGGCAACACCTTTCCCAATGGCCGGGCCACACGCGTGGAATGTTGCGGGACGCTCAAGAAGGACGCCCTGCAACAAGTGCTGGCCAAACACCACTACACCGGCGTGATCGTGGGCGTGCGCCGCGACGAGGAGCCCACCCGCGCCAAGGAGCGTTACTTCAGCCCGCGCGACAAGAACATGGAATGGAACGTCGAAGACCAGCCTCCGGAGTTGTGGGATCAGTTCAAGACCGACTTCGCTCCCGGCGCGCACATCCGCATCCATCCGCTGCTGCATTGGACGGAGGTCAACGTGTGGGAGTACATCGAGCGCGAAAACATACCCGTGATCCCGCTCTACTTTGCCAACGGCGAGGGCCTGCGTTACCGCAGCCTGGGCTGCGCGCCCTGCACCGCGCCCATCAAATCCTCGGCCCGCACCGTGTCCGAGATCATCACCGAATTGCGCCAGACGCGGACGCCCGAGCGCTCCGGCCGCGCGCAGGACCAGGAAAGCGAGGACGCCTTTGAGAAACTCCGGCGCGATGGCTACATGTGATCCCCCTTCTTCGACAGTGGACCGATCGCAGCGGCTGCAGCCAATGACATGACTCCGACCGAGCAACTCAAGATCGTCATCGTCGGGCACGTGGACCACGGAAAGTCCACCCTGGTGGGCCGGTTGTTTCACGACACCGGCTCGCTGCCCGAGGGCAAACTGGAGCAGCTTCGCCGCGTGGCCGAGCGACGGGGCGTGCCCTTCGAGTGGGCCAACCTCATGGATGCGCTCCAGTCCGAGCGCGACCAGAACATCACGATTGACACCGCCCAAATCTGGTTTCACACCGCCCGGCGGCAGTACGTCATCATTGACGCCCCCGGCCACAAGGAGTTCCTCAAGAACATGGTCACCGGCGCCGCGCAGGCCGAGGCGGCCTTGCTGGTGATAGACGCGCACGAGGGCGTTCAGGAGAATTCCCGACGGCACGGCTATTTGCTTCACCTGCTGGGCATCCGGCAGGTCGCCGTGCTGGTGAACAAACTCGATCTCGAAAACTACAGCGCGGCGCGCTTTCAACAGGTCGAAAGCGACTACCGCGCCTGGCTCAAAACGATTGGCCTCGAGCCGCGGGTCTTCATTCCCATCGTCGCCCGCGACGGCGACAACATCGCCACGCGCAGCGGGAAGCTCGGTTGGTATGACGGCCCGACGGTGCTTGAGGCGCTGGACGGATTCAGTGCCACCGACCGGCCTGATCACCAGCCGTTGCGGATGCCCATCCAGGATGTCTATCGTTTTGACCACCGCCGCATCCTGGCGGGCCGGGTCGAAGCGGGCGTGATTCAGGTGGGAGACAAGATCGTGTTTTCGCCCACGGACAAAACCAGCACCGTCAAGACCATCGAACGTTGGAACGCCCCCGCCACCGACCGGGCGGCGGCCGGCGAATCCATCGGCATCACACTCACGGAACAAATCTTCGTGGCGCGCGGGGCCGTGGCGGCGCATGAGGCGGCGCCGCCGTACGAGCTTTCCCGCTTCAAGGCCCGCTTGTTCTGGCTGGGCAAACGCCCCTTCGCCAAGGGCCGCAACTA
>CAADGY010000244.1 GCA_900696665.1 uncultured Acidobacteriota bacterium
AGAATGCCAGGGTTGGGAAGAAGGGATTGTGAATGGCTTTCGGGACATGCCATCGCTCTCAAAGCTTAAAACATTATTATCCTGCATTGTTTTGGTTATCAAGTGCATCAAAATCGCGGAAGAGCCAATTTTCAACCGGTATTGACAGGTCACCGGGTTCTCGCGCTGAAAATCCGCTTTGCCCCCGCCGCCAAGCAGGAGTAAACTAGCGTCTGAAGAACGGGGGCGGCTATGAAGCGTTACCTATTACTCCTCACAACCATTGCTTTCGCTGCAACAAGCTGGGCGCAGGATAGACCCAACTTCAGCGGCACGTGGAAACTGGATACGCTGCGGAGCCGGTTCGAGAAAGACAGGACTCCGAAATCCAGAGTGATGAAGATCGATCATCAGGACTCCACGATCCGAATCACGATTTCCGAAGAGAACGAATCCGGCCAGATCGACGAGACGTACAATCTGGCATTTAAAGGCGCCGAAGGGCAGGAACCCGCGCAGTTAACCACCGCTTCGACGGCAACAGCGGCGTCCGGCAGCGCGCAGGACACACAGAAAGCCGCCGTTCGCTGGAACGAGTGGAATGATGGGCGTCTGGTTTTCGAGCTCACGCGCGACACGCCGAAAGGCCCGGTGACCTATTCGCGAATTATGAGACTGGGCGAGAAGGGCGGGATGTTGACGACAGTCCTCACGGTCCGCGGCAGCGCCGGTGAACATAAAGGCTACGAGTTCTTCTTCAAAGAGCCGTAAAACGGTGCGGGGTTAGCGGCGGGCGCCGGGACGGTTTGAAACCGCATAGGTGTGGAGTGCCCGTACGTTCTCAGGCGGCGTGTCGCGGCACACTTCACATCCCGCGCTGACGATATACGGATCGCCGGCTTGGCGATGACAGTCCGCAATGGCGGCGGCAACGGCATCTGGCGGTTTGTTTCGCAGCACGGCCACGGGATCGATGTTACCGAGCAGCACCTGTCCGGCACCCATCTGCTCGCGCGCGCTCTGGAGGGGGCTCATCCAATCCAGGTCGACAATTTCGCAACCGAGCCGTCCCATGCCTTCCAGAATCTTCCGCGTGTTTCCGCAGATGTGCAGGCGTACGTGCCCCCGCATCGCATGAATTCCGTCGACGAGCTTTTTCTCCAGGGGCCAGACAAATTCGTTGTACCAGCGTGGACCGACCAGTGACGCGGCTGCGTCTCCGACACCGATGAGATCCGCGCCAGCTTCTATTTGCGCTTTTGCGAAGCCCAATTCCATCTCGACGGCGAAGGCGAAAAGATCCCGCACGAAGCCAGGATCGTCATAAAAGTCGAGCATCAGGGTGTTAATGCCACGCAGGTCCGCACCCATGGCGCACGGCCCTTCCACCCATCCCTCAACCGCTTTTTCCTTGCCGGCCTTCTGCTTGAGGTAGGCAACGCCGTCCACACGGTCCTGCATGCGCCCGCCGCCGAGCGGATCCGGAACCCTCGTTCGCGCTAGCGCCGCCTTATCCGCGAATAGTGCGCGATCTTCCTGTAACGCCGGCGGCTGATCGTCGAACCACTCGATGGCCGCACCCAGGTCGGCCGCCTCGCGGGCAGGATCGGAAATTACGGAAACGTAGTCGAAATCGAAGCGCTCCGCTGTCAGAAGCTGTGCTTCCCCGAGCACCCGGAAATCCGATATATAGTCACGATACTTCACGCCAAGCTGGTCCGCCGCAAACATCATCGTGATCGGCATGAAAGGCAGACGGTCCGCCTGTTCCCCGTTGAGTAAAGAGAGTATTCTTTCGCGGCCGTTCATGGTGTTTGCGTTCCTTCGGCGGGCGGTTCGGCGGCGAGAATGGAATCGTCGTATCGTGCGGCGATCCGCCAACCCGGCGGCACGACCAGAAAATCCGATTCCGGCCAATCTCCATTCACCAGAGACTGCATCAACACCAGGTTCCCGGCAACCTTTTCAAATTCCCAACTCTGGCTGGCAGCCTCTTCCCGCGCGCGCTCTTCAAAACTGCCGTCCGGCTCCACCCCTGTTTCGATATAGGTCAGGCGGCGGTAATGGCGCCGGAAATTTCCCATTTCTTCGTACAAATAGCGTCCGTTCTCCTCGCCGTACTTTGCCACCAGGTCCTGGTAGGAAGCGCCCAGGCCCTGAATCATATACACGGGAACCTGTTCCAGGTTCCGCGCGCGCTCGATCCAGCCCGTGGTTCGGAAGTACGCGCCGGAGTTGCCATTGAAATATTGGATATACCGCTCCTTGCTGCCGAGAAAAAGCGTGATACAGTCGTGCGCCCGGGCCACGACCAGGGGGATCGAGGGAGCCTGTAATCCCGCGATGCCGTTGCCGCAGAGTGCGTAGCCGAGCAGCACGGCATCATAATGGCTGGCATCGACGGCGTCCACCGCGTGCTGAAGGCGGTCCTTCATTCGCGCCCCACCCAGGTCGTGCAGTCCCTTCGGCAGAAACTCTACGTCAATAATGTGTTTCGACCGTGCAATCACCGCGCAGATTTCGCGGTACAGGATCTCGCAACTGAGCAGTTTGTAGCGCACTTATCCAAGCCTGTCTCTCAACGCGGTGATGAACGCCGGAGTTGTTCCGCAGCAGCCGCCAATGAACTTCGCTCCCGCATCCACTAGCGCGGTCAAGTGAGAGGAGAAATGGTCCGGTCCGCCGCGATAAACGGCGACGCCGTTTTGAAGTTCCGGCAACCCCGCATTCGCTTTGATCCAGACCGGGCGTCCGCTGGCCGCAGCAAGGCGCGCGCAGACAGGAATGTAGGCCTCAATGCCAACGCCGCAGTTGGCGCCCACAAAATCGGCCCCAGCTTCAAGGAGCGCCGGCCCGCACTGCTCGGGCGTGACGCCCATCATCGTGCGATCCTTATTTCTGCCGGAGTCGAACACCATGCAGGCGATTACAGGGAGTCCGGTTCCGCGCGCGGCCTTCACCGCCTGGACCGCTTCTCCCAGGTCGGACATCGTTTCCACTACAAAGCCGTGAACGCCCCCCGAGGCCAGCGCCTCAGCCTGTTCGGCAAATGAGGCATATAACTCATCCCCGGTCGTTTCACCGGCCACCAGCATCTTCCCGCTGGGGCCGATGGAGCCGAAAACCAGCACATCCTCCCCAGCCGCCTGGCGCGATAGCGCCGCACCGTGCCGGTTCAGCGAAACGCACTGCGCGGAGAGCCCGTATCCGTCCAGTGCGATCCGGTTCGAACGGAAGGTGTTGGTAAGGATAATCCGGCTGCCCGCCTTTACATAGGATCGTGCCACCTTCTCCACCCGTCCAGGAGAGGTGAGATTCCACGCATCTGGACACTGCCCGTATTCTAGGCCCAGAGCCTGAAACTCGGTTCCCCAGGCGCCGTCCGTGATCACCGGACCGTTTTTAACCAGATCCCCCAACATCAGGCCCAAGTTACACCTTTGTAATCGTGCGCGCCAACTTGACGGCGGCCCCGGCATTCTCAGCATAGCCATCCGCGCCTATCTCATCGGCGTACTGCTGTGTGACAGGCGCGCCGCCTACCAGCACCTTAACCCGCCCGCGCAGACCGGCGTCATTGAGTGCGGCAATCGTCGTCTTCATGGATGGCATCGTGACCGTCAGCAGGGCTGAGAGGCACACGACATTCGCACTCTTCTGCTCCACGGCTTCGACAAATTTCTCTGGTGCGACATCGGCGCCGAGATCTACTACTTCGAATCCGCCGCCCTCGAGCATCGATGCCACCAGATTCTTACCGATGTCATGGAGGTCACCTTTTACCGTTCCGATGACCACCCGGCCGGACGGTTCCGCTCCGCGCTCTACCAGCAAGGGGCGGATCAACTCCATCGCTCCCTTCATCGCCCGCGCGGCGAGCAACAGCTCAGGAACGAAATAATCTTCGCATTCGAATCGCCGGCCCACCTCGTCCATGGCCGGGATCATATACCTCGTCACCAGTTCCAGCGGATCGGCGTTTTCGGCAAGCGCCTCCTTCGTGATCGCCACCGCGTCTTTTGCGTTTCCATTGACGATCGTGTCATACAACTTAGCGGAATCGGCCATTTCTACTCTCCATTTCAGATCCTATACTATTTTCTGCTGCACAGCCGGACTTGCCGCCCCTGCCCGCCTTCCGCCACAACAGGGACAAGCAAACATCGGGTTTAAACCGCCCTGTACGACGGTTCTTTCCAGGATTGGAGCAGCCGGCCGGAATCCCCGGTGGAGCGGAACCCTGACTGTCAGTAGCTGTGCTCGCCCAGTTCCACCTCACCGCGGAACGTCCAATAAACGGCCGCCGTATAGGACAGCACAAACGGCATACCGATGCAGGCGATGAGGAACATGGTCCACAGTGTCCCGGCGCTCGATGCCGCGTTATAGATGGTCAGGCTGTGGGCCGGGTTGTTGCTTGCGGTGACGAGATTCGGCCAGAGCGCCACGCCGAACAGCACCACCAGACAGATGATGGCCGTTGACGACGACAGGAACGCCTGCCCGGGCTTTCCGGCATGGATGCTGCGGGGAATGTTGGCAATCGCCAGTACGTTCAACACAACAATGCCCGCGGCCCAGGGAAAATGTTCGAAGTTCGCGGTTGCCCGTGGAATTGCAACCAGCGTGTACATCGTACCGAGGATGTACAAAACCAGAAAGATGCCCCACGTGTGCCACATCCAGCCGCGTACACGCTCGCGCGCTTCACCGGCGGGAAGTTTCAGATACAGGTATAACGATCCATGCATCGCGAACATGGCGGTGGCAACCAGTCCGGCCACCAGCGGATAGGGTCCGAGCAATCCGAAGAAACTGCCGGTAAACTCCCCCGTCTCGTCCAGTGGAATGCCGATCATGCTGTTGCCTACCGCCACACCGAACAGCAGGCTGGCTATAAGGCTTGAGAGGAAAAAGCCTGTGTCCCATGCCCGCTGCCAGACCGCGGACGGCCGCTTGCTGCGGAATTCAATGGACACCGCGCGAAAGATCAACGCGAACAGCAGGGCCATGAAGGCGATATAAAATCCGGAAAAAACCGATGCGTAAGCAATCGGGAACGCGGCGAACAGTGCCCCGCCGAAGGTAATCAGCCAGACTTCGTTGCCGTCCCAGATGGGTCCGATAGAATTGATGAACAGCCGCTTCTCGCGTTCCGTTCTGGCGAGCGGATGCAGAATGCCGACGCCGAAATCGAAGCCGTCCAACACGGCATAACCGGCAAGAAGGACGCCGAGCAGAAGAAACCAGATTGCGTTCAGATCCATCGCTTATCTCCCTTGCTCCTCTTCCCCGTTGAGAGGTTCCTTGGCTTCGGATAGCGAGTCTTCGTGCAAGGTGCGGCCGGCCGCCGCCTCCCGCAAGCCCCGCGCGGTCGTCCGCTCGGGTGCATGCACCGGCTTTGGCCCTTTTTGGATCTTGTCGTTCAGGACGAACAACCATATCCAGAACAGGAGGCCATAGATAGCTCCGAACATCGCCATGGAGCTCAGAACCTCGCCGCTGGTCCGCTTCGCGGAGACCGCATCGCTGGTGCGAAGGCCTTCCTGCGCGACGTACTGCACTAAACCCTGGCTATCGTAGACGATGGCCCCCGCGGCGTCCCGCACGACACGCGGATG
Organism: uncultured Acidobacteriota bacterium; assembly: GCA_900696665.1. Classification (GTDB taxonomy): domain Bacteria; phylum Acidobacteriota; class Terriglobia; order Bryobacterales; family Bryobacteraceae; genus CAADGY01. The sequence continues at coordinate 5,601 of CAADGY010000244.1, forward strand.
CACACTCCAGGGCTGCCGCCCGACTTCGGCCGCGACCCATCCCGACTGGTTTGCCACGAACGGTCCCAGGACTGCAATGACAAATACCCACATCAGCCAGCGCTTCTGAAACAGGCTTCCGCACTTCCTCAACCAGGCCGCATATAACGTCAACACGATAAAGAACACGCCCAGCCCCACCATAATGTGAAAGCTGAAAAACGAAGTATTGAGGGGCGGCCAGTCTTCACGCCGGAACCTATCGAGCCCGATCACCTCCGCATTGAAGTCCCGGTTGGTCAGAAAACTGAGACCGCCGGGAATCGTGACGCCATAACGGACGGATTCTTCTTTCTCGCTGGGAATCCCGGTAACGTGCAGGTCCGCGACGCCCGTCTTGAAATGCCCTTCGAAGGCGGCGAGTTTTGCTGGCTGGTGATGGGCTACCATCCGCGCGTTGAAATCTCCCGACACAAGTCCGGCGGCGCTGAATATCGTTGCAAAGATCAGTGCGCCGGTGAAGGAGCGCCGGGCGAAATCGAGATGGCGGCCTTTCAGAATATACCAGGCGGAAATACTCATGATAAAGAACGCTCCCAGAATGAAGGCGCCTATCAGCGTGTGAGTAAGCCGGTTGACGGTGGAAGGATTAAACACCACCTGCCAGAAATCCAGCGTTTCGGCTCGCATCACAGGCTGGCCATTGATGACCCATGGTTTGCCGTCCCGCACCATCTGCACGATATGATGGCCCGCCGGGGTCTGCTGCCAACTGTTGGCGACAATGATCCACACCGCCGAAAATATGGAGCCGAGCGACACCATCAGCGTCGCGAAGAAGTGGAATCCCGGACCTACCTTATCCCACCCGAACACGAGGATCGCCAGAAAACCCGATTCCAGAAAGAAAGCGAAGATTCCCTCGGCCGCGAGCGCGGAGCCGAATACGTCGCCGACAAACCTCGAATAAGCAGACCAATTGGTGCCGAACTGAAACTCCATGACAATGCCGGTGGCAACGCCGGCGGCAAAGCTGATGGCAAACAACGATGTCCAGAATCGTGCCGCGGTTTCGTAGATGGGCTCCCGCTTCCAGAGATACATCCCCTCGAGATACACCAGCACCACGCCCATGCCGATGGTGAGTGGCGGGAAGAGGTAATGAAACATGATGGTGAGGGCAAACTGAAGGCGGGACAGGAAGGTCACATCGAAATCCATCGATAACATCCCTTTCTTATATGAAGGTCAGTTTATCTTTTAATCAAGATATCATGTGTGTGACAGTTTGGTGGAACCGCCGGTCAGCACACCCGCTATTTCAGACCAGCGCTGGAACTCATGAAACGGGATGCCCTTTCGCCTGAGGTCGCACGCCAGCCAGCGCCGTGCGAAACGGCACCCTGGTTCCACGAGCATCGCGGGAGCGAAATCCAGGGGACCGTCGCCCGCGAAAGCCACGCGTTCGCCACGCTCGATCATGGAACGAACGAGGGCTTCCTTGTCGATGCCGTTCTGCGGGGAGTAGAACGGCGAGTCGTAAGGGAGTTCCATGACCAGACCCTGTCCTTTCTCAATGTGCCCGGGACTGGCATGCACCGCTACGTCCACCCCCGCAGTGGCAAGAATCCGCTCGATATACCAGGCGCAGCCCGCGGAAGTTACCACCACGTCCCAGCCGTTGGTTTTGAGACATGCGACTGCGGCGGCTAATTGCGGGTCGGGCTTGGTGTCTTCTAGCAGCCGCGCCAGTTCCTCCTCTTTCTCCGGCGCATAGGCAAAGACAGACTTCAGCGCTTCAAAGTGCGTGATCCTGCCCTGTTGGTAGCCACCGAAGAAATCCGGCACGTCGCGTGGCATATACCGCCCGGTGATGAGAGCGTAGAACTCATTGTCGGTAATCGTGCCATCGAAATCGCTGATCAGGACAGAAGTACGGGGTCTCAATACTGGATTGTCCCAAAAAGTGACCGGGATTTCACATTTCTGTTCAAGAGCTTATATGATAAAAAGGTATTAATAGATTAACGTTTTTTTTGAGGAGAACAGGCAACTATGAGGAAACGGCTGTGCGCACTCGTCGTGTGCGCATTGTTTACGGTGCCCATTTGGGCACAGGACGCCCGCGGCACAATCTTGGGCCGCGTGACGGATTCGACGGGGGCGGTGATCCCCGGGGTGGATGTTCGTGCTACGAACATTGCCACAGGCGTGGTGGTACCGGCCAAGACAAATCCGTCCGGAAACTACTCTTTGCCTTACTTATTGCCCGGCACTTATATCATCAACGCGGAGATGAAAGGCTTCAAAAGGTTCGTTCGCGATGGAGTGCAGGTACGTATCAGCGACGCCGTCGAAGTAAACATCATGCTTCAACTCGGCGATGTGGCGGATTCGATCGAGGTGGTGGCGGAGACGCCGCTACTGAGTACCGCCGAAGCATCTCTGGGTCAGGTTGTAGATGAACGCAGAGTATTGGAACTGCCGCTGTTCGCAGGAAACGCGATGGACCTGGTCCACCTGGCGCCCGGAACCGTGAACGGCACGGATCTGCGTTTGCGCAAGGCGCCTTTCAATTCGGCGCCATCGCAGTTCTCCACCGACGGAGGGGGGAACAACAACAACGAATTCACCATTGACGGCGTGTCCAACACGTTTTCTGACGGAACCGCGCCACGCGTGGCGTTCTCGCCCCCGGCGACTGCCATTCAGGAGTTCCGCGTGCAAACTTCGTCTTTCGACGCCGGCATCGGCTACACCTCGGGCGCCACTGTCAACGTCAGCACCAAGGGTGGAACGAACGACTTGCATGGAGAAGCGCATTATTGGTTCCGGCATAGCAAGCTGGATGCTCCAACGATCTTCCAGAATCGTGCAGGGCAAAAGTTGCCCATTTATCAGGACAACCGGTATGGAGCTTCGGCTGGAGGTCCGGTCTATATCCCCGGACTCTACAACGGAAAGAACAAGACCCACTGGTTCTATGCATGGGAAGAGAACACATTCGGCGTGCCGGGAGATTTCACCGCCACAGTGCCTACCGAAGCGATGCGCCGCGGCGATCTCTCCGCCTTGCTCGCGGTTGGCTCGAATTACCAGATGTACGATCCGGCCACCATCACACGCGAAGGCACGCGCTTCCGGAGGCAGCCGCTCCCCGGCAACGTTATTCCCGCGAGCCGTCTCGACGCGGTAGGCCAGAATATCATGTCCTTGTATCCGCTCCCGAACCGCCAGGGTACGGCGGATGGCCGCAACAACTACTTCCGCACCGGCAAGGCGCTCGAAGACTACTGGGTGCATCTTGCTCGTGTGGATCATGCGTTCAGTGAGAACCACCGCATCTTTGTCCGTTTCCATAAGGATTACTGGAATGAGGACAAGAACCGGACTTTCGATACTGACGTAAACGGCATCATCCTGAACCGGAACAACAATGGCATTGCGCTCGACGACGTGTATGTATTCAGCCCCACCCTGCTGTTGAACGTGCGATACGGGCTCACACACCAGGATTTTCCACAGCGGCGCACCAGCCGCGGCTTCGATCTGGCCGCATTCGGCTTCTCCCCCGCCACGCTGAGCTACATCGATAGCAGCGTTGCGACCGTTCCACGCATCCGCGCCGGTTTTTTGACAACGCTATCGCAGTGGGAAGGTCCCGGCGATGGAGTGACTTCCTCCCTGACACACTCCTTCGTCGGAACTGTCACCAAGCTGCACGGAAATCACAATATCCGCTTCGGTCCGGAGTTTCGCGTTTACCGGGAGAACTCAAACCGTTTTCCGTTCTCTACGTCTCCCGATCTCAATTTCAGCAATTTCTGGGCACGAGGACCGCTGGACAACTCCCCTGTTCCGCCCGTTGGCGCAGAGCTGATCGCTCTGTTGCTCGGCATTCCAGGCGGTCAGATGGACCTTACAGGCAGCTACGCCGAACAAACCTCCAATTTCTCGTTTTATGTTCATGACGATTGGAAGATCTCGCGAAAGCTGACGCTGAATCTTGGCTTGCGTTACGAGTATGAGTCTCCCATAACTGAGCGCTACAACCGGTCCGTGGCCGGTTTTGCGTTCGATACGGCCAACCCGCTGGATGCCGCTGCGCGGGAGAACTACGCGAAGATCGCCATCCCGGAACGTCCCGTGGACCAGTACCGGCTGATGGGCGGCTTGACGTTCGCCGGTGTGGGAGGCAATTCACGCCAGTACTGGAAGGGCGAAAACAACAACCTGATGCCTCGGGTCGGCTTCGCGTACCAACTGACGCCCCTGACCGTGTTACGGGGAGGATTCGGGATATTTTATTCTTCCATAGGAATTCTCACCTCCAGTTCGATTCAAACCGGTTTCAGCCAGTCCACTCCGATTCAGGCTTCGCTCGACAGCGGGTTGAGTTTCATAGCCACCACTGCCAACCCGTTTCCGAACGGCTTGCAGAAACCACTCGGAGCCGCCGGCGGGCTGATGACGAATATCGGGCAGTCTGTCAGCTTCTTTCCCGAAGAGAGAAAGCATCCGTACACGCAGAAGTGGTCGTTTGGTATTCAGCGGCAACTGCCGGCACAGTACCTGATCGACGTTTCCTACGTCGGCAGCAAGTCAGTCCGGCTCGGCGTTGATCGTAATCTGAGCTTTACGCCGGCTGAATACCTGAGCACTTTGCCCTACCGGGACGAAAAGACTATCGAGTACCTGAGCGCTACATTTCCAAACCCGCTGGCCGGGTTGCATCCGATTTATGGAGCCAACACCAGCCGCGCGGGATTGCTGGACCCATATCCGCACTTCGGTAATGTCACGATATTGGACCAGCCGCTGGGCTACTCCTGGTATCACTCCATGCAAACACGCTTCGAAAAGCGATTTTCGAGAGGCTACACGTTCCAGTTGTCCTACACGTGGGCAAAAGCGATGGAAGCCGTCGAGTACCTGAACGCTTCCGACCCCCTGCCCTACGAATCCATTTCCAGCATGGATCGTACGCACCGCCTGGTGGCGAGCGGTATTTATGAATTGCCGTTCGGCCGCGGACGCGCCCTTGGCTCCAACTGGCATCCGGTGACGAATTTCATCCTCGGCGGCTGGCAGTTGAGCGGTGTTGTGCAGCGGCAAAGCGGTGCGCCACTCGGTTTCGGCAATGCCATCTTTAACGGTGACTTGAAAGACATTGTGTTGCCGAAGAGCAAACGGAGCGTAGACCGGTGGTTTAATACGGAAGCCGGTTTCAACCGCAACTCGGCCCAGCAGCTTGCGAACAACATTCGCGCGTTCCCGCTGCGCTTTAGCGGCATCCGGAACGACGGGCAGGCACGGTGGGATTTCTCGGCCATCAAAAACTTCAAAGTGACTGAGAAGGCTACGATGCAATTTCGCGCCGAGTGCTTCAATGCCTGGAACCATCCGAACCTGAGTAGTCCGAATACCACACCGACCAACTCCAATTTCGGCACCATCACCGGACAGAATCCTCCGCGGTCCTGGCAGGGTGCTCTCAAGCTGACCTTCTGATATGGGGCGACCTTGTCAAGGGTTCACGAAAAGCCCGGCTTTCGTTTTCGACGAGAGTTGAACCAAGCCTGAAGACAGCAGAGCAGGTGACAGGACAAGAGGCAAATGCGACGGTTGATCACTCTGATATCCGCGGGTCGAGACCGCACAATCGTGATCCGTCGGGAGCTGCCTCGGACTAGGGACGCGGGTTGGGCTGGAAGACCGTACCGCATAGAAGGTTGGAGGATTCTCCTTTCC
>CAADGY010000245.1 GCA_900696665.1 uncultured Acidobacteriota bacterium
ACTTCTTGTCTACCGCGACGCCACCGGGCAGGTGAAGCCGGTGCGGACACTCGGTGATTGGCTGAATAGGCGGGCTGAAATCCTGCGCGGCATGCAGGAAGTGATGGGGCCGCTGCCCGGACGCGAAAAGCGTTGCCCGTTCGATGTTCGAACGGAAGAAGAGGCCGATGCCGGAACCTATGTGCGGCGCTTGATCACTTACGCCGCCGAGCCTGGCGGGCGCGTGCCGGCTTATTTGCTGGTCCCCAAGGCATTGCTCGGCTCGGGCAAGCGGGCACCGGCGGTGCTGTGCCTGCACCCAACCGATAACAAGATTGGCCACAAGGTCGTGGTGGGGCTTGGCGGCGGTCCGAACCGGCAGTATGCATCGGAACTGGCGCAGCGCGGTTATGTGACTCTGGCGCCGTCGTATCCGCAACTGGCCGGCTATCAGCCCGACTGGAAGGCGCTCGGCTATCGGAGCGGTACCATGAAGGCGATCTGGGATAATATGCGTGGGTTGGATTTGCTGGAGACCCTTCCCTTTGTGCGCAAGGGCGCTTACGGCGCTATCGGGCACTCGCTAGGTGGACACAATTCGGTATTCACGGCTGTCTTCGATTCCCGAATTCAGGTGATTGTTTCGAGTTGCGGCCTCGATTCCTATCTGGACTATAAAGATGGCGATATTCGCGGCTGGACCAGTGACCGTTATATGCCTGGGCTGCTCGCCTACAAAGACCGGCTCCAGGACATTCCGTTTGACTTTCACGAGATGATCGGAGCGCTGGCGCCGCGGATGTGTTTCATCAGTGCGCCGCTTAAAGACGACAACTTCAAATGGCAGAGCGTCGACCGGATTGCCGCCGCGGCGCGGCCTGTTTATAAGTTGTACGGCAAACCGGAGAATCTGCGGGTGGAGCACCCCGACTGCGACCACGATTTTCCGGATGCCATGCGCGAGATCGCGTATTCGCTTTTCGATCGGCACCTGCGCTAGCGAAGGAGTGGCATGAATCGCCTGGCACTCGTCTCACTTTGCCTCGTCCCGCTATGGGCGGCGGAGAGTGTTAAAGAGCACTCTGTCATCGTCGATGCTTCAGACGCCACTTACACGATCGACGTGGCCGGCACGATGGATCCGGAGAACCTCGCTATTGAACTGGAAAATCTGGGCGACGCCCCAGTGATTTCACCCCGCGTTACCGTGAACGGGAAGTTCGACTGGTACGACGTGAAATCGATTGCCGATGAGGTAACGCGCGGCCTAACCACCGGCGAGGAGAAGGCGATGGCGCTCTTTCAGTGGGTGTTGTACAAACGCTACCAGCGATCGCCCCACGACCGCTCCGCGCTGCATCCGGTGCGTGCGATGAACGGCTATGGATACGGCATCTGCGGGCACACCTCTGCCTGGATGAAGGCGCTCTGGACCGCGGCAGGATTGAAGGCGCGTGTGCAGGAATTGTGGGGACACACGGTTTCCGAAGTGTTTTACGACGGCGCCTGGCACATGCTGGACGCCAACGTGAAAGTGTTCTACCTGAACCGGGACAACCGCACTATCGCGAGTCTGGCGGAGCTTGAAAAGGACAGAACCCTCATCGAGCGCACCATCCATTCGCACGATCCATGGTTCCGCCAGCCGGACACACGCGAGCACAATGAGGAACTGGTGCAATACCTGGTGACGGCGAAGGACAACTTCGAAGAGCATGCCTATGACGGCGAGATCGAAAAGAACCACACCATGGCGATGTCGCTGAAACCCGGTGAAAAGCTGGTCCGGTGGTGGAAGCCGGTGCTGGGTAAGTTTGAGGGCCGCGACAAACGCCCGGAAGTCCCCTCGACGTATGCGAACGGGCAATTGATCTGGGAACCCGACTTGAAGCGGGTGGATCTCAAGGCCTACATCCATGTGATAGACAATATTGCCACGCGCGCCGAGGACGGACGCGGTCTGCCCGTGCACGTTGCGGACTTGCAGGACGAACGGCACACACGTCCGTCGCGCTTTACCATCCCGATCCACAGCTCCTATCCGATCATCGGCGGACGCTTGTGGTGCACGCTCGTAAAGGAGGGGAACTCCGGCCTCGACCAGGCGGCCATTTTTTATGGAGAACCCGGCTGGGGAGGCGGAAACCTCTATACGTTCCAGTGGGGGAAGGGCACAAGAGACGTCGAGTTTGATCTCGACCCCAATATCATGCGATCCGGCGTGGTTTACAACTACACTATCGGCTTTAACCTGCGCGGGAATGCAAAATCAGATCCGCCGTCGCAGGTGGGGTTGGAACGAATACGAGTAGTGACGGATCTTCAGGTCTCTCCGCATTCTCTACCTGCCTTGTCGCTTGGAAAAAATCTAGTGCGATTCCGCGATGAGTCGGCGGCGGGCCGGCGCGTCCGGATTACTCACCGCTGGCGGGAAGTTCACGACCGCCGTCCACCCGCCGCGATCACCGTGGCATCCACCCCGCGCGATGGCGGGGAAGTGCGGACGCTTGCGCCGGTTCTGAAATGGAATGCCCCAACGGATAATGCTCCGGGCGAAATCGTCGATTACCAGGTAATGGTGAGTTTGCGCCCTGACTGCCGTTGGCCGCTTTCGCCCACTCTTCACCAGAACACTGGCACGGCGAAAACAGAATGGACGGTGCCGCAGACTTTTTTGAATCCAGGCACAACGTACTACTGGAAGGTGCGCGCTCGCAACGTTCATGGCGATACCGGCCGGTGGGGTTCCGTCTTCCACTTCCGGACCGCCGCAGCCGCAAAATAGCACCGTGATCCAAAGAGGTCTGGTTCCTCGCGTTAGTTAGTCGAACATCATCTGGGATACCGCCGGAGCTATGCCAATGGCGGCGGTTCGGGTAAGCATCCATTTGACGGAGTTGCTGCTATGAAAAAGTGTGTGACGCTCCTTTTCGCTGCAGTTCTGTTTCTACAGGCTCAGCATAACCATCACGAATCTACTCACCAGAAGCCGGTCAAACTATTGGAGGGGTTAGGCGACCATACGCACCCGATTGCCACGAATTCACAGATGGCCCAGAAGTTTTTCGATCAGGGCCTGGCGCTCGTGTTTGGCTTCAACCACGATGAAGCCGCCCGCTTGTTCGCACGCGCCGCGGAACTGGATCCGAAATCGCCGATGCCGCATTGGGGAATCGCGCTGGCCCTGGGACCGAACTACAATATGCCGCCAATGCCCGAACGGGAAGAGAAGGCGTGGCAGGCAATAGAAAAGGCGATCGAGCTGACCAAACGGGCGCCGGAGAACGAACGCGCCTATGTGAACGCACTGGTGAAGCGGTACTCGAGAAGCCCGGAAGAAGACCGCAAGCAACTCGCCGTGCATTACAAAGACGCGATGAAGGAGGTCATGAAGCGCTATCCGGACGACCTGGACGCAGCGACGCTTTACGCCGAAGCTTTGATGAACCTGCGGCCGTGGCAGCTATGGAGCAAAGATGGCGTGCCTGCGGAGGGAACGCTCGAGATCTTGGAAGTACTCGAGGGTGTACTGCGGCGCGACCCGAGCCACCCCGGCGCCAACCACTACTACATTCACGCAGTGGAAGCGTCAAAGAACCCGGAGCGGGCGCTGCCGAGTGCGATGCGCCTCGGTTCACTTATGCCCGGGGCGGGCCACATGGTCCACATGCCGTCGCATATCTTCCTGCGCGTTGGCGATTTCGAACAGTCCGCCGTGGTCAACGAGACGGCTTCCGAGGTGGACCGGAAGTATATCGAGCGGTCCGGCGCCAAAGGAATCTACCCGCTGATGTACTATTCGCATAACCTGCACTTCGTATCGTATGTCCGCATGTTGCAAGGCCGCTTTGAGCAGGCGTTGGACTATTCGAAGCGGCTAAGGAAGAACGTTGACGGCGCAATCGACGGAATGCCGATGCTGGGGACATACGGTGCTTTCGAATGGCTCGTGCTTGCACGGTTTGCCAAGTGGAAGGAGATGCTGGCGGAGCCCGAGCCCGGCGAGAAACATCCGTTTGTGCACGCCATGTACCGGTACTCTCGCGGTCTGGCGTTCGCCGGTTTGGGAAATGTGCCGGAGGCGGAGGCGGAACGCGAGCGCATGGGAGCTTTATGTGCCCGGATTCCGGAGAGCGAAATGCTAATGGTCAACACTATGCGAAGCGTTCTGGATGTCGGTATGGCAGACCTGGACGCACGCATCGCACGCGCGAAAAAGGATTCAGCCTCCGAAGTCACACACTTCCGCCGTGCCGCCGGGTTCGAGGATCGGTTGAACTATATGGAGCCACCGGACTGGTACTACCCGGTTCGTGAAGCGCTTGGCGGGGCCCTGCTGCGGCAGGGCAAAGCGGCGGAGGCCGAAGAGGTTTTCCGCCGGGATCTGGAACTGCATCCGCGCAACGGGCGTTCGCTGTTCGGTCTGATGGAAGCGATGAAGATGCAGAAGAGGCAGGTGAGCGTAGACTGGATTCAAAAGGAATTCCAGGAGGCTTGGCGAGGCTCGCCGCTGACGCTCAAAGTGGCCGATCTTTAAGCCGCAAAAAGGTTTTTTCCTCACCCCCACCCTCAGAGGCGCGCCGGGCTTTCCGGCGCGCTTTTTTTTGCAGCCAGTTCCGGCGGCAAGCTCCCCGCCGCATCATACATCGCCAGGATGTTCGCGGGTGGAGTGTCGGCCTGGATGTTGTGTGTGGGGCTGAGGATGTAGCCGCCGCCCGCGCCGAGAACGGCGATATGCTCCCGCGCCGTCCGGTGTACCTCGCCGGGCGAGCATCGGGGAAGCGTCGCCTGTACATCCATGCCGCCGTGAAAGCAGAGCCTGTCGCCGAAGGTGCTTTTGATTTCGCGCGGGTCCATGCCTTCGGCGCTGAATTGCAGCACGTCCAGCACATCGGTTCCGATATCGATGAGCGCGGGGATGAAGGGGCGCACAGCACCGCAGGAATGATACATCACCCGGGCGCCCAATTCGTGAACGAGCCGGTTGAGGCGCTCATGATGCGGTGCGACGAGGTTGCTCCACATCCGTGGCGACATCAAAATCCCATGCTGGTGGGCGATGTCGTCGCTGGTCCAGATCAGATCGATGCGTTCTCCGGCTGCACGCATTACACGTTCGAGCATGGCGATATAGAAGTCCGTCACGCGGCGCATGAGCTCCCAGGCGAGGTCCGGGTTTTCGATGAGATCGGCCAGGAATTGCTCCATCCCGCGCAAGTACCAGGCGATCTCGAACATACCGCCCGGGTCGCCGAACTCCTCAAGCGCGATCGCATATTCGGCGATCCCGTCGAGCCGCCTTATCTCGTGGGCAAGCCCTTCGGCATCCCACCAATCGGGTTGCGGCCATCCATATTGGTCAAGTTCACTCGCATCGTTGATACAGGCCAGAGGGTGGCGGGCGATCTCGTCGTACACTCCGAACCTGTTCGCCACCTTGCGGCGCGTCACACCCCACGCATCGCGCCACGTTCCGTCGCTGTACGTTTCGAGGGGGGGACCGATGTAGGGCTGCCGTGGATGGCGCAAGTCAACGCCCAGAAGTTGAAGAACACGCTCCTCGTCTGCTGTGCCGAGAAACGTTTTGACATTCGTCCACGTCTCGGCCGTGGCGAGGAAATCGACCGGAACTCTATCTGTCTCGCGGTGCGTAAGAGCGAGGAGCACACGCTCGCGAGGGCATAGGCTGCCCGGCCGCATTTACGCGCACCATTGCCGCGTACGCACCAGCGAGCGGTTCAGCACGTTGAGCGCGATATTGACGTCGTCAACAATCTGGAAGTCGTACATGCCCACACAGATGAAATCGGCGCCGCTCTCGAAGGCGTAGCGGAAGCCCACCGCCGGTTCGATGGAACCGGCCGCCAGCACTTTGAAGGCGATCCACGGCTCACGCAATTGCGCCATATAGGAAACGGTATCGGCTGGTTCCGTGCACCAGATGTTGTCGTTTTCGGGCAGGGTCTTCGCCGACCAGTAGTTGGTGTGGTGCAGCGTTTTCATCCAGAAATCCGGCCGCAAACCCATCTCAACGCACGCTTGCACGGTCTTGAGCTTGTGGCCGCCGATGCCCGCCGGCAGACCGTTGCGCCGGATCAGGTCCAGACCCGCGGCGATGACCTCGAACTTCCGCTCCTCGACCAGGCGATCGGCAACCCCACCCTGGATATAGCAAGCCGCCGCGCCACGATCGATGGACTTCTGAATCATTTGCAATACGTCTTTTCCGCCGCAATCGGAAATAAACTGAATCCTGCCGCCGTTTCTCCAATAGTCGTTGATCACGTCGCATAGCAGGGGATTCGTCAGAATCGTGTTGACGCCGCAACGCTCGGCGATGGCAAAAGTCTCGAAGATTTTGTCGCGATGGTGGTAAGCCTTGACCAGCTTTGACACGTAGATCAGGTCGCGGGCATGCGCCCAGCCGCCCATCAGGTTCCCTCCCAAGATCATACGGCTCAAGTTCAGGTTGCCGATTTGCCCCATGGGGAGCCGCCCCTTCAAGTCGCTGATCGCGGAGAACTGAAAGCTCTTCATGGTCGCGCTGGCGACAAAGGTATCCCTGCGCTGTGCTCTCCCTCCAAGCGATACCTCTTCGAAGCTTTTCCAGCCATGCTTTTTGAGTACCGCGAGCACGAAAGCGCCCATGAACGGTACACCGGCGAGAGTCGCGACGTATTGCCGCCGTGAAACAGGACCCAGGTAGGCGGGCACCAGCTGATCAAGACTGAAGAGAGGCGCGGGCCGGGCCGGCGCTTCATGCGCCGCTCCGCTCCGCCGCCGCAGGACACGATCCAGACCGAACGAGTACGCCGGGCAGCCGATAACCGCAAGCAAAGCGCAAAGCTCTACCAGGTTCTTGTTAACGATGAGATACGCGCCTTCGCTGGCGCCGCCCGGGCTCATTCCGAAGAATGGCGGATATGCAAGGTAGTAGAGGCTGAGCAGTGCGATGCCGCCGAGTGCCGCCGGGCGCACGAGTAAACCGAGCATCAGGCCGAGCCCGATAAGGATAAGGGCCCAGATGTTCATCTGATCTATGATTGCTGTGCGAATCCCGTCTCCCGCCAGCCAGCCAAAGAATGGGGCCAGGGGACCGGTACTCGATTTCAAATAACCTGCGGAAGTCCAGCCCGGAAAGGCGAGTTTCGTCCAACCTTCGTACAGGAAGTGCCATCCAATCACGATGCGCAGCAGCGCGAAGGCTGCCTCCCTGTACCGCCGGGGCAGGGCGGATTCGTGCTCCATACGGGTTCCTCAGCCCCAGCCTAACACGAATTTAGGGCCAAATTATACAAAATAGTTACTCGCAGGCCGCCGCAACGCAGCGGTGCGGCCGGGTCACGTACTACCGTCGATAACTACCGGTCCCTGTACACAATCGGGTCTCCGTCCGTTGCATTTGGATGGATACGGCTGGTGGCACCGCTCAAAAGCACCATGCCATGACTGGTTGAAACGGTGACCAGACCATGGACGCCGGACAGATCGGCCGTAGTGTAGGCGCACGTGACGACCACCGGGCGGCTCGCGGGCATCAGCACGTTGAAATACGTTTGCGACCGTACATGCTCAAGGTAAGGCGGAGTTTTCAATGCAAGTGCTCCACCATCCCGATGCAGTGCGAGACGCTGTAGAAGAGCGTTTCCCTTTTCTTCGTCGTCCGTTGTGGCTTCCGCACACAGGTCGAGCGAATAGCCGGTAGTAGAGGGCCGTCAGTCTGTCGCCGGGAAGCCGAAGCGTTCCTTCCGCCGGCAGGTGTGAACCGGGCCAGGCGTCGAAAAAAGTCTGAACTTTCTATCGGCGTGTGCGCGGGCGTTGCGGCATCCCGGCGCTTCGCCCTATCCCTTCCGAATCGCTTCGGCGTGGCGGTAGACTTTGCCGAATGCCGTTGCGATGTCCTCCATCGCGGCCTTGTCGGCCAGTAACACGTTTTGGCTGAACCAGAGGCCCTCCCGGGTCAAACGGTCGTTGGCAGGACACTGGTTCCGCTCGCGCCAGTTGTCAATCTCCTTCTTTGTGTACACCGCCCGCCAGGTGCGCGAGGCGAATGTATTTTCGAGAAACGGATCTTTGTTGAGTGGCCCGTATCCCGCCGAGAGGGGAATCCCTTCCGCACGGACCGCCTGGATGAACCGCTCCCGCGGCAGGCCGGCGAATGCATCCGGATCGTACCGCATCATGTAGAGGTGATAGCCATTGCGCGTGCAGCCGCTGTACATCTTTGCTGGCTTGACACCGGGCACTTCGGCAAGCAGTTCTCCCAGAATGGCGGCGTTCTGCTCGCGCGTTTTCGCCTGACCTTCCAAGCGGGTAAGCTGGGCCAGCAACAGGGCGGCTTGGAATTCAGCCATGCGAAGATTGATGCCGTTACGGCGGGGCGACGGGCCGGGAGCGGCCTCATCAAGTGTAAGGTAATGCGAGTGGAATCCGAAGGCGCTCTGGTATAGCTTCTCGTCATTTGTAATCACGCCTCCGGCTTCGCCCCCGGGCAGGTTCTTGAATTTCTGAAAACTGAAGCAGCCCAGGTTGCCCAGCGTGGACACCTTCCTGGTGCGCCATTCCGACAGATGCGCCTGGCACGCATCCTCGATCACCGGGATGTTGCGCTTCTTCGAGATTTGGAGGATGCGGTCCATGTCGGCCACATTTCCGCCGAGGTGGACCGGCATGATGCACCGGGTACGCGCCGTAATGGCAGCCTCGATTTTGCCCGCGTCGATCATCATCGATTCCGGGTCGGTATCGACAAAAACCGGCAACGCATAGTGTGCCGCGATGGAGTTGATGGTAGCGATAAACGTGTACGGGCTGACGAGTACCTCGTCTTTCGGTCCAACTTCCAGCGCGTGAAGCGAGGCCATCAGCGCACTGGTACCGTTCGCGGTTGCGAGACAATAGCGGGCATCCATGCGTTCAGCCCAGGCTTTCTCGAAATCCCGGACATAGTGGCCTTCCCTGCGCCACCACTTGCCGGCGCGTAAGGCGTCGAGCCAGTTTTTCTCGTCGGCCGAAGTTGGTTGCGGCCAGGAGGGGAATCCCTTCCTGCGCACGGGTTCACCGCCGAGCAAGGCGGGCGGATCCTTCACACTTCGTCCGGGAGCCGCCCCTAAGACGGCGGCCGGGCCCGCACCAATAAAAGTTCGTCGCAGCAGTTCTCCTTGCATCGCTCTGGCACTCCTCCTATGATGTTTTGTCAACTACAACCTGGTTCTCGTCTTTCGTAAGACGAAGAAACTGCTCTGCTTCTGATTTCCGCCGGAGCCGCCCGCTGCGATTATCTGGCTTGCAGAACCGCGCATGGAAGGCAAAGGCACGGCCGGGTTTACCGCGGCGCAATGAACCCCTGCCTGCAAGCACCATTCTGGCATCGGCTGAATCCGGCGGGCGGCGGTGCGGAAACCAGAAGCCTGGATTTCCGTTGGCGGGTCCCACAGCATCTTCATGATCCTCCGCAAGACAAACTCCGGGAAGTCTTTGAGAACCCACTTGTTCTTCAAGGTTTGGTAAATGATGCCGGGAAACTTGCGCACCAGGGCGACGGCCTTCCTCACGCCACACTTTGACTTGCTCATAGAACCGCTTCAGGTATGGGCTGTAGTTGGCTGCTATCAGCGCGGGTTGCGCCAGCACCGTGCGCAGCATCACCAGCGTGCCGCACGTTGGTGTCAGTGGCGCCAACTGTCCGTGTTCCCTATCCTTCATGCGCACCCCTGGAAGCATATCCTTGGACAAATTACAGCGCCGGCGCCTGTGCGCCGCGCGGACCGGTCTTCTCCACCGGCTGGCGGATCACTTTGGCCTGATTCGGCGGTCACCGCACCCCTATGCGAGGCCGGCGCGCGCCTCAGGATGACATTCAATCCACAGGTCTGCCCAATCTTCCCGATGGGGTCTGCGTCCCACGAACTGCAACCGGCCTGGGATCTGTCTACCCCGGAAGTCCTCTCCCGGAGCTTACCGCCAATCGTCGGCCATGAGACATTCATCTCATCTCCTTTCCGCGGTTCCGTCTAAGAACTGTACCACCGGAAGCGGGCAAGAGAAAGGGCTTCGCGCGAGGGCTTGCACTGTTGTATGGTGAATTCATACCGGCTGTGCGGCTTGACGTGCGCTTGTGGAGTGTCATGAGTGTATTTTCTTGCAGGCTGGATCCATACAATAAGGAGTTATTTGGGAATGCGTGTGTTTTTTCTGCTGGTTGTTCTCTCTTCCTTGAGCGCCGGTGCGGAGAAGGCTAAGAACGTTATTCTTTTTCTCGCTGATGGTACAGGTCTGGCAACCGTGAACGCCGCCAGCATCCATGGCTACGGTAAGCCGCAGTCGCTCTATGTGCAGCGGATGCCGAATATCGGGCTGTCAGAGACTTCGTCGGCATCGAATTGGGTTACGGATTCAGCCGCGGGGATGACGGCGATCGTGACGGGTCAGAAGACGCACAACGGCGTTATTTCGCAAGGGCCGGACGCGGTGCGGGGCGTCAAAGACGGAGAAGGGCTGAAGACGATTCTGGAATATGCCGAAGAGCGCGGCCTTTCGACCGGAGTCGTGTCTAACAGCAGCATGGCCGACGCGACGCCTGCCGCCTGCTATGCGCGGGCCAACGACCGGAAGAAGCAGGGCGAGATCTTCCTGCAGATCGTGAAGCCCCGGTACGGCGATGGTGTGGATGTCGTCATCGGGCCGGGACGGAAATCGATCCTCACGCAAACCGAAGCTTTAAACGTGGACCTCGCGAGCGCATTGAAAGAACGGGGCTATGCCTTCCATGACGATTTTGCGAGTTGGGATGCCTCCGATACGCAGCGGGTGGTGACTCTGTTCGACTCCGATGATTTCGATCTGGGTGAGGCCGTGAATCGCGCGGTGACAATTCTGTCGCGCAATAAAAAGGGCTTTTTCCTGATGGTCGAATCGAACAACCACTCCAAGAGCCCGCAGAAGGATCTCGACCGGCTGGTGCGTTTCGATGAGATCATCGCCGGTCTTGCGAAGAATTACCGTAAGAACAGCCTGCTGCTGTTCACAGCCGATCATTCCTACGACCTCCGCTTGCCGTCCGGCAAAAAGGGTGATCCGGTTGCCGCGAATATGCGTTTCGATGGCTCCCATACCGGAGAAGAGGTCCTGATATCGGCCGAAGGGCCCGGCGCGAAGAAGATCCGCGGTTACATGAAGAACACCGACCTGTTTCGCGTGATGCTGGACGCTTACGGCTGGTAAGCTGTCCCGCATGACTGCGCCGTCGATCGGCTTTATAGGAGCTGGC
Source organism: uncultured Acidobacteriota bacterium (assembly GCA_900696665.1). GTDB lineage: Bacteria > Acidobacteriota > Terriglobia > Bryobacterales > Bryobacteraceae > CAADGY01. The sequence continues at coordinate 11,249 of CAADGY010000245.1, forward strand.
GAGGCGGGACGAGTCCTGGCCATAGCAGTGCGGGATTCCGGCGCTTCGGTTGCCGCGTACGACCTCACGGAAAGCAGAGTCCGCGATGCCGGCTTACGGTTGCTTTCGCCGTCCGAATTGCTCGCAAGTTCGGACTTTGTTGTTTCTGTTGTTCCAGCACAGGCGGCCACGGAGGTTGCGGCCGCGTGTGCTCCTTTGCTGCGGGCCGGCCAGCTTTATCTGGATCTGGCATCCACCTCGCCTCGCATAAAGGTCGAAATTGCCACGCTCATTCAGTCATCTCCCGCCGAATTCGTGGAGGGAGCAATCCTCGGGGCCATCGGAATCACCGGTAGCGCCACCCGCATCGCGCTGAGCGGTGCGAAAGCACGCGATGCCGCCGGTACGCTGTGTTCCGCCGGTTTGAACACGGTATTTCTGAGTGAGAAGATCGGCACGGCCTCCACTTTCAAAATGCTGCGGAGCATCTTTTCCAAGGGAGTGGAAGCGCTACTGATTGAACTGCTTGTGACCGCGCGTCGCGCCGGTCTTGCCGGGGAAGTGTGGGAAGACATCTGCGACTTCATGTCAGCGGATTCGTTCCAGAACATCGCGGAGAATTGGGTCCGCACGCACGCCGTACATTGCGAGAGGCGGCGGACCGAATTGGAGCAGGTTGTAGAGACCGTCCAGGACCTCAAAGCCGAGCCCGTAATGACCCGCACCGTCGAAGCGATCTTCGCCCGTTCCGTCCGCCTTGGGCTGGAAAGTGCCTTCGCGGACCAGCCGGCGGAGGCCTCTGCCGTGGTGGAATGGCTGGAAAACAAGCTGCGTCAAACGGAAAACAGCGGCGCCCAAAGGTAGCAGATCGCCGCTCCCACAAAAGCCATCGCAAGGCCCCAGATCATGAGATTCCGGAATAAAGCTGCCCGGTGCGAGCCTTCGGGGGCTGCTGCGACGCAAAGAGCGCCGAGCGTGGAGAGGGGAGATACGTCCACCAGTGCCGATCCGATAATGATGCTGATGGATAGCGCCAAAGGATCGACGCCGGGCAGATGCGCAGCCACTCCCGGAGCCAGAGGCAGAAAGGCCGGCAAGACCACGCCCGAAGTGCTCGAATAGGCGGAAATCGCGCCCGTAAGGAAGGCGATGATGCCGTGTACCGATTCCGGCGTCGCCAGGCGTGCAAGCAGTTGTTGAAACCAGGCGAGCCCCCCGGCTTTTTCGATGAAGCTGACGGCGGTGCTGATGCCGACAACCAGCGCTATGATCTTCCAGGGCATGTGTACGACGGCGTGCTTCAGGGAAGCCAGCCGCAACAGCAGGACTAGCGCGGCTGCTCCGAAAGCGGACCACCCGAGCGGCCAGTGAAGGAACGCGACACCGGCGATCCAGAGCGCAGTGATGAACAGCGTTAACGCGTGGCGAGGCTGCATAGGCGGCGGCGCCGGGACCGATTCCGCGGAACCCTTCCGGAACAAGGTCAGGCCGCCAAATAAAACGTAGGCGGCGATAGCCAACATAAGGTGAGCCGCACCGTGAAAAAACCACACGCGGAACTCGTGCCCCCCAAGTCCTTCCTGCGTCATCAGCGCGCTGACAATCGCGCCCACGGTAGAAAAGGGCGACATGTTGCCGGCGTTGGCGCCATTGCCCACCATGAGAGCGATAAGAAATGGCGGCACGCCGGCGCGAAATCCCGTATTCATCGCGAACGGCGCCAGAAGCGCGGTGCTCAGGATGGCGCCGGGCCCAACCATGGCGAGCAGCGCGGCGAGCAGAAAGAACACCGGAGGCAATAGCGCCGCACGGCCGCGGCACAGCCGGAGAGCCTGGCGCGCCGCGCCTTCCATTGTCCCGTTCGCTTGCGCGCAACCGAACAACAGCGTCACGCCGGTTAAGGTCACCAGCAGTTGCAGGCTGCTATTCACTGACCTCGCTTCCACTCCGGCAGAAGGTGCTTCTGAATCTTCCCGAGTGCGGTACGGGGGAGTTTCTCCACCACGATGAACGCGCGTGGGATTTTAAACGACGCCAGATGCCGGCGGCAGGCCGATTCCAGGGCTCCGCAGTCCAGTTCTCCCCGCGCAACCACGTAGGCCACGGGAACCTCTCCACGCAGCGTATCGGCTACGCCGGCCACTGCAACCTCCGCCACGCCGGTTTGCTCGGCCAGGAACTCCTCAATTTCGCGCGGATAGATGTTGAAGCCTCCTGAGATAATCAAGTCGCTGCGCCGGCCCTGCAATGTGTAATAACCGTCGGGCGCGCGAACAGCAATGTCGCCGGTCCGGAACCATCCATCGCGAAAAGCAGCGGACGTCGCATCCGGGCGGCGCCAGTATCCGGAGAATACATTCGAACCGCGCAGGTACAGCTCTCCGGTCTCACCATCACCCACCGGATTTCCCTCGGGGTCAAGATTGCGTACCGAAACGCCTGGCAGCGGGAGACCTACACTGCCCGGGCGGCGCTCGCCGGCGTAGGGATTCGAAATGTTCATGAGCGTTTCACTCATGCCGTAGCGTTCAAGAATCGTATGCCCGTAGAGATTCCGGAACGCTTCGAGCACCTGCGACGGCAAAGGCGCGGAGCCCGAGACAAACAGGCGCATGGCCTCGCCGATGCGGCGTGCCGCCCGTTCTTCCATTTCGAGCAGGCGCACATACATCGTCGGCACACCGAAGAACAGCGAAGGTTTGAAGTCCAGCATCCATTCGGCAGCCTTGGCATGATCGAACCGTTCAGCCAGGCGCATACGGCAGCCGCTGATCAGCCAGCAATGCAGGCCGTTGCCGAGCCCGTGCACATGGAAGAGCGGCAGTGTAAGCAGGAGACGGTCGGCGGCGGTGATCTGCCAGCACGAAATCAAGTTCAGCGCATTTACGGCGAAAACGTTGTGCGAGAGGATTGCTCCCTTGGATGCGCCGGTGGTCCCGGACGTGTACACGAGCGCCGCAGGCGTATCGCCGTCGGTAACAGCGACCCGACGGGTCTCAGGCTGATCCGCTGCCTCGCGGACCAGATCCTCCACCGGCCAGAGAGGCACGCCGTCCGGCACGTGTTCCCGATGTGTGCCGTCGCTGACCACCGCCACCGGTTGCGAATCCTGAAGAATGTGGCGGATCTCGCGGTCACGGTACAGGATGTTTACTGGTACGAAGATGATGCCCAGGCGCGTGGCGGCGAGGAACAGATCGATGTAGGCGATGGAGTTCGGCAGGTAGACGCACAGCCTGTCTCCTGCGCCGGCGCCGCGACGGGCAAGAGCATGTGCCATTTGACACGCTCGCGCGTCTAATTCGCCGAAGGTATATGTACGGTCCCAGTCGAGCGCGGGTTCATCGCGCCGGAGCACCAGTGAAAGATCGAAAAGTTCGGGTAGTGTCAAGTTTCGCGAGTATAGCACAAGGCGCGGACTACGCTCGTGTATATTGGCTCAAGGATTCACATGAAGCAGATTCACCGCAGAGACTTTCTGGCCGGAACCGTCGCGGCGTTCGGTCCCGCCGCTCACACCGCCGGTGCGCAGCGTAAGGTTCGCACCGGGATCCTGGGCATCCAGCACAGCCACCTTACCGGGAAGCTCGATGCGATGTACAAGAACCCCGCTTACGAGGTGGTTTCCGTTTGCGAACCCGATGAGGAGACCAAAAGAGAGCGCGGAGGGCTCGAACTGCTGAAGCCGTTGCGGTGGGTGTCAATGGACGAGTTGCTGAACGACCGTTCGCTCGATTTAATCGTGTTCGAAGGCGAAGTGAAGGACGCCGTGCCCTTCGGAAAGAAGGTGCTTGAAGCGGGTAAACACCTTCACCTCGAGAAGCCTCCCACAAACAAGCTGGAGCCGTTCCGGGAGATGGTGGAAATCGCGCGCCGGAAGCGGCGCAACCTTCAACTCGGCTACATGTGGCGGTTCCACGCGGGAGTGGACAAGGCGCTCGAAGCGTATCGCAACGGCTGGCTGGGAGACGTGTTCATGATACGGGCGACTATCAGCGCCGACCGCGATGCGGCACAGAGAGCTGTCGAGGCGCGCTATCCCGGTGGAACCATGTTCGAGTTGGGCGGGCACATGATCGATCGCGTGATCGCCTTTCTCGGGCGTCCTACAGCCACCAAGTCCTGGCTGCGGCACGATACGCGGATCGACGACACGTTGAAGGACAACACGCTGGCTGTTTTCGAATATCCTTCAGCGCTCGCCTTAGTTGTGAGTTCGGCGCAGATGGCGGGCGCCGTCCCGCACCGGTCCTTCGAAGTCATCGGCACGGATGGCACTATTCTGATCCAGCCGATGGAACCGTCGGCCACGCTGCGTATCTACCTGCGCAATGTCAAAGGGCCCTATAAGCAGGGCTGGCAGGAATTGAAGCTCCCGCCACAGCCGCGCTACGTAGCGGATTTTGAGGAACTGGCGCGCGCCATCACTTCGAATACCGCTCTGCGCTATTCCTACGATCACGAGCTTCTGTTGCAGGAAACCTTGCTGCGCGCGTCCGGCGAAATCCGCTGATCCACCAGAGCCGGTGCGGCGCGCTACAATGTCGCTCAACATGAGCACATTGCTACCGAAGGATGAATGTCCGGGGAGACTGCGTTCCCGCAACTGGTTCGACAACGTCATGAACCCTGGAATGACGGCCATTTATATTGAGCGTTTTCCCAACCAGGGCATCACACGCGAAGAGATGCAGTCCGGAAAGCCGGTGATCGGCATCGCCCAGACGGGTTCCGATCTGGTGCCATGCAATCGCCATCACTTGCAACTGGCGGCGCGAATTCGCGACGGCATACGGGACGCGGGAGGTATTCCGTTCGAATTTCCGGTGCATCCGCTCCAGGAGTCCTGCCGCAGGCCCACGGCGGCGCTTGACCGCAACCTGGCTTACCTGGGCCTGGTGGAGGTTCTTCACGGCTACCCGCTGGATGGAGTGGTACTCACGACCGGTTGTGACAAGACAACACCGGCTGGGCTGATGGCTGCCGCCACGGTGAATATTCCCGCGATTGTCTTCTCCGGCGGCCCGATGCTGAACAGCTATTACAAGGGCCAACTGGCCGGTTCGGGTGTGGCGCTATGGGAAGCGAGGCGGCTGTTCGCGGCGGGGGAAATCGACCGGGACGGATTCATGGAAATGGTCGCGGCCTCGGTTTCAAGCGTGGGGCACTGCAACACCATGGGAACGGCGACTTCGATGAATTCACTGGCCGAGGCTTTGGGCATGTCGCTTGCCGGCTGTGCCGCCATCCCCGCGCCTTACCGGGAGCGCGCGCAGATGGCGTACGCGACCGGGCAACGCATTGTCGAGATGGTGCACGAAAACCTTACTCCCGAAAAGATCATGACGCGCGAGGCCTTCGAGAATGCCATCGTCGTGACGTCCGCCATCGGCGGTTCCACCAACTGCCCACCGCATATCACCGCTATTGCCCGGCACATGGGAGTTCCCCTGGACATCGATGACTGGGAAGCAATAGGTCACCGGGTGCACTTGCTTGTCAACGTCCAGCCTGCGGGAGAATATCTGGCCGAGGCCTACTATCACGCCGGTGGCGTGCCCGCCGTCATGGGTGAATTGATCGAAGCCGGGCTGATCAAAAAGCCGGCCCTCACGGTCGCCGGCAAGACCGTGGGCGAGGTGTACGGTGGGGTAAGGAGCACGAACCACGACGTGATCCGCCCTTACACGAATCCGTTGAAGGAGAACGCGGGATTTGTCGTGCTTTCCGGCAATCTGTTCGATGCTGCACTGATCAAAACATCGGTAATCGGCGAAGAGTTCCGCAGGCGGTTTTTGTCGGACCCCGCGAATCCGGAGTGCTTCACCGGGCGGGCCATCGTGTTTGAAGGGCCTGAGGATTACCACGCCCGTATCAACGATCCCGCTCTGAAAGTGGATGAGCATTGCATTCTGGTGATACGTGGTGTGGGTCCGGTTGGCTACCCCGGCGCGCCGGAGGTGGTCAATATGCTACCGCCGGATGCACTGGTCCAAAAAGGAATTAATCAGCTCCCCACCATTGGTGACGGCAGGCAGTCCGGAACTTCGGCCAGTCCTTCCATTCTGAACGCATCGCCGGAATCGGCGGTGGGCGGCAACCTGGCGATCCTGGAAACCGGAGACCAGATACGTGTGGACCTGCGCGCACGGCGTGTGGACATGCTGCTCTCCGAAGAGGAGATCGCAAAACGCCGGGCGGGGTTGAAGATTGTCTTGCCGGAACACCAGACGCCCTGGCAGGAACTGCAACGCTCCCATGTCGGCCAGCTTTCCACGGGCATGTGCCTGGAATTCGCTGTGAAGTATCGCGGAGTAGGGACCGAAATTCCACGGCACAATCATTAAGGCTGGTTCAGAATCTCCGGCGCGTCACGTACGCTTACATATTCTTACATCCGGTTAATGGACGTGAGGTAACCTTGCAGCCGCCGCGCGAGTCTCCTATGACACACGAAATCCGAGATTTCGGACAAATGGAGAGATTACGATGCGATGGACTAGAATAACGCTGCTGCCGGCACTGTTCGCGCTGACCGCGATTTGTGTTTTGGCGGCTGATGTAACCGGCACGTGGACGGCAAAAATGGAAGGCCGCCAGGGGCGGACCATAGAAGTGATCTTGAACCTCAAAGCCGACGGAGGCCAGTTGACGGGCACAATGTCCGGGGCCAGGGGAGGTGAGACGGCAATCTCCGACGGGAAGATTAATGGTGACGTGATCACCTTCAAAGTGAAGCGTCAGTTCCAGGACCGCAGTTTCGTAATGAATTACGAAGGGAAAGTGGCGGGCGACGAAATCAAGTTCAAGCAAACGGTGGAGGGTGGTAACCGTCCGCCACGCGAATTCACCGCTACGCGATCGAAGTAAGTCAGGCACAAAAGGTCCTCCGGCGGCGAACCGGCGCACCCGCTTGCCGCCGGACTTGCCTTGTCTGTATGTTCCGGAAATAATCGGGACGCGAACGGAGCCGGCTGATGCGCATTGGCGCTGTGGCTGCTGACTCAATCACCGGCAGCCGCGCCGGATCAATTGATTTTCAACAAAGTTCTCGTCGATGAGAACCGGCCGCGGGACATCCGGCTCAAGAGCATCGGCGAGCTGTACGGTGACCGGAAACCCGACCTGTTGGCGGGCGGCCACAGCACCAATGATCTGGTTTGGCACGAGAATCCCGGTTGGAAAGAGCACGTCATCAAAGCCCCCGTCCGGTACAGCACGGGCGGTGAGGTTGCATGCATCGATGATGTTAGAGAGAAATGGAAGAAGCGCCATGGCGGCATCGCACAGCATGCGGATCGTGGAGGTGAACGCGGATGGCCACCCCGATCTTTACGCCGCCAACTGGCGCGGCAACGCGGTTGAGCTATGGGTGAACGCCTCGTCGTGCGGCCGGTTCCTCAAAGCGGGGCAGGCTGAAAAAGCCGATAGGCAGGCAGGCTTTGCCGTCGAGTGCCAGACCGGCCAGAATCTCGCCGATGGCTGGAGCGAATTTGAACCCATGGCCCGAAAATCCCGCCGCGATGTACGCATTCTCCCAGTACGGGTGCCGGCCGATGATGAAGTGCTCGTCCGGAGTCATGGTATAGAGACACGGCTTTGCACGAATCACACGATCGAGCGCGCCGGGCAGCGGCCCAGCGAGAGACGGGAGCAGTTGGGCGGCCTTTTCGAGAACCGGCTGGATTTCTTTTGTATCGACCTCGGGTTGGGGTACATCGATATCGGTTGGCTGCATTGGCTCCCGGCTCCAATGAATCGCGAGCTTGACTCCCTCTCCATGGATGTTGGGGAAGCCATAGAAGAACTCTCCTGCAGAGGCGAAAACGGGGAAGACACCAGGCTCAAACGGAGTGGGGTGGAGTGGCTTTACCCACACCAGCACCTTACGCAGGACCTTCAACGGCAGATTGAGACGGGCGAGTAGCAGCCCGGACCATGCCCCCGCGGCCACGATCAACCGCCGGGCAATGACGGTTCCGGAAGTGGTGCGGATCAGGAAGTCTCCGCCCTCGCGCCGGCAGCTTTCCACGCGCGCTTGCATGCGCAATTCGGCGCTCGCCCGCGCGGCCTGTTCGAGGGCGAAACGTAAACAGCCGTTGACATCCACCCATCCCGCCCCTGGCTCAAACAGGATCTTGGATCCGCGTTCCGGATGAAACGCTGGAAAGCGCAGCCGGGCCTCTTCCTCGGGAAACTCTTCGATTTCCAGGCCAAACTTCGCGGCGCTGTCTTGTATGCCGGCAATAAGCGGGCTATCTTCCGGCCCCAGGTTGATCATGCCGGTACGGTGCAGGAAAACGGTTCCGGCTTCCTCGCCCAGACGGTCCCAGAGTTGGCCGGCGCGCTGCGCAAGTGGAACATATTCCGGATGCTCGGCGTACGCTACGCGGAAGACGCGTGTGTCGCCGCTATGGCTGCCTCGATCGTGCGGCGGCGTAAACTGATCGAGACCGACTACAGATAACCCCCTCCGCGCCAGTTCGAGGCAGGTGAACGCACCCATGGCCCCGAGACCCAGTACCGCCGCGTCGTAGCATTCCCGCGTCATCGGGTTAGCGCAAGGCTGTCGTCAGGACAGCGCCTTCCCGGTAGTCCCCGCCGGTGTGTCCCTTCATGGAGTTTCCCTGGGATAGGAGCGCGCCCGTGCCGGCTGCCTTGTAGATGCCGATGCGCTGAGTTCCTCCCGTGGCGCGCGTTTCCGCGATCGAATTGTTTTCGATCACCAGGTCACCCGCAGCCGGTGCAATATAGAACCCGTACCCCTCTTTCGCGTTTCCGTTATCCAGGACTTTGTTCTCCCGGAACGTGTTGCGATGACCGCTGTTCTTGAACGTCTCCTTCCTGAAATAGACGCCGGCCGAACCGTTCCGCGCGATGACGTTGTCAACGAACATATTGTCGGTGTCCTTGTGCCCGATCGAGATTCCATACCGGCCATTGTTTTCGATCGTATTGTTTTCAAACCGGCCATGCCGTACACGCCAGCAAAGGAACAACCCTATATCGTCGTTGTCGTGAAGCCGGCAGTCTTTCACCACCGGGCGTGCGCTGCCGGTGCCAGGATGAACGCCGTATCCGGAATGTCCATACGATTCAGAATTGATAACCCGCACACCATCGGTGATCTGAAAAGAGATTCCGTCGCCGTTATAGTTGCGCGCGGTGCAATTGCGGATGATCACGTCGCGAACGTTGTACAGGTAAATAGCGCCGCCCCGGCAGCCATCGATGTAAGCGTTTTCCGCACGGTTGCCATCTACGATCAGGTTCTCCATAACCACCTTTTCCGCATTCACGGCACAGAGGATCGGAAAAGTATTGCGGATACGCGCTTTCTTCTGCTCCTGGTCATAATCGCGCAATGTCATGGGGCTGATGATCAGAAACGGAGGCTTTACTTCCTGTACGGTTGAGACACTGATATCCCAGCCGCTACTCAGTTCATCGTCAGAGATGGAAACACCCATGCCGGGGCGGAATTTCTCCGGTTCCGCGACTGCGAGCACGCGCTCCCCATAATCGCCATCCTCGATGAGGCTGGACTCCACGCCGCGGCTTTTTTTCAGAATCGTTTTTCCCGGGATGCCGCGGACTGTCACATGAGATGGAAGCAAGAGGCTGTTGTGCATCTCCCAGGTCCCGGCGCCGATGACGAGCGTGTCGCCGGGGCGCAACAGATTCGCCGCTTTCTGCAGTGCAACGTTGTCGCTGCCGGTGACATCGGCCACGCCGGACTGAGCCACGGAGAAGGTCCGTGGAGACCGGCCGTCCTGTCGGCTACAGGAAAGGGCAAGTACCGCGAGGGCTGCCGTCCCGATTGCGAAAATCCTTTTCATAACGCTCCTTATGCTGCGTGTCCCATTGTATTCGTATTGCGCCTCCGCAATCGTCAGCTTCCCTTGCCAACCTTTACAAACCCTTACATCCAAATGATTTAAATGTACGTCTAAAGGTTTAGAAAGGAGCTTAACAGACGATGGTTGCCGAACAGCAAGCCCGCCCGGACATACTCGAACGATATGCCGGCTATGCGCCGGCAGGCATGCCTCAGGAGGAAGTAGCGCGGCCCACCCGTGGAGGTATCCCGGAGCGCCTGGGTTCCTCGAAGCGCAAACTGGCACTTGCTGCTCTGGTAGCGGCTCTGGCTACCGTAGCCGCGGCTGCTTGGAGAGTGGCAGCGAAGCCCGCCGCCCCGGCTTACGACACCATCGCCATCAGACGCCAGACGATCGCGAAAACGATCAGCGCCACCGGCAAGCTTCAAGCTGTGACGACCGTGCAGGTCGGCACGCAGGTATCCGGAACAATCGCCGAGTTGTATGCCGACTTCAATACGCAAGTGAAGAAAGGGCAGGTTATCGCCCGGCTGGATCCGGCACAGTTGCAGGCGCAACTGGCCCAAGCGAACGCAAACTACCTCAGCGCACAGGCGAATGCACAAGGCGCTCAGAACGCTGTGCTCTCCGCCGATGCTTCGGTTCAGGCGGCGGAGGCGAATTTCGCTCGCGCGGAATCCGCGGCTGCCGACGCGCAAAGGACATACGACCGCAACACGCAGTTGGTCGATGCCGGTGTCGGCGCGCGTATGACTCTGGAATCCTCCGAGGCGGCGCTGGTGCAAGCCCAGGCGCAAAAGCAGCAGGCTGCGGCGCAGGTGAACCAGGCGAAGGCGCAGGCGCAATCAGCGCGCTCGCAACTGGCCCAGGCGAATGCGCAGGTGCAGCAGACCCACGCAGCTGTGCAACTGGCGTCGGTGAACCTCGATCACACCATCATCAAGGCGCCTATCGATGGCGTAGTGGTGGAAAGAAACGTGGACGTTGGACAAACGGTAGCGGCCAGTCTGCAAGCACCGACGATCTTCCTGATCGCAAATGACCTGACTCGTATGCAGGTGCTCGCCGAGATCGACGAGGCCGACGTAGGGCAACTTTCGCGGGACAGCCGCGTCAGCTTCACGGTGGACGCTTATCCGAACGATGTATTCCGCGGACGCATCGCACAGGTGCGGCTGGCGCCCCAGATGGTACAGAACGTGGTTACCTATACCGCTGTCGTTGAAGTGGACAACCCGGACCTGAAGCTGAAGCCGGGCATGACGGCCAATGTTACCGCCATCGTCGCGCAGCGTGAAGACGTGCTGGCGGTGCCGAATGCGGCCCTGCGGTTCCGTCCGGAATCCGGCGGAGGGCAGCAGGCACAGAGACCGGTCCTGGCAGGGCATCTAACCGTGTGGAAGGTGACGGATGAAGGGCTTGTTCCCGTTTCAGTCCGAACCGGCCTGACAGATGGCATCTTTTCGGAAATCGTATCCGGAGATCTGAGCGAAGGCGACCGGGTTGCCGCCGCCTCTTCGAACGGGGCGGGCCGTGCGGGCGCCCAGGCGCCGGCGCGCTCCATTTTCCAAACCGGACGGACAGGGAGGCGGTGACGTATGCATACGGCGGTGAAGGACAGAGTCGCGCTGTCTGGAATCGGGTTGGCTCCGGATTATCACGGTGCTCCCATCATCGAACTCGCCGGGGTTGAAAAGATCTACTTCGCCGGCTCGGTACCCGTCCACGCGCTGCGCCATATTGACCTCGAGATCTACCGGGGTGAATTCGTAGCGATCATGGGCGCTTCCGGTTCGGGCAAGTCGACGCTGATGAATATCCTCGGCTGCCTCGACCGCCCTACGCGAGGCTCTTATTTCCTTGAAGGCGTGGACGTATCGGAACTCGATAAAGACCAGCGTGCCAGCATACGCAACGGGAAGATCGGGTTCGTATTCCAGGGATTCAACCTGCTGCGGCGGACCAGCGCTCTCGAAAATGTGGAGTTGCCCCTGATCTACTCCGGCGTGCCGGCGGCCGAGCGCGCACGCCGCAGCCGTATTGCGTTGAGTATCGTTGGCCTCGCCCACCGGGAAGAGAGCCATCCGAACCAGCTTTCCGGGGGCCAGCAGCAGCGCGTGGCCATCGCCCGGGCGCTGGTCAACAATCCGTCGCTGTTGCTCGCCGACGAGCCCACGGGGAACCTCGATACGCGGACCTCCCTCGAGATTATGGGAGTCTTTCAGGCATTGAACCGCGATGCCGGCATCACTATCATCCTGGTGACGCACGAGCCCGATATCGCCGATTTCGCCAGCCGTGTAGTAACCGTTCGCGACGGGCGCATCATCGAGGACCGGCGAGTACGCAGGGTGCGCGATGCAACGGAAGAACTGGCGGCGCTTCCACCCGCCGAAGAGGATTTTGAACTGGAGGAGAAATGATCGCTGCTGTCATCAAGATCGCCATGCGCGCGCTGGGCCGCAATAAGGCACGGACGTTCCTGACCATGCTCGGCATCATCATCGGCGTGGCTTCGGTCATCGCGATGGTGAGTCTTGGCCAGGGCGCCCAGGAACAGGTGCAGGAGCAGATCCAGAGCATGGGAACAAACATGCTGATCGTCTCGGCGGGCAGCCAGACGAGTGGAGGGTTGCGAAGCGGCGCCGGCACCACAACGACACTCATCCCCGAGGACGTCGACGCGCTGTTGCGGGAGGCTCCCGCCGTTGCGGCGGCAAGCCCCAGCGTGCACGCTTCGGTGACGCTGGTCTCCGGCAGCCAGAATTGGACCACGCGCGCTGAAGGAGTCGGCTCCCAATATCCCGACGTGCGGAACCGCACCGTGTCGAGCGGCGAATTCTTCAATGAAACGGATGTACGCACCGCGGCCCGCGTCGCGATTGTCGGGCAGACCGTTGCAAACGAGCTTTTCCCCGGCATGGACCCCGTGGGACAGACACTGCGCGTCCGCAATCTGCCGTTTCGCATCGTGGGGGTTCTCCAGGCACAAGGCCAGAGCCAGTGGGGACAGGATCAGGACGATACGATCCTGGTGCCATACACGACAGCGATGAAGAAGCTCATGTCCATCACCTACGTGCCGACGGTCTATGTTTCGGCTGTGAGTTCATCGGCTACGAGCGACGCGGAGCGGCAGATCACGGAAATGCTTCGCATCCGCCACAATATTCGACCCGGCCAGCCGGATGACTTCCGGGTCCGCAATCTTACGGAGGTGGCGGAGGCCGCGGAAGCGACGACGCGCGTCATGACGATGCTTCTGGGAAGCATTGCCGCTGTTTCGCTGCTGGTGGGCGGCATCGGGATCATGAATATCATGCTGGTGTCGGTTACCGAGCGCACGCGCGAAATCGGAATCCGAATGGCTGTGGGCGCGCGCTCGAAGCATGTCCAGGCTCAGTTCCTGATCGAGTCTGTGGTGCTCGGACTCGCCGGAGGTTTAGCCGGTATTGTGATGGGGCTTGGCGTGTCCGCGCTGCTATCGGCGGCATTCGGCTGGCCACAGTCCATTTCGCCACTCGCCGCCGTGGGCTCGGCGCTGTTTTCGATGGCGATCGGGGTCTTCTTCGGTTACTACCCGGCAAAGAAAGCGGCCAACCTCGACCCTATTGAGGCGCTGCGGTTCGAGTGATTCGACTTGCCTTCCTCCACCCTTGATCAATCCGTAAGCGGTGCTCATACCTGGCGGACCATCCCTGCTTCCTTCGCTAACTGCGAAGGAGGTACAGGGGATGCACCTCAGCGCGATAGGGGCGGCGTTGGTCCTCTTGGGGCTGGATGCTCATGCGCAAGAGACCGAATTGCGGGTAATCAATAACCCCGACGTGATAGCCGCCATGATCACCGTGTGGAAGCAATCTGCCAACGGGACGAGGGGAGTAGAGGCTACGTTCCGCCTCGATGGCAGCCCGAACAGCTACACAGTCACAATCGAGGCGTTCACGAACCAGTCTATGAGGCAAAAAGTGTCGGTGCTTCCCGGCGAAACATTCGCCGTGTTTCACGTACACCCGCACAGTGCGGAGCCGGCTCCAAGCCAACAAGACAGGGATCTTGCCGACAAATACGGGTTCAGGATCCTTACACTGCACAACCGCGGTCTGTATGAATACGATCCGGCGACGAAAAAGACTACCATGCTTCGAAACGGGATGACATGGATCAAGCCGGCGCCAAACCAGAGCGCCGGCGCATCTCCTTCGTACGCCCGGTTGAAGGATCAGTGACCTTGTTGCTGCGTGTCGTCAAACTCCAGCCGCTTTTTGGCGAGCGGCTGGACAATCCGGAAAAATTCCTCTGCCGAATATCGCCGCATCGATTCGAGATGCCGGGAGAGGGTGAGGAAGGGCACGATCAGCTCAGGTCCTCCTTCCGCCGGTTTCAACCAAAACGCTTCCATGAGAAGTCCGGGGATGCTCAATACCGATAATTCGTAATCGCGCTCCAGTACTTCGGGCAGCCTTTCGATTTCCTGGGCGGCGCGAAAGGCCCGCTCGACCTTAGCTCCACGCCCCAGGCTCGTCATTTTCGGCGCCGCTCCCGAACGTGGCTGAGTAACGCTTGCGGCAACCGCGGGGCCCGTCTCGCCGCCAGCCAGAACCCTCCAACTTGTAGGCTTGGCTGCTCCCAATCCATGTCCGTTTGCGATGTCCTGAAGCTCGAGGGTGAAGACCTGTTGTCCCCATCGAGATTCCAACAGAACGTCGGGAGAGGGATCCCCCTGGCGGAAAAACTCCGGGGCGCAGAGGATCGCCCTTCTCGTCCGATCCGAAGGCGTCTGCCCAATCAAAGACATTCCCGTCATCCTTTCTGGACCCGCACCAGGAACGTTGCGGTCCACTGTCCGCTGTCCCTATATGCTGAGAGGAACTCGTCGAAGTCTGTTGTGGATTCGCCGAAAAGAGAATCCGCCACATCTACTTTCGAGTCTCCGGAGGGCGATTGCCGGTAACCCGATACCACAACGAAATGCCCGCCTCCGCCGGCCCACCCGATCCTGGCACACACCGGAAAGCCGGCGTCGATCTCCCGGCGGATGTCCGGGAAGCCCAATGGTTGCGGCAGTGTCTGGAACGTCAGCCGCCGCGGCAGCTTTGCAGTCTTCCGGCGAATCACGTCGAGAGCCTCCTGCAATTTTCTTGGTTGGTTACAGACCTCTCTGTCGCTACAGCAGTCGGCCGCGCCCAGAACGTCTTGCGCCATCTGGCACTGGCTTGTAGTCGAGATTGGGAAGAAGTAGTGTTCCAAGCTTACTGAGACGGCGGCCCAGCACCACTGGTCCGCATCCTGTTCTTGCATCTTGAATGGCATGCTCCCCCTCTCCGCTTCCGAAGCGGGTCAGCTTCTCATTTACCGTTTGCGGCAATAGGACCCGAACCGCGAATCACGATGGGTCCGAAAACCACCATAGGTCCTGCTGGTGCGCCTCCGCCTGGGCCTGCCGGGTCCTGGAAGCCGCCGCCTTCCGCGGACTGAGGACGCATAGCCAGGGTTTCATCAAACGAACTGGCTAACGCACTCGAAACAGTTGCGCCATCCGAAGCGTCTGGCTGTGCGGATATGGCGCCTGAAGCAACGGGTTCCACGCGCTGTGTGATGGTTACGCTATCCTTCTCAAACTTGATCTTGTATTCGACGGTCATGTGCGTTTCCTCTCATTGCACTTTGTGTGAAGCCAACAACCGTAGAAAGCGAATATCTTTGTGCAATCCCGCCACGTCAGGCCAGCGGCTCACGTCGGCAAGCACTTCATAGGGCGCCGATTGCAAAATGGAAAGGGCATTGTCACGACGGCCGAGCGCCTCATAAGTAGCCACCGCCGCAAAGCGCACGTCGCCGTCATTCGGGGACAGTTGGAGGGATTGCAGGATTTCGGATTCGGCCCTTCGCCGGTCGCCGAGACGCGCGCATAAGTAGGCCAAGTGCGCTCGGGTGCTCCCGTTGCGCGGATTCCGCGCTATTTCTTTCTCAGCGAGCTCGAGACCCCGGAGGTTGGCCCGTCGGGATTCGGCCGTGAGGTTTACTCGCCGGTAGACGATCCCGAGGTTCATCCACCAGAGATACCTTTCGGGCCAGCCGCCCAGTGCGCGAGAGATGAATGGAATGGCCTCCCGATCGCGGCCCTGGCACATCAGAACGTATCCGAGTGTGTGCAGTGCTGTTGGCGTTTCCCCCAAATTGATGGACAGGCGAAGTTCGTGCTCGGCCTCGGCGAATCGTCCCGCATACGAGTATGTCGTTCCAAGGGCGAAGTGTGCCGCGGGCTCATCCGGCGCCAGCGCAACGGTCTTTTCGAAGTGGCGGGCGGCTTCGTTGTAATCGGCGCGCGTGTTATAAAACGTCCCTAGCGCCTGGTGGTTACGGTGGTATTGCGGTTCGGCTGCCACGGCTGCGCGATATGCCGCCAAAGCCTCCTCGACCTGGTTATTTGCTTCATAAACCATGCCTAACCGCCTGTATCCGTCGCTCTGATCCGGCTCCAATTCGACCGCTCTGCGGTACTCGGCCGCGGCGGATTCGTACCATCCGGAGTTTGCCTGGAGCAGTCCGGCTATGCGGTGTACAGGGGCCAAGTCTGAATTGCGCTGTTGCGCCTGTCTCACGGACTCAGCCGTCCGATCCAGCCAGAGTGGATCTTTCGTGAGATAGTACTTGAACCATTGCGCTTCGGCGAGTGCAGCATGCGTGAGCGGTGAGTCCGGGTCGGCCGCAACGGCCCGTTGAAAGTGCGCAAGAGCGGTATCGACGCCACTATCGCGGCGCACATGAAACAACCCTGCCTGGTAATCCTGACGTGCCGCCGCATTGACCGCCGGCGCAATTTGTAACGGCGGCA
Organism: uncultured Acidobacteriota bacterium; assembly: GCA_900696665.1. Classification (GTDB taxonomy): domain Bacteria; phylum Acidobacteriota; class Terriglobia; order Bryobacterales; family Bryobacteraceae; genus CAADGY01. The sequence continues at coordinate 27,905 of CAADGY010000245.1, forward strand.
GTCGCAAGGCGCCTGTTACCATACCCGCAAGAGCTACGGGAATATACCGCGTTTCTTCTGGAGCGTATTCGGCTTTCCACTCCTTTGTCTTGGCCATAGAACGTGTATCCATCAGGTAGGCCTGGAGGATCAGTTTATCGCCGGTTCTTGAGAGGCTCCCATGAAGGGCGTGCGTTGCGCCGAGCGACACGCCGGCCTTTTCGGCCGTGTCCACTTTGTGTCGCAGCGCACTGCTCAGGGAGATGATAGCCAGCTTCGTATGCGCATTTCCCCTGAGGCGCGCCATTTGAGAGTCCGTTTTGCGAATCAACTCTGCGGCGAGGTTAACCGTATCCCGGCTGGATTCGAACGGCAGTACCGCGAGCCGCACCGATTCCCGATACCCTGGCACAGCCATCAGCGCGTAGGAAACAGCCGCCAGAACAATCGCCGCCGCTGCGGTCAGCATTCGCCGGCGGGAAGGCGCGGGTGTCAGCGTTTGTGCCAGTTCGCCGGCATCCCGAAATCTCCGGGCCGGGTCCGGATCCAGACAGCGGCGCAGAATAGGGTTCCACGCGTGTTTCACCGCAGGCGGCCTCCGGCGGAGCCGTCCTTCCCAGGAAGTGCTTGGCGGGAACGGTTTCCGACCGCTCGCCAACTCATGCAGTATAACGCCCAAGGCGTACACGTCTGAGGCCATTGAAGCCTTGCCGCCCATCAACAATTCCGGCGCCATGTAATCCGGTGTTCCGGCAGTCTCGCCCGATTGTGTCTCGAACCGGGCTGCGACCGGCCTTCGAGCCAGTCCGAAATCGGTGATGACGGCACGCGTGGTTCCGTCGGCTGCCGTGGCAAGGATCACGTTATTGCTTTTGAGGTCGCCATGAATCACATGGTTCCGGTGCGCTTCCGCCAACCCTTCGCAGAGTTGCCGCCCAATGATCTTCGCTTCCTTCTCTCCCAGGGGACCGCGGCGCATCCGGTCCAATAAGGTCTCTCCCTCCAGGAACTCCATGGTGAGGAAGTCGATTTCTTCTCCGTCTATCGAGGCCGCGTGAATCTCGAAAATTTTGCAAACGTTGGGATGGCTGATTTCACTCGCGTGGCGGACTTCCGGCGGAAGGCGCTTGCGGAAACCGGACTTTGCGCACTTGATCGCTATGCGGCGATCCAGTTTCTCATCCCATGCGTCGTAGACCACGCCCATGCCTCCCCGAGCAACTTCGCTCCCGATACGGAAGCGATGATGCAGGAGATCACCCGGCCGAAGGGGTTGTTCCTCCTCAGCCGCTGGGAAGAGGGGATCCAGCAGGAAACTGTTCATACGCTGTTCCCACTGAACGTAGTTCCATGCCTCGCCAAATATTTCCGGATCCGGGCAGGCGCTGTGCAGATACTGTTCGCGCTCCTCCGGCGGACGCGCGAGCGCTACCTCCACCAGGTTCATGAGGAGGTCGTCCCTATCTGGATTGTCTGGCCGGGACTTCTGCATTGGCGGACTCCATTCTCTCGAAGAGCCACTGCCGGGCGTCCTTCCACATCCGCTGCATGGTGCGCAGACGCAGACCCAGAGCCTCCGCCGCTTCCTCATCCGTCTGACCGAGAAAATACTTGACTTCCACCACGGTGCACCATTCGGGCTTTTCTTTCGCCAAGGTGTCCAGCAGACGGTCCATGGCAATTATTTGATCGATCTTTGCACTGCCGGTAGACAGGAAATGCTCGATTTTTTCCAAAGACACGAAGTTGGCGTTGGGCCGCCTGCGCGCGTGATCGATGAGATACCGGCGCATGGCTCTAGCGGCAATAGCGAAAAAATGAGCCCGATTCTGCCAATCCCGATCCTTGGCGGCGACAAGTCGAACGTAGATTTGATTGACTAGTTCCGTGGACTGCAAAGAGTGCCCCTTGCGCTCGCGCTTCATCAGGTAGTGTGCGAGACGCCGCAGGTCGGGCAGCACGAGTGAGAAAAGCTCATTCTCGACTTCGCGACTCCCCGAGCGCCATTCGGACAGAAGTTGCGTAATCTCCTTCATTCCCAGGAAGACACGCCTGATGCGAGCAATTATACGATATTCCGCTCATGGCAGAGCCACAAGAATTCCGGTATTGTTACTCGATCCTGGTACGCAAGGTACTTGCAGTACTGGCGGTTGGATCAAGCCGGGTCTCCCTCGTGGCGGACTTTTCTCCAGGTGGCGCTCTCTTATGTGAGCCGGCGGTTCCGGGAGACACTCTACGGCGCCGGCGGCAAAGGAGGAGATTCCAAAATGCCACCGAAAACTTTCGCAACACTAAGTCTGGCGGCACTGCTAATGAGTGCGCCCGGCTTTGCTGAGTTACCGCTCAAAGCGACCATCCCGTTCGACTTCACAGTGGGCACTACACGGATGGCCGCCGGCGAATACACCTTCACGTACAGCATGCCCGGAGTTGTCAGGATCAGTAGCCCGGACTGGAAGGCATCCTGTCTGGTTCTGACGATGCCGGTCGAGACCAGGAAAGCGGCCGAAACCGGCAAACTCGTGTTCAACCGGTACGGCGCAACACACTTCCTTTCGCAGATCTGGGGGCCGGGCTCCGGCCGAGGCAGGGAAGTATACAAGTCGAGAGCGGAACGCGAGATGGCGAGAAACGCCGCGGGCGTCCAGCGCGCATCAGTGTTTGTGAAGCCTCGACACGAATAAAGCAGGCTGCAACGCCCGGAGCATCACGGGCGCTGTGGGGATGGCGGTGTCCCCGGAGCGCTCGTGGTGCTCGAAATCCGGCCGCGATAGGCTTCGACGATCGAGATGCCGTAGCGCTCCAGGATTCCACCGGTGACGCGGTCGAGTGTGGCCCGTGCTTTTGCATAGTCGGCCAGTGCCGCCACCTCGGCCGACTGTGCTTCGGCCAGGTCCCGCTGGTATTGAATTACCAGGAAGTTCGTAGAAACTCCCACAGCGTATTTTTCCCTTTCCGCCTCGAGCGACTGCTCCTGAAACATGCGCGCCTCCTCGGCTGCCTGGTACGCCGCCCGGCTCTGTTCCACCGCGATTAGCGCGTTTGACACGTCCACACCGATCTGTTTTTCTATTTGCCGAAGCCGGATTTCCTGCTGGCGTGCCGATAATTGATCCCGCGTGTAATCGGCCCGCGCAGCCCGGTTCGCCAGCGGAATCGTGAGTTGTAACTGCACTCCATAATCTGGAAATCGCGCTCGAAAAATCTGGGACAGGCCCGTGCCTGCCCCTCCTACGAATGCTGGATCGGCTGTGCGTTCGATGAATCCGCCAGCGCTGCCTGGAATCAGCGGCAACGAACTGATGGGGCCGAAGAGAGCATTGCTGCGGCCGTTCACTACAAGATCGAGTGAAGGCAGCAGCGCGCTGCGCGTGCCGCTAAGCGAAATGCGCGAGTTCTCCACTTGCAGAAGCGCGGCGGCGAGCTCTGGCCTGCGTCGTTCCGCTTCGGCGACAAGGTCTTGAAACGGTTGAACCGGATCCTGGGCAGGCGGACTGATGGCGTCGGTCGGCGTGATGCGCAGCGTGCCCAGCCGCTGCGCGTCCAGTGTCTGCCGCGTGATGTAGTCGAGCAGGATCGTTTCCTGCTGGCGCACGCGAGTTTGGGCCACGGTCAGGTCCCTTCGTGCTCCAGCCACTTCTGCCCGCGCTCGAACGACATCAATGGGCGCCAGCGTTCCGGCCTGCTCCTGGAGGATATTGTCGTTCAATAGACGTTCGGAAAGAGCCAGGGATTGTTCCTGGACCCGCAATTCGCTGTTCAAGCTCACCAGGTCCCAGTAAAGGCGTGCGACTGTGTAAGCGGTCGTCATCACCTGCTGCTCAAAAACCAGGTCCGAGACCTGCCGGTTATTCTTTGCGATTCGGATAAACCGGTTATTCACCGCCAATCCGAAACCTTGCAAGAGAGGTTGAACGTAGGTGAACGCCAGCCCCGCCGTGGTAGCAGGATTGATATTCGAGCGCAGGTTGTTCGTGTTCTGGCGCGTGATATCGAGGCCCAGTGATGCGGTTCCTCCCCACAGGAAGCCTTGCTGAAAGCGCAAATCTCCCAACTGTGCGGTGGAGGTCAGTTCGTTCGTCCCGGTTATGAAAGTATTGGTTTGTGGGCGATTGGTGCGATTCCAGCCGGCGGTTCCCACCACGGCGGGATCGAGGCTGGGGACCGGCGGTCCCGAGGCGCCTGTCGCGGCCGCCATCGACACGGACTGCTGTCTGGATTGCGTCTCTACAGGTGTTGTCGAGATGCCCTGGGTCTGCCCGGCGGCTCCCCGCACAGTAGAACCCAGCCCGGAGGGGCCCTCTTGTACACTCGCTGTAATGCCTCGAATCGAACCGCCGGCTTGGGCCCTCAGAATGTCAGTTTCGGCGATGATGGGCGTCAGCCGTTGCATTTCGACATCCAGGTTATTCTCGATGGCGAGCGTAATAGCATCCCGGAGCGAGAGATAAAGGGTCCCTGCACGGATCAGTGTTTCCAGACGCGGCGAGTCAAAGAAATTAACCGGCGGAACCGGAGAGCCTCGATATCGATCGAAGAGGCCGCTTTCGGATCCAAGGGTACCGGGTAAACTAGCAGGAAGAGGCGCGCGCGCGGCGGACTGTTGTGGGCATATCCCTTGTGCGCCGCACAGATAGAACGCGCACAAGACGAGAAGGTTTTTTCTGTCTTTCATGGCAGGTGACTGTAGGACAGGGTAGCAAGGGATTAAGTAACATCGTAGAGAGGGGTAGCGTCTGTTCGTTGTGTTCCGAAGTTTGCCCGCCGGACGGCAAGTCAATTGCCGCCTCCAGGTTATCGCAGCCAGCGTAGGTCTGGTGGTCGTAATGGGATTGAACGGCTGTGGTACAGCCACACCGGAGGAATCCTCCGAGCAAAGCGGCGCCGCTCCCGCGCCGCCTGTTGTGGTGGCCGAGGTTCGCCGGCAGGAGGTGCCGCTCGAAATCCAGGCCATTGGCAATATCGAGGCGTTTTCGCGGGTGCAAGTGAAGTCGCAAGTCGCCGGGCAGATCGAACGGGTCCATTTCCAGGAAGGCGACGACGTCCGTCAGGGCCAGATTCTTTTTCAGATCGACCCCCGCCAGTTCCGGCAGGCGGTCAAAGAAGCCGAGGCAGCGCTGGCGAATGCCAAAGCGGCACTCGCACAATCGGAAGCTAACTACGAGCGGGACCTGGCGGAGGCGAAGAACGCCCGTTCGCAAGCCAACCGCTACGCAGAGCTTGCCTCGAAGGGGATCATTCCCCGAATTCAGAACGAGCAATACGAAACCAGCGCCATCGCGGCCGAGAAAGGTGCGGATGCGTCCAGAGTGGCTATAGAGAGCGCGCGCGCCGCGGTGGAAGGCGCTGAAGCAAAGCTGTCCGATGCGCGGCTGCAATTGAGTTACACCACCATACGGGCGCCTATCGGCGGCAGAACGGGAAACCTGACCCAGAAGGCGGGCAATCTCGTTTCGGTGAATGCCGACACGCCGCTAGTCATCATTAACCAGATCACACCTGCCTATGCCACTTTCTCTATTCCGGAGCAATCCCTGAGCGAGTTGCGCCGGTATGCAGACCGGGGGAAACTTCTGGTGGAGGCGCAACCCGCGCAGGCGCAAGGCCCACCAGCCGAGGGACAGGTTGATTTTCTGGATAACGAAGTGGACCAGAGCACCGGGACCATCCTGATGAAAGCCCGGTTCTCCAATACGGATAGAAGGCTCTGGCCAGGTCAGTTCGTCAATGTCGTCGTACGGCTGGCGATGCAGACGGCCACCGTGGCGCCGGCTGCGGCCGTGCGTACTTCACAAACCGGCCACTACGTTTTTGTGGTGAAGCCCGATTCCACGGCTGAACTGCGAACCGTTGAAGCCGCTCGCACCTGGAACGATTTCACCGTTGTTGACAAGGGCTTGAAACCGGGCGAGCGGGTCATTGTCGAAGGCCAGGTGCGGGTGAAATCAGGGATCAAGGTGCACGTGGTGCGCACATGGGAACCCACCGGCGAGCAGGCGCGCAATATTGGAGTGGCGCGGCCATGAATATCACCGAGTTCTTTATACGGCGGGCTGTCACCACGACATTGTTGATGGCAGGTATCAGCGTTTTTGGCGTCCTCGCCTATCTCGGCTTACCTGTCAGCGATCTTCCCAACGTGGATTTTCCGACCATCATGGTGAGCGCCAGCCTGCCAGGCGCCAATCCGGAGACGATGGCAAATACCGTGGCCACGCCGCTCGAACGGGAATTCACGTCAGTTCAGGGCATCTCTTCGATCAACTCCACCAGTGGTGTTGGATCGACGCGGATCACGCTTCAATTCGACCTGGAACGGAATATCGACGCCGCGGCG
>CAADGY010000246.1 GCA_900696665.1 uncultured Acidobacteriota bacterium
GGTCATGCTCGAAGAAGCCAGTCGTTTGCTGAACTCCTACGCCCGGGCCATCCTGGCTTCGGGCTCCTGACTTCTGGCTTCTATATCCCGCAGGGATATCAAGGGCGAACGCCCTTGGCTAGTTAGCTGCCTCAGCCGCGCCGCTCGCTCATTCTTTCATCGGCCAGGAGTTTCAGTTGCGCTTCCAGGTCGCTCACGCGCCTTGAGAGTTCGTCGAGAGCCTGCCCTTCCGGATCCGGTAGATTGCCATGCTCCAGAGTCTCCTCACTGCCCCTGGAGCGGACCACGCGTCCGGGAATGCCGACGACTGTGGAATGATCCGGGACCGGATGAATGACGACGGAGCCTGCGCCCACTTTTACGCCGTCGCCGATGCGGATATTCCCCAGCACCTTGGCGCCCGTACCCACCACTACATGATTTCCCAGCGTAGGGTGCCGCTTCCCTTTTTCTTTGCCTGTCCCCCCCAGTGTTACACCCTGGTAAAGCAAGACGTCATCGCCAATCTCGGTGGTCTCGCCAATCACCACTCCCATGCCGTGATCGATAAAGAACCGCCGCCCGATTCGAGCCCCAGGGTGGATTTCAATGCCGGTGGTGAAACGCCCGATCTGTGAAATAAGCCGCGGCAACAAAGGCACGCCGGCACGATACAGCTTGTGTGCAAACCGGTGAAGCAGGATGGCATGGAAACCCGGATAGCAAAGAACGATCTCAAGGGCGCTCTTTGCCGCTGGATCCTCACGGAATATCGTTTCGATTTGTTCTCGTATAGCGCGAAACATGGGCCGGGTCTTTCTCATTATCGCGCAGCCTGCGTAGCAAGACCGTGGAGGTTCTGCTACAGAAGAGTCCCCGTAAGTATCACCCTTGCTGTTGTGAAGTAAATCGCGAGACCCGTCACATCGACGAGGGTGGCAACGAAGGGTGCCGAGGCGGATGCGGGATCGAGTCCGGCCTTCCTCAACACAAAGGGGAGCATGGATCCGGCCAGCGTTCCAAACAGAACCACTCCCACCAGGCTGGCAGCAACTGTTGTAGCAAGAAGGATGTAATGTTCGCCATAGATACCCCCAATCTTCTGCCAGAGCAATATCCGAATCAGGCCGATCACACCAAGGATGCTGCCAAGCACCACGCCTGAGGCGATTTCGCGCCGGATCACGCGCCACCAGTCGCGCAGGCCGATCTCGCCTGTAGCCATTGCACGTATTACCAGGGTGGCTGCCTGTCCACCGGAATTACCCCCGCTACTGATAATGAGGGGGATAAAAATAGCAAGCACCACGGCGGCGGCAATCTCCTGCTCGAAGTGGGCCATGGCGGTGGCGGTGAGCATCTCCCCAACGAACAGGATGGCCAGCCAGCCTCCACGCTTCCGGATCATTTCAAAAAACCCGACATCCAGATAAGGCGCGTCGAGTGCCGCCATTCCTCCGATTTTTTGAATATCCTCGGCCGCTTCTTCTTCGAAGACATAGACGATGTCATCGATCGTGACGATGCCTTTCATGCGGTTGTCCGGATCGACGACCGGAATGGCAAACAAATGGTGCTCGCGAAAAAGATGGGCGACCGCTTCCTGGTCCGTCTCTTCTGTCACCGAGAGGAAGTCCGTTCTCATCACGTCGCGGACGACCGCATCGGGAGCGGCGGTGAACAACTCACGAAAGCTGAGAACGCCAAGCAGATGCTGGTCCGGATCGAGGACGTAGGCATAGTAGATAGTCTCCGCCAGCCCGACCTGCCGCCTCAAATAGCTGATGGCTTCATCCGCCGTCATGTCCGGGCGGAGACGCGCAAAACGAGGATTCATCAATCCGCCGGCGTCATCCTCTTCATAGGCAAGAAGGGCCGTGACCTCGCGCCTGCTCACGGGATCCAACAAACCCATCAGTTCTGTGCGAGCTTCCGCGGGGGCTTCTTGAATGACGTCGACTGCGTCATCCGGCGGCAAAAGGCGTATCCATAGGCGGCGTTCCCCTTCGGAAAGCGGAAGCAAGAGTTCGGCTTGATCGCGTGAGCTAAGAGAAAGGAAAAAATCGTAGGCCTGTTCCTGGTGAAGCCGGCGGAACGCCCGGAGACGTTCTTCCCGGTCCAGCGTATCCCAGATTGCGGCAAGTTCTTCGGATGGGGTGAGTGAGCGCTCTGTCATTCTGTTCCATCTCATTTTGCGGTATAAAGCAGAAGGAGCGAACAGACCTCAGGTGGGCATTCGTGAAGCGGGCAGGATGCCCGGCAGCCTGCCCCTCGCGAGTTAGTTGTAGTAGGCTGCGTTCATCGCGGCGAAGTGGGCCTTGTCCTCCGGCAATTCTTCCAAAACATAGATGGAAGAGGTGGGACAAACCGGAACGCAAGCGCCACAGTCGATGCAATCGTCTGGGTTAATATAAAGCATCGGCACTTCCTCGAATTTGGCGTTGTCCTTCTTCGGATGAATGCAGTCCACCGGGCAAGCGTCTACACAGAGCTCGTCTTTGGTGCACGTGTCGGTAATTACGTATGCCATGATGCCCTAAGAAATGCAATTTGCTTACCAGCATTGAAAGTTCCACTAAGTGCATAATTTTTAATTAGGTTCCGGCTCCGCTGGAAGTACGATATGCGTGAATTCACCCAATGCTCACCCATCTCCGATCCTTGGGCAGTGAACGCTGGGCCATTTCGCGAAATCCGCATGGCACGGGCCGTGTATACTAACCAGCGGCACTCCGCGAGGCGTGAAAGGAAAATTGAGTAGATGAGCGATCAAGGCGCGCCGCCACCGCTGCCTCCGAAACAGAAATTCGTCGAGGAGCAACCACTTCGGGCCGGCATCTTATCCGAGGCCTTTTACATCGAAGACCAGCACGAACGCGACAAGCTCGGAATGCCGCCCGACGACCTCACGCCCACATCGGTCGTGGTGGAGCTGAACCTGTTTCATGAAAAGGGCTTGCCGGGCGCGAGGGAACGTTTCCACCAGCTTCACGATGCCCTTGCGACCCTCTACGAGAAAAAGCCCCCGCTGCTGATCGCAAACACGTATTACCGCTGCTACCTGAGCATCGGCGATGCGCGCGACCTCGCCAGCCGCGATCAGAGCGAGACGGACTCCAAGCGGCGTTGTATCTACCGGATCTGGCCGGATTTTCGATTGATGCCCCTTATTAACCGCTCGGTTGCGACGGTGAAGGCCGATGCGGCGCGGCGCGCCTACGATGCGTCGGGCAATGAGATTGTGTGGGCCGTCATCGACTCGGGAATTCAGGCCGACCATCCGCATTTTCAGTTGTACGAAACCCTGGGCGGGGAAGTGAGCGGTCTGCATCGCGATTTCACCAAGGATGAGCCGGATGTGGAGGGCGCGCTAATCGATAAGTTCGGGCACGGAACGCACGTCGCGGGGATTATCGCGGGCGCCCTGTGCCGCCCGGAGGCGGACGGGTCGAGTGTCGAATATTGCATGGGCCAGCGGATGGCGGTGTCGCCCGATTCCGACCTCGAACGTCTGGAACGGCGGACGGTGCGGCATCCCAGCCTGTTGTCGGGCGTGGCGCCGCTCACCAAACTGATCAGCCTCAAGGTGCTGGACGACAATGGGCGGGTTCGGTCGACAGACGTCCTGCGCGCCCTCGAATATATCCGCTCCGATGTGAACGGGCATGGCAAACCACCGCTGCGCGTTCACGGCGTGAATATCAGCCTCGGCTACGAGTTTAACGCCAAGTGGTTCGCCTGCGGCCAGAGTCCGGTCTGTATTGAAGTGGACCGCCTGGTTCGCAGTGGCGTGGCCGTCGTAATCGCGGCGGGCAATACGGGCTACGGCGAGCTGATGGCGAAGGCGGGCCCGACCAACACCGGTCTCTCACTGACTATCAACGATCCCGGAAACGCGGCCCTCGCCATCACCGTCGGCTCCACGCATAAAGACAGCCCTCACACTTACGGCGTATCGTATTTTTCTTCGAAGGGTCCAACGGGGGATGGGCGGCTGAAGCCGGACCTTGTCGCTCCTGGCGAGCGCATTGTTTCCTGCGCCACGGGCAAGAAGCTTGAATTGATGAAACGCCAGAAGCTGCTCGAGGGAGTGTGCTCGCTCAAGGAAGGCAAACACCCCGCCGCCTATATCGACGAGAGCGGCACCAGCATGGCGGCGCCGCATGTTTCCGGGGCGATTGCGGCCTTTCTTTCGATCCGACGGGAGTTCATCGGCAAGCCCGAGGACGTGAAAAGGATTTTTCTGAACAGCGCCACATCGCTCGGCCGCGAGCGTTATTTCGAAGGCTCCGGCCTGGTGGATCTGATGCGGGCCATTCAATCGATCTGATCGCCGTCAGGGCTTCCAGCAGATCAGCTTCACCTCGGTCATCTCCTCGATGGCGTATTTGGGACCTTCGCGGCCGGTTCCGCTCATCTTCACGCCTCCATAGGGCATCTGGTCCGCGCGGTATTGCGGCACTTCGTTGATCATGAATCCGCCGACGTGTACGCGCCGCGCCGCACGAAACGCTTTCTCGAGATCCCGCGTATAGATGCCGGCTTGAAGCCCATATTCAGAGCGGTTGACCTGCTCGATGGCTTCGTCCAGGTCCGTGTACGGGTTGATGCCCACCACCGGGCCGAAAGCTTCGCGGCACGATAGCTGAACGTCGGGAGGCACATTGGTGAGGACAGCCGGCTCCATGGTTGCGCGGCGCCGGCTGCCACCGCGAACCAGTGTTGCTCCAGCCTTTACAGCTTCGTCCACCCAGCTCTCCACCCGCTGCGCTTCCTTCTCGGTAATCAAAGAACTGATGTCGGTTTCGGGGTCTAACGGATGACCGATCCTCAGCTGGCCGGCTGCCGCCACAAATCGCTCGACAAATTCCTTCCGAATCTTTTCGTGCACGAAGATGCGCTGCACGGATATGCAAACCTGGCCCGAGTGCGCGAAGCTGCCGGTAACACAGCGCGGCACGGCCTCATCCAGATTTGCATCGTCGTCGATGATGACGGCGGAGTTGTTCCCCAGCTCCAGCGTCACCCGTTTCAATCCCGCCAGGTTTCGTATGCGAAGTCCCACATCCGTGCTTCCGGTGAACGTTATCATAGCGACGTTTTTGTGAAACGTGAGCAGGTCTCCGATTGTCCCGCCGGGTCCGGTGATGACGTTCAGCGCGCCTTTGGGAAGCCCGCAGGCCTCAAAGATTCCGGCCATCCTCAAGGCGCTGATCGGAGTGGAGGACGCAGGCTTGTGGACGACGGCATTTCCGGCCGCGAGTGCCGGTCCGATCTTGTGCATGGCAAGGTTCAGCGGGAAGTTGAAAGGCGTGATCGCGGCCACCACGCCAAGCGGCTCGCGAACCGTCATGGCCCAGCGCCCTTTGCCGCCGGGAGAGGCGTCCATCGGAACCACCTCGCCGCTGAGACGGTGTGCTTCTTCTGAAGAAAACAAGAGTGTTCTGGTGGCCCGGTCTACTTCCGCCAGGGCTTCCTTGATAGGTTTGCCGCATTCCGACGAGATGGCACGGGCCATCTCCTGCTTCTGTTCGATCAGCTTGTAATGTGCTCTTCGAAGGATTGCCGAGCGCTCGTCCCGGCTCATCTCGCGCATTGCCGGAACGGCGGCAACGGCAGCCTCCACCGCGGCATCCACCTGCTCGCGTGCCGCTTCGAAAACGGTGCCGGCGTACGATCCATCATAGGGAAGCGTGACCTGTTGCGGCCTGTCTGTGCGAACCAGTTCGCCGCCGATGTGCATCGGGAATTCCATAGCTGAATGATAGAACAGCGATGCCGCCGGCTGATGACTACTCGTAGAGATGGTGCTCGCGAATATAGGCGAGCACTTCGGGCCGCAGCTCCTCGGGGGATTCACCGGCCGCAAGGCGGCGCCGGATATCGGACGAGGACACCGGCAGCGCCAGCGTATCGAGCCGGTGCACCCGCGCACCCGGCGGCACGGTGTATTCGTGTCCCGGGCGCGTGACAACGATGAAGTCCACTGCCCGGATCACATCCGCGGCGCGGTACCAGGTGTCTATTTCGGCGAAGGCATCGGAGCCGATCAGAAAGAACAACTCATCGTCCCGCGCAACACTTGCGCGCACCCGGCAGATGGTCTTGATAGAGTAGCTTTTCAGACGGCCGGCCTCCAGGCGCGAAGGGACGAATCGCGGCTCGTTCGCGCACGCCAGTTCCACCATGCGGTAGCGGTCTTCGTAGCCGGCGGTGGCTTCTCTCTTGTGCGGCGGAGTGGAAGCCGGAACAAACAGCACGCGATCAAGACGGAATTGCTCCAGGGTTTCGCGGGCTACCCGGAGATGCGCGCAATGAATGGGATCAAAAGTGCCACCGAAGATTGCGGTCCTCAAGCGAGAATGATACAACCCTCCGCGTTGAGGCTGCTTGCGGGCGGATCGGCGTAGACTGGAGAGATGCCGACCAAACCATACACACTGATTACGGATCTGGTGAAACAGGCCGACGTTCCTGAAAACGGTATTCTAAGCCGGACGCTGCAAAACGACGACAAAAGCAAGGTGATTCTTTTCGCGTTCGCCGATGGGCAGGAACTGACGGCGCACACGGCGCCGATGCCCGCTGTCATCTACCTGCTTGAAGGGTCGGCCGAGGTGACGTTGGGAGAAGACGTGATGAACCTTGAAGGCGGCGCGCTGATCCATATGACGCCGAATCTGCCGCACGGCATACGCGCGAACGGTCCCGTCAAGATGATGCTTATCCTCTTGAAGGACGCTTCCCCGGCGGCAGCCGCGCACCAGGGACCGCCTGCCTGATCCTCCCGGCTCACGGGGATCCCGCGTAGCCGTTGATACAATCGGAAAGGCAGCCCGGGTTTATGATCCAGACACTCTTCGGCTCCGTTGAACAGGAGCCCAATCTCCTCGAAAAGCTCAAGATGGGCGTCCAAAAGACGCGCTCGGGACTGATGACCCGGCTCGAAGATACGTTTGCCGGGGCCAAGGAGATCGATGCCGATGTACTCGAAGAACTCGAATATAGCCTGATCACTGCCGACATCGGTGTGAAGACCGCCAGCGAGATCCTCGATCGCGTCCGGGAGCGTGTGGATCGCCGGATGCTCGGCGATGCCGGGGAGTTGAAGCTACTGATCCGGCAGCACCTTCTCGAAGTACTGGAAGCGACGGACCGGCCACCTGTTCGCGTGATGGAGCCTCCGGCGGTGATTCTGGTGGTGGGCGTCAACGGCTCAGGCAAGACAACTACCATCGGCAAACTTGCGGCCCGGTTCAGAGCCGAAGGCAAGACCGTTCTACTCTGCGCCGCGGATACGTTTCGCGCGGCGGCCATCGAGCAACTCGAAGTCTGGGGCGATCGCACGTCAACGGAGGTGATCCGCCAGCAGCCAGGTTCCGATCCGAGCGCGGTGCTGTTTGACGCTTTGCATGCCGCCAAGGCGCGGAAGACCGACTATGTCATCGTCGATACCGCCGGACGTCTGCACACGAAATCGAACCTGATGGCCGAACTCGAAAAGATGGACCGCACGGCGAAGCGCGTCATTCCCTCCGCACCTCACGAAGTTCTGTTGGTGCTGGATGCGACCACCGGCCAGAACGGGCTGGAACAGGCGCGGCGGTTCACGGAAACGAGCGGCGTCACCGGCGTAGTGCTGACGAAGCTGGACGGTACGGCGAAGGGCGGTATCGTGGTGGCGATCGCGCGAGAGTTGAATTTGCCGATCCGCTACATCGGTGTCGGAGAACGCACGGAAGACCTGCTTCCTTTCGACGCGGAGAAATTTATCGCATCCATATTCGAAGCATGAACAACGATTACATGGAGACGGCGCTGGCGCTGGCACGGGAGGGCCTGGGCCAGACGAGCCCGAATCCAACAGTCGGCGCGGTGCTGGTGCTGGATGGCGAAATAGTTGGACGCGGGTTCCACACTTACGCGGGCGTGAAGCACGCCGAAGTGCTGGCTCTGGAAGAAGCGGGTGCGCGCGCGAGAGGCGCCACGCTCTATGTCACGCTCGAGCCGTGCTGCCACACCGGGCGTACAGATCCCTGCACGAATGCCCTCATCGCCGCTGGCGTAGAGCGTGTCGTTGCGGCGATGGAAGATCCCAACCCGCAGGTGCGCGGCGCGGGCCTCCGGCGTCTGCGCGAAGCGGGCATTGCCGTTGATTTGAGTTTCGCCCATGCGAGCGAGGCCGCCAAGCTGAATGAGCCTTTTGTTCATTTCATACGCACGGGCCTGCCGCTGGTGACATTGAAGGCCGCGGTCACGTTGGACGGAAAGATCGCCGCGCCGGAGGATAACCGCGGCTGGATTACCAGCGAGCGGGCGCGCGGGCACGTGCAGGAGTTGCGGCATCTCTCCGACGCCATCCTGACAGGCATCGGGACTGTGCTAGGCGACGATCCGCTGATGACGGACCGCAGCGGGAAGCCGCGCGGCCGCCCGCTTCTTCGCATCGTGCTCGATTCGCAGCTTCGTATTCCTCCGGACTCGCGCATGGTGGCCGGATGCCGCTCGGATCTTCTGATCGTCACCACGTCGGCGGCGTCCAGCGAACGGCGTAAAGTTTTGGAGGAGCGCGGATGCAGCATCCTCGTTGCAGACGGCCCCGGCGGACGTACGGATCTCCGGGCACTGCTCGACTACCTGGGGCGCCAGAACAGGTATCTGTCGCTGATGATTGAAGCGGGCAGCAAGGTGAACTGGGCCATGCTCGAATCCGGCGTGGTCGACAAGATCTTTTTCTACTATGCGCCGAAAATTCTCGGCGGGCTTCATTCGCTGCCGGTAGTAGGAGGCGCCGGACGGCTCCGGCGCGTGGACGCGATCCGGTTCCGCAATGTGTCGCTTCATTCGATAGCGCCTGACGAGTTCGCCGTGGAAGCTTACCTCGTGAAGGAGAACTGAGCGTTGTTCACCGGCATTATCGAGGAACTCGGTGGGGTCGAGGGCATGGAGTCGCGCGATGCCGGAATGCGCCTTCGCATCCGGTGCCGCAAGGTGCTGGAGGACACCCGTGAGGGAGACAGCATATCGGTTAACGGCGTGTGCCTCACGGCTACCGCGATTCGTCCGGGGTCGTTCGGCGCGGATGTTTCGCCGGAGACGCTGCGGCGCAGCAACCTCGGAGACCTTCGATTGAACGCGCCCGTGAACCTCGAACGGCCCTTGTCGCCCCGAGGCAGGCTTGGCGGGCACATCATGCAGGGGCACGTGGATGCGACGGCGGAGTTCCTTTCGCTCGACGCGCTCGGCGGCGACAACTGGTGGCTCAATATTCGCGTGCCCGCCGAAGTGGAACGCTACCTCGTATTCAAAGGCTCCATTGGAGTTGACGGTATCAGCCTAACCATAGCTTCGGTCGAAGATTCCGTTGTTTCCGCCACGATCATCCCGCACACCTACCGCCATACGACGCTGGGAACGTACTCGCCCGGAAGCCGGGTGAATATCGAATGCGACGTCATCGCCAAATATGTAGAAAGGATGCTGTCGAACCTTACGATTTCACGTTCGGGACTCACGATCGAACGCTTGAAGGAAGAAGGGTATTGAGCGCGCGTGCTCGCAAGACGTTTTGGATGGACAGGGCTGACGCTTCCGGCGATAGGCCAGGGAACGTGGAAGATCGAGGGCAGCCGCGAGAAAGAGCGGCAGGCGATTGAGGCGCTACAGGCCGGCATCGAGATGGGAGCCACGCTCATCGACACGGCCGAGATGTACGGCAACGGCCGCGCGGAAGAACTGGTAGCGGAAGCCATTCGAGGAGTGCGCAGCAAAATCTTCCTGGTGAGCAAGGTCCTGCCGTGGAACGCTTCTTATGAAGGCACGCTTAAGGCGTGCGCGCGCAGCTTGAAACGCTTGCATACCGATTACCTCGATCTCTATCTTTTGCACTGGGAAAGCAACCATCCTATCGGCGAGACTATGCGCGCCCTGGAGAAACTGGTACGGGACGGCAGTATACGGTTCCTCGGAGTCAGCAACTTCGACGTGTCCCGGTTGAAAGAGGCCCAGGCGGCGCTGACCAATGAGCGAATCGCTTGTGACCAGGTGTTGTATCACCTCGGCGACCGTGGCATTGAACGCACTGTATTACCGTACTGCCGCGGGGAGGAGATTGCTGTCATGGCTTATAGCCCATTTGGCAGCGGACAGTTCCCGCCCTCGCGATCGCGCGGTGGACGCATACTGGGGGAGATCGGCGCCCGGCATAAGCGATCGCCGCGGCAGGTGGGCTTGAATTTTCTGCTCCGCCGGTCTGAAGTATTTTCGATTCCGAAAGCCGGTAATACCAAACACGTGCACGAGAACGCATCAGCCTCCGATTTTGAGCTGAGCCAGGAGGAAATGGAGCGGATCGACCGGGTGTTTCCGGCGCCTGGCCGCGACACTCCTCTCGGAATGATCTGATAGGATCGGCACGATGATCCCGTGTCTCTTCCTGCTGATTTGTCTTTTGTCCCTCCCTGCTTCCGCCGCAAACCCCGAACTGGCAACGCAATTCTGGCCCGCGTATTGGATCTCTGTGCCGGGGGCGCCGCCTTCGGCCTACGGCGTATACCATTTTCGAAGAGCGTTCGAGCTGTCATTCAAACCCGGCAGCTTCCTCATCCATGTGAGCGCCGACAACCGTTACCAGTTATTCGTGAACGGAGAGCGGGCCGCGTGGGGACCCGCGCGTGGCGACCTCTTTCACTGGCGCTACGAAACCGTCGATATCGCGCCGCTTCTGAGGCCCGGACGGAATGTGCTGGCGGCCGTCGTCTGGAATTCCGGTGAGCACGCACCGCAGGCGCAGGTGACGAATGAGACCGGCTTCCTGCTACAGGGCGACACGGAACGTGAGCGTATCGTGGATACGAATTCGGAATGGAAGTGTGTGCGCAACGAAGCTTACGAGCCTATTCCGTTCACCAGCGATCAAATGCGGGGTTATTACGTGGCCGGTCCGGGCGACCGCGTAACCGGATCCGCCTATCCCTGGGGTTGGGAACGCCCCGGCTTCGACGACTCCGGCTGGAGGCAGGCGCGGTTAGGCACGCGCGCGGCGCCGCGCTATTCGCGTGACAGCCCGAGCCGGTGGATGCTGGTTCCGCGCAGCATCCCGATGATGGAAGAGAGTCCGGAGAAGCCTCTGACGGTACGCCAGACCAGTGCCGGCACAGGCTGGCAATATCCGGCCAAGGTACCCGCGCAGACGAAAATCAGGATCCTGTTCGATCAAACCTACCTCACTACAGCGTACCCGGAGTTGACCGTCAGCGGCGGCAGGAATACGCGGCTGAGAATGAGCTACGCCGAAGCTCTTTGGATTCCTGGCAAGCGGGAAAAAGGCAACCGGAACGAGGTCGCGGGTAAGGAATTCATCGGCAACTACGACGAATTCATCGCGGATGGCGGCTCGCATCGCCTGTTCCGGCCGCTGTGGTGGCGCACCTACCGTTATCTCGAACTCGAAATCGAGACCGCCGGAGATCCTATCGTGGTGGAGAAACTGAGTGGCACCTACACGGGGTACCCGTTCGAGCGCAAGGCCCGGCTTGAATCGGACTCCGGCGAGATCGGAACCCTGCTGGATGTAGGCTGGCGCACGGCGCGCCTGTGTGCCCACGAGTCGTACATGGATTGCCCTTATTACGAGCAGCTTCAGTATGCCGGCGACACTCGCATTCAGGCGCTGGTGTCGCTTTATATGAGCGGCGACGCCCGCCTGATGCGCAATGCCATCGAGCAATTGGACTCGTCGCGTACTTCTGAAGGCGCTACGTTCAGCCGTGCTCCTTCGCGGCTTCAGCAGTACATTCCGCCTTTCTCTCTTTGGTGGGTCGGCATGGTCCACGACTACTGGAGGTATCAGGACGATCCGGCATTCGTTAAAGAGATGCTGCCGGGAGTTCGAGCCGTACTGTCGTTTTTCGAAGCCCGTCAAAAGCGGAACGGCTCGCTGGGCGTTCTGCCCTGGTGGAATTTTGTGGATTGGACGAAGGAATGGCGGAATGGTGTGCCGCCCGCCGCGGCGGATGGTTCCTCGGCGCCGTTGGATCTTCAACTCCTGCTGGCTTACGACTGGGCCTCCGGAATGGAACAGGCTCTCGGGATGCAACCGCTGGGAGCCGAATACCGGCGGAGGGCAGAGAAGCTTCGTACTTCCGCCGGCAGCCTCTATTGGGACAGCCGGCGGCGGCTGTATGCCGACACTCCGGGCAAGACCGAATTTTCACAACACACTAATGCCCTGGCGGTGATTGCAGGGCTGGTGAAACCGGGGGAAGCCGCCAGGTTTGTGAAACGCATCGCGGCGGATTCGTCGCTGGTGCAGGCGTCCATTTATTTCCGCCACTATCTGCATTCGGCGTTTAACCAGGCGGGCGCCGGCGACGATTATCTCGATCAGTTGGACCAGTGGCGCACGATGTTGCAGCGTGGCCTGACGACATGGGCGGAACAGGCCGATCCTACGCGGTCGGATTGCCATGCCTGGGGGTCGAGTCCGAATTACGAAGTGTTCCGCACCGTGCTCGGGATCGATTCCGCGGCGCCGGGCTTTCGCCGTGTGATCGTGCGTCCGTTCTCCGGTAAGCTGTTGCGAGCCTCCGGCGCCATACCTCATCCCCGTGGTGAGATTGCCGTCCGTTATGAAAGGAAGCAGGATAGGTTGGAAGCCGAGGTCCGGCTGCCGGCGGGAGTCGAGGGCGAGTTTGTGTGGCGTGGCGAGAGCCGCCCCTTGAAGCCGGGTGCGAACACGGTAGCGCTTCAGGTTCCATTGGTACAATGAGGATTCCATTCAAAACCTGAAGGAGACAGTTTTGGCAGAGAACACGGAAAACACCGGGAGCCACGAGAAACTTTACAAAGCGGAGTACCAGGGGAGCGGCACCTTCATCATCAGCAAGCCGAAACGCAAGGACAAAAAGCGGCGCCAGACGAAAGTAAGGAATCCCCAGCGAGGAGCCCGAATATAGCCCATCCGCGCCCCATGCGCATATCCGATCTTCGTCTGCACCCCGTCGCCGTGGCGGATGCGCCGCTGCGTAGTTCCTACGGACGCCATGCTCCGTACGCGCTTCGTACGATCGTCGAACTGGTTACGGACGAAGGACTCATTGGAATCAGTGAGACTTACGGCGGCGACGGCCCGCTGGCGGCGCTGGAAGCCGTGCGGAGCCGTGTTGTTGGTATGGATCCTTTCCAACTCACACGGCTCTGGCTCGATTTTTCCGGGGATGCCGCCGCTGAAGAAAGAGATGTTGCGGGCGGCCGGTCGCAAACCTACCTCGTACCTGGAGAGAATCCGCTGGACCGGCACACACGAACCTACGCCGCCATTGAGGTCGCGTGCCTGGATGTCATCGGGAAAGCCCTGGGCAAGCCGGTTTGCGATGTCGTAGGCGGGCGGGCGCGAGACGCGGTAGGTTTCTCGGCCTACCTTTTTTACAAACACGCGGGCGGCGGCGGCTCCGGCGCAGATGCCAGGGAAGACGAGTACGGCGAGTGTCTGGACCCGAAGTCGATGGTGCGCCAGGCGAAGCAGATGATCAGACAGTACGGCTTCCGTGAAATCAAGCTGAAAGGCGGCGTGCTCGATCCCGATATCGAGATCGCCACCATACGGGCGTTGCGCGAGGAGTTCGGACCGTCCTTCCCGCTGCGCATCGATCCGAACTGCGCCTGGTCCATCGAAACATCCGTCCGTGTGGGAGAGAGCTTGCGGGAGGAATTGTCGAACGGCGGATATCTGGAAGATCCCACCGCGACGTTGGAGAGCATGGCGGAGGTTCGCCAGCGCCTCCTGGCCGCGGACAATACCACTCCGCTCGCAAGCAACGTCGCTGTCACGTGTTTCGCACAGGTGCCCGAGGCGCAGCGGTTGGATGCCGTTCAGATTGTGCTCTCCGATCCCCATTACTGGGGCGGTATCCGGAAGCTTCAGCAGTTGGCGCACCTGTGCGAAGTGCTCGGTATGTGTCTTTCCATGCATTCCAACAATCATCTGGCCGTGAGCCTGATGACGATGGTCCACGCGGCCGCGGCTGCGCCCCACCTTACCTATGCCTGCGACACGCATTACCCCTGGCAGACCGAACGCGACGAAGTGGTCATCGGTGGACGAGTCAAGTTCACGGAAGGCAAGGTGAAGATCCCGGACAAGCCCGGTTTGGGAGTCGATCTCGACTACGATCGACTCGCGCGTCTGCGCGAGATCTACGACAGGCTGCCCTACCGCAAACGGGATGACGAAGCGGAAATGCGCGCGCATGTGGATCCGAACTGGAAGCGCGTTCTTCCGCGCTGGTAGACCCGTAAACCAACCCTCTCGACAGGCGAGAACTTTTGTCATAGCCTTGCAATGAGGACATTATGGCCTTTTGTACGAATTGTGGCACTCCGAATGAAGGTGCTTTCTGTAAGAATTGTGGCGCGCGGATGGGAAGCGAACCCGCCGCGGCGCCCCCCGTGGCGCCTGCCGAAGCAGCGCCCGCGGGCAAAAAGAAGGTCAGTCCGATCATCTGGATTCTCGCCGGTCTGGTGGGGTTTTTCCTGTTGATCGGGATTCTGTTTGTGGGCGCCGGCTTCTTTGTCGCCAACAAAGTGAAGAACGCGGGCTTTGACACGGAACTGATGGAGAAGAACCCTGTCCTGGGCGCCGCGAAAATAGCCGCCACGCTCAATCCGGATGTGGAAGTTGTCAACGTGGATGAAGCGAAGGGCACCCTGTCGATACGCGATAAAAAAACCGGCAAGGTGATCACCATGAATGCCGAGGACGTAAAAGAGGGCAAGATCACATTCTCGGATGAGTCTACCGGAGAATCAGTCTCCTTCGGCGCGGAGCGGACCGCCAAATTGCCCGATTGGGTTCCAGCCTACCCTGGATCGGCGCCGCAAGGCGCATTTTCAGCCTCCGGCAAGGAAGGCGCCGGCGGTATAGCTCACTTCACGACGAGCGATCCGCCCTCGAAGGTGCTTTCCTTCTACCAGGAAGCATTAAAGGACGCCGGATACGACGTCACGATGACGAGCAGTTCCGAAGCTTCAGGCGGCATCGTGAGCGCAGAGAACAAATCGGCCCGTAATACCATCCTCGTAACGGCAAACGCGGGCGACGACGGCACCGCCGTCAGTCTGACCTACGGTTCCAAGCAATAGCAGGACGCATCAGCCTTCCGGGATGTCTCCGGCGCCACGACGCTCAAGTGCTTCTTCGATCCACGTCATCGCGGCGTAGGCGCCCGGCCATCCGATCGTTGTAATTGAAAGAATAGCGGCATGGTACAACTCTGCCTCCGTGATGCCCGAATTCACCGCATTACGGACCGCCGAGTGTACCGCACCTTCCTGTCGAAGGGCGATGGCGATTCCGAGTTTCACCAGCCGCCTGGTTTTTTCATCCAGCGGTCCGCTTTCATGACAAGCCTGGCCAAGCGCTTCAAAAGCCCGCCAGACCTCAGGCTGCTTTTTCTGGAATTCCGCCAGCCAACGCGGAAGTGTATCCTGCATTATTCATTCCCCTTGTGTTCTATTCGGCAGAGCGCAGTTCAAGCCACACCGTGATTCTTGAACCAGGCGAGCAGCCGTTTCCAGCCATCCTCGGCGTCCTGTTTTCGGTAGCTCGGCCGGTAATCGGCATGGAACCCGTGGGGCGCGCCGGGATAGATGACGATGTCGGATCTGGAGTTAGCCTGTTTCAACGCTGCCTGCATCTTGTCCACGGTATCGAGCGGAATGCCCTGGTCCTTGCCCCCGTAGAGGCCCAATACCGGCGCTTTGATCTGGCCGGCGGCGTCAATCGGGTATTTCGGCTGCAACTCGGACGGCTGGCCTACCAGCCTGCCGTACCAGGCTACGCCAGCATCCAATTCCGGGTTGTGCGCGGCGTAAAGCCAGACGATTCGTCCGCCCCAGCAGAATCCCGTGATCCCTAATTTCCACGCGGCCCCTTTGCTGAATTTTTTTGCCCATGCCGCTGTATGGTCGAGATCGGACAACACCTGGCTGTCGGGCACTTTCGATACAACGGAGGAGATGATTTGTTGCATATCCTGGATGTTGGAGACATCGCCTTGGCGCGCATACAGTTCCGGGGCCACAGCCAGATAACCGCACTTGGCAAGACGCCGGCATATATCCTTGATGTGCTCGTGAACGCCGAAGATTTCCTGCACTACCAATACAACCGGAAAGTCTGACCCCGTGGCGGGCATGGCGCGGTAACCTGGTATTTCGCCATCGGCAACACGAATCCGAACCTCGCCGGCTTCCAACCCCTGCGTATCTGTTGTGATGGTTTCCGCGGTAACCGGACGGACAGCCAGTGCGAATCCCACAGCCAGTTTGGTTACCAGGAACTGGCGGCGATCTTCCGCGCTCTCCGGAAGCAGGCTCAACAGGTCTTCCCTCATCGCATCCCTCCTTCAAAGAGTGTAGCGGACCAGACGTGGAACCCTGGGGCATGCCAGCGTTTCGTTGATTTTGAAACAGGCAATTGCCGCCCTATGTCTTATCAGATGAGGACTGAATTTATGAGTGAATTCGAGCGTACAGCCACCATAGAAGCTCCGGCGGGGGACGTTTTCCGGTTTGTATCGAATGTCTCCAACTTTCCTCTGTTCGTGCCTTCTGTACAGGATGCCTCCGTAGAATCGGGCGATCGGGTGCGCATGCGAGGCGTTTCGGAAGGACACGCTTACGATACGGTTGCCTACCTGCGGGCGGACATAGATCGAAAGCGCCTGGATTGGGGTTCGGAAGACAACGCGCGATACCGTGGCTGGCTGGAAGTGAAAAGCGGAGATACCACGCCCGATCTTTCCGAGGTCACCATCCATCTGTATCTCGGGCAGATGACGAGCAGCGAGCAGAACGCCGAAGACCAACCGAGCGACTTCGAAGAAAAGATGCAGGGTGCGCTGGCGGGTTCCCTGGCCTCGATCCGCATGCATGTGGTAGACCGGCGTGTTTCCCGGTCTGCGCCGCCAAGCTGACCAACTCTTATGGAAACGGAGTTGCGTGTGAGCGCCCATGTGGACACTCTATTTTTGACTTCCCCGTCAGTGCAACCGCGCTGGGACGCGGGAGCCACAACGCTCTACTCGGAAGACAACGTCAAAGAGGACCCACACGACAGCAAAGCAGAGATGCCATTTCGGGTTCATCGAAGTCAACTCAGTCCTGCAACAGACCGCCCGAACATGCAACACGGCCAAGAACTTGAAAGGCCTGGCGGTCCGCAATCCGTTTCAGGGCACATGGCCAGGATATTTCGGCCTGTTAGACTGTAATAGTGAGTCGGAAACACACGCCGGAGCCATCGTTTGCCGCCGTGGCGCCTCTTGCGGAAAAGCGGCGCTCCCGGAAGCGAGCGGGATTTTTTCAAAAGATGGAAGTGTCCCTTCCTCCGGCGGCGCTCACATCCGGCGTTCCGCTTGAAACCTGCCTGCGAAAGCGGAGAACGAACCGGGCGTTCAGCGATGCCCGATTGATGCAGTCGGAAGTGAGCCAACTACTCTGGGCGGCGCAGGGCATCAGCGGTCTGGGTGGTTTGCGAACGTGTCCATCGGCGGGAGCGCTTTATCCGCTCGAATGCTATCTTGTCGTCGCGAATGTTGACGGCTTGCGGCCCGGTGTGTACCGCTATGACCCGGATCGCCACCTGCTTGTCCTGACTGCGGCGGGCGGCCGGAACGAAAAATTGATCGAGTGCTGCCTCGACCAGGAGTGTGCGGGAGAAGGCGCCGTTTCCATTATCGTGACGGGCGCGTATAAAAAAATGACGGCGAAGTTCGGAGAGCGGGGCATCCGGCTTGCGCATATGGAAGCGGGACATGCGGCGCAAAACGTCTGTTTACAGGCCACGGCACTGGGTCTTGGCGTCATTGCCATGGGAGTTTTCGATGATGCGGCGCTCGCCGCCGCTCTGGAGTTGCCGGAGTCCCATCAGCCGCTGTACGTAATCATCGCCGGCCGCAAATTCGTCTGATACGGGTCAATTCTGCGCCGAGTGCAGCCCTCCGGCTCCGGCCTGGAAAGTGATATTGGTCCTTTCCGGGTTTTCCTCGATCGGCTGCGAACAATTCCACACGCAGGCTCCGCAATGAATGCACTTTTCACGGTCGAAAACAGGAATGCCTTCGGGCCCTGGTGCGATCGCTTCGCCGGAGCAGATCTCCACGCAAACCTGTGTTCCACAAGCTTCGCAGAGCGAGGGATACAGAAACACCACATGATCAGCGTAACCGGGAGCCGCCTGCACTTTACCGCCCACCAGCAGCGCGTCCTGGTGCGAGATCAACAACTTTCCGTCGTACGGGATTTTGGGCCAGCCGCACCGCTCCATCAGGGCGTCGTGCAGTGGCAGTCGTTTCTCCGCGCATTCGCGGCGGATGCGCGCGACTTCCTCGGAGCCGATTTTGTTTCTGTAGTAATCGTAGACATCGGGCAACTCTTCGTAGACTCGCCTCGGTTTTCCGGGCATCGCCAGGTGACCACCGGTGAGACCGGTAAGGACCATGCCGATCAACCCGGTGATCACGCCGTGGTGAAAGCCGTCGCGCGCTTTTTCGGCGATTCTGCCCTCACGCTCCACCCAACACTGTCTCCGTTTGGCGACATAGGTGGAATCGAGATTATCGCGCGTGAAAGGCCGGCCCTGCTTGAGCAGTTCCAGCACCGACTCTCCGAGCAGGACGCCGGTGGTCCACGCTTCATCGACACCTGATCCCGTCAGGACATTCGTGCTGCCGGAACCCTCGCCGATGCGGACGTATCCATCGCCCGCGAGGTAAGGCTCGCCCCGTCTTCCGGATTCCTGAAGTGTCTTCGCACCCCAGGACAGCAGCCTCCCTCCCTTTACATAACGCCACAGGTAGGGATGCAAAAGAAAATGCTGCAAATACCGGTAGGAAGTGCGCACCGGATTCGCGAACCATGAGGGCACGAAAATGCCGGCCGACGCGAGACGGTCCGCATAGACGTAGAGGAATCCGAAGATTTCCGGTTCGGGGTAGCCGAACGTGTGAAGGACGGTGCCTGTCTCGAGGGGCGTATTCTCCGGAAGTTCGATCACCATCTTTGCGCCGACCGCCCAGTCGCGCCGCGAATGGCCGGTAGGCATTCCGAATTGCTCGTCCATCTGGCGGCCCACGGCGCCCACCGGGCCGTCAGCGATTACCGTCAAAGCCGCGCGCACATCCATACCGGGAAGGAAGCCCGCTTCGGGGTTGCCGGACTTATCGGTGCCCTGGTCCAGCAGCCTGACGCCAGTCACCTGGCCGTTCTTGACCAGGGCCTGCGATACCGGTGAGCCCGGCCAGATTTGAACGGCGCCCTCAGCCATCAGCGATTGCCCGACCCATTGGTTGAACTGGCCGATCGAGAGCAAGATCCCGCCGTCCTTACGCAAGAAGGGCGGCGTATACGGCAGTTCCAGCGCATCATGTTCAAGCGGCAAAACAAAGCGGAATCCCCGAATCAGGGCATCGGCCGCCCGCAAGATACGAGAGCGGCGGCTGGCGCCGGCCGGATCGAGCAGGTAGAGAACTTTCTCTTTTTCCACGCGCGCGGACATGGGAATCTGCGATAGATCGAGGTCGGGGAAGCTGGCGCGAATGCCGCGCGCCCGGGTAACGACACCCGATACGCCGAACCCGATGTCGTCGGCGCGCTCGTAACAGATCACCTGTGGAGGCATTCCCGGCATCACTCTGCTTTCCACCGCCGGTGTTCCGTCCGGATTCAGGAGGCCGCGGGAAAGCGTGGTCAAAAATCCGCCCGCCGCGGGACCGAAACCCACGCAGACGATATCTACGTCCATGCTCTGGCGTTCGACGTTCATGCCCTTAGTAGTCGAGTGCCTCGGGGATCATAACCCGGGTAAGCGCTTCCGCCGCACGGTCTTTTGCGAGCCGCGCGCCGGTAAGGCAACCGTCCAGCCGCGTTCGCAGGCGGGTGAACTGCTCCATACCGTCGAAACGTACGCACGGACCCGCTTTCATGGGATGCGATCCGTCGCTTTCCACCACGTCGACGGCGCAACTGGCGATGCCTGGAATCAAGTTCTCCAGCACTGTAAGGTCGTCGGCGCTATAGCAGCTTCCGCAACCCTGCTCGTCCCAAGCCGGATGGCGGTTATAGCCGAAGACGAGTTCCGCACAGATCCGTCCCACTTCTCCGGCGGATCTTGCCGCTTGAACATGGGCAAGGTCAGTGTAAAATGCCGCCAGGCCGGGCAACGCTTCGGCGACGGTCGGGTTTTCCGCTCCCTTAGCCTCCAATTCGAGAATATCGAGGATCATCTGCCGGGCTGCAAGAACCCAGCACAGGGCGTCGGCCAGAGCGAAGGTGACTCCCTGGCGTGCGTTCTGGTAAAGCTTAGACCCATCGGCATCGCTCGATTTCTGTAAGCGCTCGAGCGTCCACAGCCACATCTGCATGGCGGTGGCGAGAGTGCAAGCTCCGGTTCCAGACTTGCTGGAGGCGATCTCGCGCATCTCCACGATCCATTGCCGGTACTGTTCCAGGAATAGCTCGTTCGTCATAGTGACGGCCAGTTGTCGCCGCTGCACCGCCTCCGGACCTTCGTAGGTGGCTTCCAACTGGGCGTCCATCCACTTATGACCAAGGAAGCCCGGGCAGTCCTCGGTGATTCCGTAGCCTCCCATCAGGCTTACCGCTTCCCGCATCATGTTGGCGCCATGGCCAGTGTTCCATAGTTTTGTGGCCGGGCATATGACATTGGCCACCGAATCGAGCACAAGGAAGCGGACTACAGGATCCTCCGGCATCGCGTGGGAAGAGATCGCCTGGAGCGCTTCGTTTTGCCGCTTCCTGAGCGCTTTGAATTGGGCTGACCCGCCCAGGATTCCCTGTTCGGCGAGAAGGCGGTCTTTTTCGCGTTCGAGCGGGTCCAGTTCATCGAACAGCCGCGCGGCGGAAAAGCCGAGAGACGCGCTTGCCTCGCCCGTTGCCCACACATCAATGAGCCGGTGCAGCGAATCTTCGCGTTGCTGGAGCCCGAGCTCATACCGCGGCGAACCCGGCGCCACCGCGTCCGCCCCGCGGAAGCGTTGCCGCTGGTAACGCAGAACCGGTTCGACGGCAGACAAGAGCTTCGCCGAAGTCATCAGCCCGACCGTGACGCGCGTTCGGCGGAATACCGCTTCGATGATCTCGCCGTGGCTATAGCGCGGCACAATGACGCCGTCTTTTATTGTGTAACCGCCAATGATGCGGCTGGCGGGTACGCGCAGGCTCAGCACGGGATCTCGCGTTGAGGAAAGCTGGTGGACCAGCTTCCGGGTGGGAGTTCCGCGGTCGAAAATTCCGGGATCGGTTTCTTCCAGGATGATCATCGAGCTTCCCTTAATGCGCTCATCCCCGGAATCCACCGCCGCCGTCACGAAATTCGCAAAGCCCATGTTGGTGATAAAACGCCCGCGCTTGTCCACCTGCAAAATGGGTTCGCCGTCCTCCGGCCACTCCGCAACACGCACTTTGCCGCCGAGGATCCCTGTTTCCACGCCGGCGTAGGGAATGGGTTCGGTCAGCGCGAAGGCGCCCCGCCAGGGCTTGCGGTCTTCTCCCGGCGCGGGGGGAGTGCACCGTTTCATGTATTCATCGCGCTGCGCCGGCGTGCCCCTTTCGTGAATCGGCGCAAGCGCCAGGCATCCTGCCAGGCTGCCCGTGGCGGCGCCCGCGTCTACCCAGGCCAGCTCGAATGCTACCAGCGCAAGCGCCAAGTTCTTCGGTCCTTCAATGAACCCGCCTTGTTCGGGATCCATGAAAACGCTGGTGATGCCTGCCTCGTCGAAGGCGGTGAGAAGCTGCGCTTTCTCCCGGGTCCATTCATGTGTATTCCGTGCACCTTCGGCTACCAGTCGCGCGACCGGACCGCGGGCCGCTGCTCGGGATGCCTGTACCAGCATCTGTAGCTCGTACCGGCCGGCGAAGCGCCACATGACCTGCCGGACGTCGTCTCCTGGCAGGGTGCGTAGAGCTGCTTTTTTGGGAGTGACCGCGCTGGTTGTCATGATCTTGATTGCGGAGCAATTCGGATGCCAGGGTATGAATGGGTGAACAGGCACAAACTTGTAGATTTTTGTGGCATTTCGGGGGGAGTCCTGGTCCCTTCGTTGCGGCAAATCCCCCATGCACCGGCGGTGTTCGGGAGATTGCGCGAAAACCATCAGAGCAAAAAAGGGTTGTAGGTACCGTAAAATGACGGATGATGCTTCGACTCGTATTCGCGGGGGCTTGTGCATTCGCCAGCCTCTGCTTCGGACAGGCTGCGGGAGATCTCTTCTCCAAAGCCACACCCGATGTGGACGCGGCGTTGCGCGGGCGCGTGACCAAGTTCTATCAGGCGCACGTGGACGGAAAATTCCGGGTAGCCGATGAGGTGGTTGCCGAGGACAGCAAGGAAATCTTTTTCGCCGCACAGAAGACGCGGTACAAAGGCTTCGAGATTGTAAAAATAGCCTATTCGGATCAGTTCACAAAAGCACAGGTTGTGGTCGCGGTGGACACGGATATGGCCTTTCCTGGAATGGGCAAAGTGGCTGTCAAGGCGCCGCTCACCACGTTATGGAAACTTGAGAATGGAGAGTGGTTCTGGTATGTCAACCCCAGCCTGGGCAAAGAAACCCCATTTGGGCTTATGAAACCCGGGGAGGGTGAGTCTGCGGGCGGCCTCTTTGTGAGCAAGGGACCGGATCCGCAGGCGCTCATCAAAATGGTGACTGTCGACAAAACAAAAGTGCAATTGGGCGGCGAATCTCCCATCGCGGAAGTTCACGTCTCGAATGGAATGTCCGGCGCCATCTCTCTCTCGCTCGAGTATTCTCCGGCGGCCGGTTTCGAAGCGTCGCTTGACACAAAAGAAGTGGTGCGCAGCGGCTCTGCCAAGATTTTGATCCGTTCTGTACAGGGTGAAAAGGCCCCCGGTTCGACCGCCACGCTTAGACTGCACATCCAGCCGCTCGGCCACACGATTCCGATTGAGGTGCAATTTGCCGATGCTGCCAAAAAATGAACGCGAACCTGTAAGTTACGGCAAAGGCTCTCTTCATCCATCCGAACATGCCTCGTATCGCGACCGGGTCACGGGAGCGCTGGTACACCAGGTGACGTCACACCCGTCGATCAATCACCCGACGTACTTCCTGCAGAGTTCCTTCACTCCGGATGGTAGGCACATCTTGTTTACTTCCTATCGAACCGGCAGCGCACAGCTATTTGAAGCCGCGTTTCCGGATGGAGAGATCCGGCAACTCACGGCCGAACTGCCGATTCACGCATTTTCACCGGCCATTCATCCTGACGGTACAACTGTGTTCTTTGTGCGTGGTGGCTCGGTTTGGAGCATCGACCGGAAAACACTGGAAGAGCGATGCATTGTCACGTTTCAAGAGGCGCAACTCGGTGAATGTTCGCTGAGCCGCGACGGAGAATGGCTCACGGCCGCCATCAAACAGCTCGGCCAAAACGGTGTTGTAGTGGGCAGGACCGATGGAACCGGCTGGAAGCTGATTCCGTTCCCGAGAACGGTGATTCACCCGCAGTTTCATCCATTGGACAGCGAGTGGCTCGAGTTTGCCGGAGATCCCGCTCCGCGTATGCACCGTGTGCGTCGCGACGGCAGCAGCCTGGAATGCCTCTATCAGCACGACAACAATGAATTCGTCGTGCATGAGACGTTTCTAGGCAATACAGGCGATATCGTCTTTACCGTATGGCCCTATGCCTTGAAGCGGCTGAATTGGGATACGCGGGCAGTGACCGTTATCGCCGAATTCAACGCCTGGCACATCACGCCCGACCGTGCCGGTTCCCGTGTGCTGTGCGACACGAATCATCCCGACGAAGGATTGTTCGTGGTGGATGTAGCCACGGGAGAGCGAAGTCGGGTTTGTCTGTCGGAGGCCAGCAGTCAGGGCAGCCAATGGAAGACGTCCCGGTATGCCTTGGCTGAAGACTTTGCCGCCGCGCGCAGCGTTCTTGGCAGCGGCACGCTGAGTTGGATGGAGTTATCCACCGATACGGTATACGGGCCGCAGTGGACGCATCCGCACCCCTCGTTCTCCCATGACGAGAAACTGGTGGCTTTCGCGAGCGACAAGGCGGGGCATACCCAGGTGTACGCCGCCGAACTGAATTAGAAGAAACTTCGGATCGCCTCGACCTCCGTCGCGAACAGATCCAGTATTGCGGGAAGGGAATCGTTGATTTCGAGGGGCTCCAGCAACGCAATTGCGGTTTCTGGTTCGGACGGGGTGGATGTAGTCATTCCCATGCCGGTAGCATTCAGGTAGGCGTCAGCGCATCCAATCATAGCAGCGAGATCTAAATTCGATCCGGTGGGCCGAAAATCGTGGTGCCGCCGCACAGCATCCTGTATCGCCGGCGGCACGTTCCAGGCGCGTAGCGCCAGTTGAGAAAGTTCGGCATGTGTTATGCCCAGCACCTCCATCTCACATTCGATCTCGGCTGCGCCGGAGCGCCGTAATTGTTGGATTTGTCCGTATTCGCGCGGCAGTGCAATGGCAATCAGCAGTTTCCCGAAATCGTGCAGCAAGCCGGCAATGAAAGCGCCTTCCGGGAAAGCCACAGGTGCCTTCTGCGCCAGTAGATCCGCCAGTGTCGCTGCCGTGATGGAATGAAGATTGAATCTGGCATGAGACCAGCCGGGCGGCGTCTGGACATTTGCCCACAAGCGGGAGATGGATAGGCCGAGAACGAGGTTCCGAAGCTTCAGCACACCCAATAAGGAAACAGCATGCCGTACAGAAACGATCGCAACTGCGCGAGCGTATGCCGCCGAGTTCACCAAGCTGAGAACATGACCTGTCAGCACGGTATCTTTTTCAATCAACTCGGCCATCTTGCCGAAAGATACTTCTTCGTTAGCAAACGATGCCAGGAGGCGGTTGAGAACAGGTGAGAATGGCGGGAGCCTTTTCAGGCTCCCCAGAGCCAAGCCCACATAGTCGGAATGGAGTGTGGCGACCTGTGACACACCTCTTTTATCGGCTGAGGACAGCCGGAACTTGAGGGTGTCACTCCTCGTCACGCTGCGCGGCGAGCCGTGTCACCACGGTGAGGTCTTCAAGTGTGGTGACGTCCCCCGTTACAGTGCGCGTCGTGACAATCTCCCGCAGCAGCCGTCGCATGATCTTTCCACTTCTCGTTTTCGGCAGCGCCTCGGTAAAGCGGATCTCTTCCGGGCGGGCAAACGCTCCAATTTCATGCGCGACCCATTTTCGCAGCTCTGTTCCAAGTGCGTTGTGGTCGTGGTTGCCCTGCTTCAAAGTGACAAAGCAGCAGACAGCCTGTCCGGTAATCTCGTGTGGTTTTCCCACCACGGCGGCTTCCGCCACAGCGGGATGGCGCACCAGCGCGGATTCCACTTCCATCGTGCTGAGCCGGTGCCCGCTGACGTTCATCACATCATCGACACGGCCAAGAATCCAATAGTATCCGTCTGCGTCGCACCGCGCCGCGTCCCCGGTGAAATACACGCCCGGCACCCGCCCCCAGTATTGGGATTCATAGCGTTTCGGATCGCCCCAAATGGTGCGGATCATGGCCGGCCA
Source organism: uncultured Acidobacteriota bacterium (assembly GCA_900696665.1). GTDB lineage: Bacteria > Acidobacteriota > Terriglobia > Bryobacterales > Bryobacteraceae > CAADGY01. The sequence continues at coordinate 25,560 of CAADGY010000246.1, forward strand.
GGGCCTCCGGATCACCAAAAAGCCTTCCTGATCTACTCCGACCGGCTTTCCGCTCATGTCCACAACCTGTGGCAGCACTCCCGGCAAGGGCAATGTGCCTGACCCTGGCTTTGTGGGAATCGCACCGGGCAGGGGCGCAATCATGATGGACCCGGTTTCGGTTTGCCACCACGTATCCACAATCGGGCATCGCTGTTTTCCGATGACGCGGTAATACCACTCCCACGCCGCGGGATTGATGGGCTCGCCCACGGAACCGAGCAGCCGCAGGCTGGACAGGTCGTGCTTGTTGGGCCATTCGTCTCCCTGCCGGATCAGCGCACGAATGGCCGTTGGAGAGGTATACAGGATGGTGATGCGATGGCGTTCTACAATGCTCCACCAGCGATCAAACGCAGGCGTGTCCGGAGCACCTTCGTAAATCACCGTGGTTGCTCCGGCAGCAAGCGGGCCGTAGACAATATAGCTGTGTCCGGTGACCCATCCGATATCCGCCGAGCACCAGTACACGTCATTCTCTTTGAGATCAAACACCCACCGCATGGTTGCGGTGGTCTGAACCATATAGCCACCCGTCGTGTGCAGGATGCCCTTGGGTTGTCCGGTCGTGCCTGACGTATATAAAACGTAAAGCGGGTGTTCGGCATCGACAGGTTCGGCCGGGCATTCGCTCGAAACACCTTCTTCGAGGTCATGCCACCAGTGGTCACGCCCGTCCTTCATGGGGATATCTGAGCCAGTCCTCTTCCTGACAATGACGTCGCGAACATCAGGACATTCGAGAAGCGCCTCGTCCACCGCTGCTTTCAGCTTGACTTCCTTTGCCCTGCGCCAGCCACCGTCGGCCGTAATCACCACCGTTGCACCCAGGTCCTTGATACGGGCCTTCAAAGCTTCGGCGGAAAACCCGCCAAACACAACGCTGTGCGTGATGCCCAGGCGCGCGCAGGCCAGCATAGCCACAGGCAGTTCCGGAATCATGGGCATGTAGATGATGGCGCGATCGCCCGATTTGTAGCCGCGATTCTTCAGAACATTGGCGAACCGGCAGACCATCGAGTGCAATTCCTGGTAGGTGATCTTGCGCTCATCGCCGGGTTCACCTTCCCATAGGATGGCGATCTTCTGTGCACGGCCGTTCTTCAGGTGCCGGTCGAGACAGTTGTAGGCCACATTGGTTTTCGCACCCACAAACCATTTCGCGAAGGGGGGATTCCACTCGAAGACATGAGACCATTTCTCAAACCAGTCGAACTCTCTTTCCGCAACTTCAGCCCAGAATTCTTCGGGTGTTTCTTCCGCCCGCCGGTACAGTTCGCGATAAGCCTCCATGCCGGAGACGTTGGCTTGTGCCACGAATTCAGGTTTTGGCGCGTAAGTAGACGTTTCAGTCATTAAAGCGTGCTCCTCTGTGTGTTAGCGATGACGATTCTATCAAATAGCCCGATGAGCAGTCTTCGCCTAAATCCATTATGATGGGCAGTTCAAGGAACTCAAACATGGCGCCTGTTCCCATTCAGCAGCAACAAGCACTTATCGAAAGATTATACGCGGCGTGCGGAGGCTCCTATTCGCCGGAGACCCGCCGCAAATATTTCATCTCTGGCCCGCAGTGGGCGGCTGCTTACCAGGGGCAGGCGCTCTTTCACGCGCCGACACGGCGGGAAGTCGGCTTCGAGCAGATTATTCGCAAGTGGGGCGAAATCGGGATCGGCCACTGGACCACTCACGACACGGACGTCATCCCCACCGGCGCGATCGGAACCGATGAGCAGTGGGAGATCGTTGCGTCGATCAACAAGGCGCTCCAGGAGAACGGCGTGAAGTGCTCCATGGTCACGACGGAAACATTCCATCACGCCGTCTGGGCTGCGAGCCCTGCCGCGGAAGCTCCCGAGGTCCGGGATTATGCGAAGTTTCGGGTCATCAATACCGTGAAGATCGGCCACGAGCTGGGCGCGCAGTTTGCGGTCTACTGGCCGGGGTCGCTCGGCTATTATGTGCAGGGAGCCGTCGAGGAGACGCAGACGCTTCGCTGGTATGCCGATGCGCTGAACGCCGCCTGCGACGCCGATGTGGAAATCGCGAAGAAGCGCGGGCGTCCGGTTCTGAAGCATTGCCTGGAGGCAAAGCCTTTCGAGCCGCAGGCGGAGATTCTGCTTCCCACTAGCGATGCGATGCTGGCGTTCATCTTTTCCGGCTTGCTGAAGCGTCCGGAGATGGTCGGCTTGAATCCCGAATACCTGCACGAGTTGATGTGGGGCGCTGCGCCACGTGCCGCTCTGGCACGCGCGCTAATTTGCGGCAAGCTCTTCCATTTCGACATCAACGATGGCTACCGGTTGAAGCATGATGTCGACATTGCTGTTGGTCTGGTGAATCCGCTGGACTGGTTGAATGTGCTGGTGCTGCTTCGGGCGCACGAATATAACGGCCCCTTCAACCTGGACTACAAGCCGCCGCGCACTACCAGCAATCACGGGGTGTTTGCGGTGAGTTTCCCCACGGCGGTGGACCGGTTCATCACGTTGTGGGAAATGGCTGGAGAAGTCAGCACGGATCCCATCGTGACCGAAGCCACCACCGCTCTTAAAACCGGCGGAGGCGTGCAGGACGCGAAAGATGTGGAGGCCATCGTAAAGGCGAACAGTGAATTACTGACGCTGCACGAGTTGATCGCACACCGGCTTTTTCAGATTCTCATCGGACAGCACCGCGGGCGGATATACTCTTTCTAGATGGAAGGGGTCGGGCGGCTTCTCGTTATTCTAGGGGTGATTCTCGCAGTTACGGGACTGCTGTTTATGTATGGGGAGCGGCTTCCGTTCCGGATCGGCAGGCTGCCGGGAGACATCGTGATCCGTGGGAAGAACTCTGTCTTCTATTTCCCCCTGACGACGCTGATTCTTATCAACGTTGTGTTGATGTTCGTGATGTGGATAATGCGGAGACATTAGAATGACTAACCATCTTGTCGGAACCAAAGGCGAGACGCAGATGCTGGTTACTTCGGAAGTGGCCATCGATTTTCTAGGTGGCGAGGATGCGCGCGTGTTCGGGACCCCGTACCTGATCGGGCATCTCGAAATGACGGCCAGAAACAGTGTTAAGCCGCTGCTCGGCGAAGGCCAGGACACTGTTGGAACACACGTGGACGTACGGCACTTGGCGGCGACGCCGATGGGGATGAGCGTGACGTTGCGATCCGAGGTGGTGCGCGTAGAAGACCGAAGGATTACTTTCCGCGTCGAGGCCTACGACGAAAAGGAACAGATCGCCGAGGGAACGCACGACCGCTTCATCATCGACATCGCGCGATTTACCGCGCGAGTGCGCGCGAAATTGCTAAACTGAATAGAGCTTTCGCTTACTTTTCCCCGGTCGTCTAATGGTAGGACAGCGGCCTTTGGAGCCGTGAATCCTGGTTCGAGTCCAGGCTGGGGAGCCATACCCCAAAACCATAACTTCCTGCCGCCCCGTTTCACTTGACGGCATCGCCGTTCGCGGTCGGCCCTTAACCCAAACATTCGCTATTATTTGCGTTTCGGTGCGGTTCTCCGGTTGGAAATGCCTCCAACCGGGCTGCGCGCTCAACCATCATGGTTCGGTTCGTTGGCCTCTCTCAACCCTCCAAACTCTCCGTTTTCTCCGTTGACAGGTCTTGGTTTGTTGACAGGCCGATCCAGAGAGGCGCCCCGGTTGGACAATTTCGAACTCGCGTGAGTATCTATTGACAGAGCCAGACAGCGCGCAAGGCCGCGAAGCGGAAGCCGTTGTGGGCCGGAAGGACCGGCACACATGGATTTCCGAGATCGATCGACGCGCGACGCCGTCGCCGAGATTGCTCAGCTCCTCGCCATTGCCTACCAGCGCTATCGGCGCGCCCGGCGCATCGAGACGGCCGACGACAACGCGCCAGAATCCGTCAACAGAGAACTTGATAACCCGCACCCGGAGAGGCTTCATGTCAGTGAGGTTCAGGCATGAAGAAAACGCTCCGAGAGCGGATCGCAGCCCTCGCCGCAATGAACGTACCAGCGTTGCGGGTGGAACACCGAAAGCTCTTCGGCAAGGATCCGGTGAGTTCGCACCGGCAGTTCCTGTTCCGTAAGATCGCCTGGCGATTGCAGGCGGCCGAAGAGGGCTTACAGCCTGACAAGATCCGGGAACTCGCGCGCGCCATCGCCCGAGACACGCCGTTGCGGCAGCGGGTCGTCACCAACGCAGGCAAACGCCGCGCTGGTCTTCCGCCCGAGCGGACCGCCGTGGCGACGATCCAGCCCGAGCACGATCCCCGGCTGCCAATGCCCGGCGGCTGGATCATGAAACACCACAAGGGCAAGACCCACGTGGTGAAAGTGCTCGACGACGGGCGCTTCGAGTACGAAGACCGGCGGTACAAGTCGCTGAGCGCGATTGCCCAGGAGATCACGGGCACCAAGTGGAACGGCCTGCTGTTCTTCGGGCTGAC
>CAADGY010000247.1 GCA_900696665.1 uncultured Acidobacteriota bacterium
CAAACCGTCTGCCGCTCCCGCTTGAAGTCGGCGAGGGAGTAGGTCTCGGGATCTGTTTTGGCGAGAAAATACTGTGATTCCACAGCGTCACCACCTGTTCCAGTACTAGAGACGAGTTGGTCCTTGATGATAGCGCACTCCCAAACCCGGTATCAGGGGGACGGGTTGGTGTAAAATGGCTGCTAGTGCCGTATTTCGGGATGTTGGAGAAAGGGCGATCCCACGCGGCGCCAGGTTCCGTCGAGGCGACGTCACGATGAAGAAGTCTTTTGCCTATCTGCTTCTATTCACGATATCCGCTGTTCAGGCGCCCGCACAACAGTCGTCCGGCGGCGGAGAGCAGAAACAGCGGAGCGAAGATGCGAGTGAGGTAAAAGAGGAAGCCACCGGCGCAAAATCTACCGCCGAGCAACTTGCAAGTGGACCGAATGCTCCCGTCGATCCCAAGTCTTTTCAACTTGGTCCGGAGGATGTCCTGATGGTGCGGGTCTGGAATCAGCCGCAGATCTCAGGTGTCGTCTCGGTCCGGCCTGACGGTAAAATCGGGCTTCCTCTTATCGGCGAGATCGAAGCGAAGGGTACCACACCCCACGAACTGACGCAGAAGGTCACCGAGGCCCTCTCCACCTACTACAAAGATCCGCTGGTAATGATCACCGTGCAGGCTGTCCGCAGCCGGAAGTACTACGTCACCGGCCAGATCGCGAAAGGCGGAATGTTCCCGCTGGTTACACCTACCACCGTGCTCCAGGCGATCAGTATCGCCGGCGGACCGACGGAATGGGCAGACCTCAAAAAGATCACCATTCTCAGGAACGGTAAGGTATTGAAATTCAACTATAAAGATGCGATTAAGGGTAAGAATCTCGATCAGAATATCCTGCTCGAGGGCGGCGACCACATTATCGTTCCCTAGAATTCGTGCAGCAATCAGGCGAAAGCAGGCACTGAGGGTTCATGCAACCACACGCGGTTGAATCGAATCATACGGATATCGTACGGCGGAGCCTGGATATTGAGGACTATATCCAGATCGCCCGCCGGTATAAAGCATGGATTATCGGTCCGATGTTCGCGGGTCTGGTAATCGGTGTTGTTGTGGCGTTTCTTTTGCCCAACAAGTACGTGTCGAACGCTGTCATTCGAGTGCTTCCGCCGCCGGTACCGGAAAAGTACGTCCCGCCAAACGTGACCTCAGCGATTTCAGACCGGTTTACGGAGATGGCTCAGTCCGTTACCAGCCGAAGCACGCTTGCCACGCTGGTGACCACCTACGACCTTTACCCGCAAAAACGTAAGCGCATGCCGGTGGAGGATATCGTCGAGGGAATGGCGAAGGACCTCGAGATCCGTCCGTATCAGCCGTTAGGCCAACAGAGCCGGCGTTACGAGGGGGCTGCCGCGTTCCGGGTTGCTTTCACATATGAGAATCGCTTTCTGGCGCAGAAGGTGGTGACGGATATTGTCGGCAGGATTATAAACGAGCACTTGCGCATGCGGGCGAGCCAGTCCACCATGACGACTACATTCCTACGCGAGCAGTGGGAGCAGGCTCGGAAGGAATTGGATGAACTGGAGCAGAAGGTTACGAATTTCCGCGTGGCCAACCAGGGACGCCTGCCGGAGCAGGCCCAGTTTAATGCACAACAAATGGGATCGGCGCAGATGCGCCTGTCCAGTTTAAATTCTGCGATCTCCAGCATCAACCAGGAGAAACTGGTACTGGAAGCGCAACTCCGGTCGCTCAAACAGGAAGCGGAAGCGTTGCGGCGGCCTCCGGTGCCTGCCGCTGCCGTGGGCGGCGAGGCGTTTGCCATCGCCAGAAATGAACGAATTGCGGAACTGGAAAAACGCATCGTCTCCCTTGAGAGTGCGCTGAACACGATGCGGCAGCAACTCACTGAGAACCACCCCGACATCAAAACCACGCAGTCTACACTTGCAAGTCTGAAGTCGCGGCGGGACGAGATGGTGGCTGAAGAAGAGCGCCGGCTTCAGAAACTCGCCGCCGAAGCCAAGGCCAATCCCGGCCGGCCGGCGGTTGTGGATCCCGCAACCATGTCGAAGATTCGCGCGACGGATGCCGCCATCGAGCAGGTGGAGGCGCAGATCAAAGCGCGCGATCTCCGCTTGCAGGAACTCAGCCAGGAAGTGCAGAACGTGGACCGCCGGATGGCCTTGTATCAGCAGCGCATGGAAGCTACCCCCGTCGGCGAACAGGAATACTCGCAGTTGGTTCGCGAAGTGGCGCTTGCTAAGATCCGCTACGAGGATTTGACTCGCAAAAAAGAGCAGTCGGAAACCGCGACGGACCTGGAAAACAGAAACCAGGGCGAAACGATGGAGATCCTTGAGAGCGCATCACTGCCACAGACGCCTGTTTCGCCGAACCGGCTGGCGGTGGTCGGGATTGCGACGGCGCTAGGCTGCGTACTCGGCATTGCTTTGGCCGGAACGTGGGAGGTCAAAGACACATCGCTCAAAGGACTGAAAGACGTGCGGGCCTATACAAACCTTCCGATCCTCGGAAGCGTGCCTTTGCTCGAAAACGACGTGATTATTCGCCGCCGCAAGCGGATGGCGCTGCTGGCGTGGTCGACGGCGGTTTTGATTGGAATCGTCATTATGTCCACGTCAATCTACTATCATTACGCTACCGGGGTTTGAGAAAGACCAGATACTAATATGAGCCGAGTTCATGATGCTTTGCGCCGCGCGGAGCTCTCTCCTGCCGCCCCTGTCCAGCCGCCCGTCCTCGAAACCCCGGGACAGGTGTCTAGGGAAACTCCGGCAGTTCAGGCCGGTTCCCTCCTGGACAATATCAAGGAAACACCCTTCCACCCCGCGCCGGACGCTCACCTGCTGGATGCCGCGCAACCGCACGAACCGCCCAGCGAGGAGTTTCGCACGCTTCGAACCAAGCTGAACCACATCCAGACACTACAGCCAATCCACTCGATTGTAGTGACCAGCCCTTCCCCGGCGGAAGGCAAGTCTTTCGCCGCTGCCAACCTCGCGCTGGCGGAATCGCATCTTGAAGGGAACCGGACCCTGCTGGCTGATTTTGATTTTCGCCGCCCGGTCATGCATACCCTGTTTCAGGTCGACCGCACTCCCGGCGTCACCGACTATCTGCAAGGCAAATGTGAGCTGGAAGACTGCATCAAAAGGGTTTCAGGCACTAATCTCTACATCCTTCCCGCGGGAGAAGCTGTTCTCAATCCACTCGAGTTGTTGAATCTGAAAGAAGTGAAGCAGCTGGTTGATTGGCTCCCGTCGCTTTTCAACTGGGTTATTTTCGACAGTCCGCCGCTGCTTTTCGCAGCGGATGCGAACCTGCTATCGACGTTATGCGATGGGACTCTTCTCGTGGTGCGAATGGGGACGACAACTATCGACTCGGTAACACGCGCTATGCAGTCTCTTTGCGAGAACAACGTGCTCGGCATTATCGTAAACGGTGCGCGCCGGGGCGAGCTCTACAGTAAATATACCTATTACCACTCGTATTACTACACGCCACAGGAGAAAGACGCAGGAACTTCGCATCGGGACGGTAGGCGCGTGTGAGAACTCAGGGTTGAGTGCCGATTCTGCGAGCGAGATGGCCAAAGGTGTGAGTACATGGGCTTAAGGGGGGCTTAAGGGACGGATGAACGGC
>CAADGY010000248.1 GCA_900696665.1 uncultured Acidobacteriota bacterium
AGCTGAACATTCCGGCTTGCTGGTGGTCGTCTCCGCGCATGAAAACATTCAACCACCCTTCTGTTCAGAAAGCCAGCCCGGGAATCGAGTTTTTCAGCATCCTGTTATAGTCTTAAGATGATCGTTGGCGTTCCAAGGGAGATTGAAGACGAGCGGCGTATCGCGCTGGTGCCTTCCGTGATTCCGTTGCTCACGAAGGCATCTTTTCAAGTTTTTGTGGAGGCGGGGGCAGGTGTCGAAGCTGGCTATCCGGACACTGCCTTCTCCAATCGCGGAGCAACCATCGCCACGGACTCCACCGAGCTCTACAAGACGGCCGAGGTTCTGTTGCGGGTGCGCTCGCTGCGTATGGACCTCCTGCGGCCCGGGCAGGTTGTTATCGGGTTCCTGGATCCGCTTGGCTCACCCGATACGGTGAACGCGATCGCACACACGGGCGCTACCGCATTCAGCATGGAGCTGATGCCGCGCATCACGCGCGCGCAGAGCATGGATGCGCTCTCCTCCATGGCAACCGTCGCCGGATACAAAGCGGTCCTGCTTGCAGCCGACCGGCTGCCGAAGCTGTTTCCAATGCTGATGACGGCTGCCGGGACAGTAACGCCCGCGAAAGTTTTCGTCATAGGCGCAGGAGTGGCGGGTCTACAGGCCATCGCCACGGCTCGCCGCCTCGGCGCCGTCGTGCAGGCCTACGATGTACGTCCCGCCGTGCGCGACCAGGTGGAAAGTGTGGGCGCCAAGTTCGTTGAGCTTCCCCTTGAAACTTCGGACACGGAGGGCAAAGGCGGCTATGCCAAGGCGCAGGACGAGGCCTTCTACACAAAACAGCGCGAATTGATGGGGCGCGTCGTGGCCGACACTGATGTCGTCATCACCACCGCCGCCGTGCCCGGCAAAACGGCGCCCGTTCTCATCACGAAAGAAATGGTTGCCGGTATGCCTTCCGGATCGGTGATCGTAGACCTCGCCGCCGAACGCGGCGGCAACTGCGAACTGACAGTTCCCGGGCAAACGGTGACGGAGCACGGCGTAAGTATTCTCGGACCGTTAAACCTTGCTTCCACCGTCCCGTATCATGCCAGCCAACTGTATGCGAAAAATATCTCCACGTTCCTTCTTCACATCGCCAAAGGAGGAACCATCAACCTTGACGGCGATGACGAGATCCTGCGCGAAACACTGGTCGCTCGTGGCGGCCAGGTTGTCAATCCACGAGTCAGAGAACTGATAGAGGCCAAATCCTGATGGAATTTCTAGTAGCTACACTCACAATTTTCGTTCTGGCGATTTTCGTCGGATTCGAGGTAATCACGAAGGTTCCGCCAACACTGCACACGCCGCTCATGTCCGGATCGAACGCGATCTCGGGTATTACGCTGGTCGGGGCAATCCTCTCGGCGGGCACGAAGCACACAACTCTCACTGAGGTTCTGGGTGTTTGCGCGGTGGTATTCGCCACCATCAACGTCGTAGGGGGCTTCCTCGTCACGCACCGGATGCTCGCGATGTTCCGGAAGAAATAGCATGCCGCTGTCCATAGTCAATCTCACTTACCTGCTTGCAGCCGTGTTGTTCATCCTCTGTCTGAAGGGGCTGTCGCACCCTCGCACAGCTGTCCGCGGCAACCTGCTGGGGGCCGCCGGGATGCTCATTGCCGTGGCCGTCACGCTGCTGGACCGGCAAATCATCTCGTTCGAACTGATCTTATTGGGCCTTGCCGTAGGATCGGCTCTTGGGGCGTTGCTTGCCGTAAAGATCCAAATGACGGCTATGCCCCAGATGGTAGCGCTGCTCAATGGATTCGGAGGGGCTGCATCGGTGCTGGTAGCGGGCGCGGCGCTCATTGAAACGCACATCACCGGCGCGGAACCGACGCGGCAGCTTACGATTTCAATAGCGGCTTCGGGACTGATCGGGGCGGTTACTTTTTTTGGCAGCCTGATAGCATTTGCAAAGCTTCAGGAACTGGTCTCCGGAAATCCGATTCTGTTCCCCGGCCAGCACGTTTTGAATGCGGTTCTGGTTCTGGCGGCGATCGGCTCCGGCGTTTGGCTTGCGATGGAACCCCAGACTGCAACGCCCTATTGGGTAGTCGTCGCAGTGTCATCTGTTCTGGGTGTTACCACCACCATCCCAATAGGTGGCGCGGATATGCCGGTAGTCATCTCGCTCCTGAACTCCTATTCGGGCCTGGCCGCGGCGGCCACCGGCTTTGTGTTGAACAACAACATGCTGGTGATTGCCGGTGCGCTCGTCGGCGCATCAGGCATCATCCTTACGCAAATCATGTGCAAGGCGATGAACCGGTCTCTGACCAACGTGCTGTTCGGCGGGGTAGGCGCTGCTCCGGTTACAAAATCCAGCGCCGACGCGGTCTACGCCGGCAAAGTGAAGGCGACCTCGGCCGAAGAGGTTGCCATGCTGCTCGAAACGGCGCGGCGTGTGGTGTTCGTCCCTGGCTATGGAATGGCGGTATCGCAAGCGCAACACGCGGTGCGGGCACTCGCAACCATGCTCGAATCGCGCGGCACAGCCGTCGAGTATGCCATTCACCCGGTCGCCGGACGCATGCCGGGCCACATGAACGTTCTTCTCGCTGAGGCGGATGTTCCGTATGAAGCGCTAAAGGACATGGATACCATCAACCCGTTGTTTCCGCAGACGGATGTCGCTATTGTGATTGGCGCTAACGACGTGGTGAACCCGCTGGCGCGAACCGACCCGAAATCGCCTATCGCGGGCATGCCCATTCTCGATGCGGATAAAGCGCACACGGTTGTCGTGATCAAGCGAAGCCTGAGCCCCGGATTCGCAGGCATTCCCAACCCGCTGTTCGCCGCCGGGAATACGCTGATGCTGTTCGCGGACGGCAAGAAAGCCGTTAACGATTTGATACAGGCACTAAAAGGAGCCGCTTGATTTTGCCCGTATGTTCACCTTTTGAGCGCTTCCCGCGTTTTCCGTAACAGGATCTCCGGAGTGAACGGTTTCTGTAGAAAGACGTTCCCTTCCGTGATTACTCCATTAGCGACGACCGCGGTATCGGTGTATCCCGACATGAAGAGAATACGGATGCCGGGCCGGATTTCTACGGCGCGTTTCGCCAATTGCTCACCGCTCACCATGGGAAGCACCGCGTCCGTTAGCAGCAAATGGATCTCATCCGGACGCTGGCGCAGGATGAGCAATGCCTCATCCCCCGTGCGTGCCTGGAAAACATGGTAGCCAGCCGTTTTCAGAATCCCCGCCGCCAACATCCGTACCTTCTCTTCGTCCTCAACCAACAGGATGGTCTCGGAGCCCCCTGAAATCGGGATCAACTCCGGCGCCCCAGCCTCGGACAGACCGGGCGCTTCCACGGCAGGCAGATAGACCTTAAATGTGGTTCCAGTTCCCGGCTCGCTGTAGACCCAGACATCCCCGCCGCTCTGTTTGATGATGCCGTACACCATCGCGAGGCCCAGTCCCGTTCCTTTCCCAAGCTCTTTTGTGGTGAAGAACGGTTCAAAAATCCGCTCTTGTACGGCTTGGTCCATACCGGTTCCGGTGTCGGTGACAGCCAGCATCACATACTTGCCCGGCTGAAAATCCATCCTTCTGCTCACACAGGTTTCATCGAGTTCGACATCCGATATTTCGATCGTCAGGCGGCCGCCCCCCGGCATGGCATCGCGCGAGTTCACCACCAGGTTGGCAATCACCTGCTCGATTTGCGCGGGATCCACCCGTACGGGATGAGTGCTCTGGGGGATGACCGTTACAAGTTCGATATCCTCGCCGATCAGACGCCTTAACAGCCGCCCCATCCGCCGGACAATGCTGTCGAGTGTCAGGACTTCCGGCTGTAATACCTGCTTACGGCTGAAAACGAGCAACTGTCTTGTAAGATCGGCAGCCCGTTCCGCGGCATCCACGATCTCTGCGACGCTGGATGAGACGGAGGCGTCCAACGTGTCCATGGCGCGGAGCATGTGGCCATAACCGAGGATGACGGTCAGCAGGTTATTAAAGTCATGCGCCACTCCCCCGGCAAGTCTTCCCACCGATTCCATTTTCTGAGCATGCCGGAACTGTTCCTCCAGCGTCCGCCAGGTGCCAACCTCCATGTAGGTCGCTATCAATCCGGTAGTACTGCCTCTTTCGTCGCGGAGCGCGGCGACCGAGATGCTGACTAGAACACCCGTCCCGTCCTTGCGGCGCCGGGTCCGTTCTATGCCCACCACCGGGTCGCCGCCAGCCGCACGGGCCAGCAGCAAGTGGTGTTCGTCGATATCGTTCTCCGGCACTATGAGAAGCGGACGGTGCAAAACTTCGGCTTCCCGCCAGCCGAAAAGATGTTCGGCAGCCGGGTTCCACATTTGAACCAGTCCGTTGCGGTCCAGGGTGACGATGGCGAGCGGAGCCGATCGGATCAGGGTGCGAAAGTTCGCATCGCTCTGCCGAAGAGCCTCCTCCGCCAGAACGCCGCGGGACACATCGTTGACGGAAATGAGGCGCGCCGGGCGCCCGCTATAGGGTAGTTCGGAGGAGTTCACTTCCACGGCGATGATGCTGCCATTGCTGCGCACGTGGCGCCACACACCGCTGTACTCATAGCTGGGCCGCTGCCGCGAAATATGAGCTTCGAGCCGGGGCAGTTCTTCCGGCGCGCTGATGTCGCGGATATTCATCCGGAGGAACTGTTCATGCGAATACCCGTACGTAGATACCGCAGCTTCGTTTACCGCGAGTATGTCCCCCCCAGTGGGGGCATACACTATCATCGGGTGGGGATTACGCTCGAACAGCACAGCATATGTGTCTTCCACCGATACCAAGCTTTTCATGAATATAGTGAGAATTCAACCGGAACGTTGGACATCTCACTTTAGGACAGTAGTGTGGGATCACAGAAAGTTCTCAGTCGATTTCCTTTGTTGGGGTGGGTTCAGTACCCACGTGAAAACAGTTGGATACCCGCACCGGAGTTCTTTTCTTTTCAGACTGAGACCTCTAAAATCAAGTTTGGGAAGTTGTCCGGACTCATCGCTCGCTTTATTACACGCTGGCGGGTTCCACGCAATTGATATTCTGCTTTATACCGGAATCCGCCAGCGCAGTTTCTTTAACTTACCGGCCTCCCGCTTCAGCTTCTCTGGCCGCCCGCGTAACGTCTACCTTCCATAGCAGCAGAAACCCCAACACAAAGAACACGATCAGGGACAGGATCGCCAAACGGTAGCTGGCGGTGAATTGTAGCGCAAGCCCAAAAATGAGAGGAGCCATCCAACTGGTTCCTTTGTCGCTGATCTCGTAGAGGCTGAAATATTCCGCCTCCTTACCTTTTGGGATCATGAGAGAAAACAGCGAGCGGCTCAGAGCCTGGCTACCCCCCAGGACGAGGCCTACTACTCCCGCCATCACGAAAAACTGGGCAGTGGTGCGGATCCAAAGATACATCGCAACCAGAACCGCCGTCCAGATCACCAGCGCGGCCATGACCGCCGGCTTCGCACCCACTTCCTGGGCGAACCACCCGAATCCGATTGCGCCGAAGAAGGCCACAAACTGAACCATCAGAATCACCATTGTGAGATTAGAGATTGAGATTCCGAGTTCGTCGTTTCCAAACTGTGTCGACAGGTTGATTACCGCTTGGATCGCGTCGTTATAGAGCAAGTATGCCAGCAGAAACAGTAGCGTCTGGGGGTAGCTCCGCAACTCACGGAGGGTTTTCAAAAGTTGCCGGAAGCCGTTGGATAACGGGTTTCGGCTGCCAGCCGGGCTCCCGACCGGGTGGTGATTCCGGAGGATTCTGAGTGGAACGATCGAGAATACCGCCCACCACACTCCGGCAGAGCAGAGGCTGATGCGTACCGCCATGGACTCCGGGAGGCCCCAAGCGGCGGCGTTCTCATACAGCAGCAGATTGAGCGTGAGCAGCAGGCCCCCTCCGAGGTAGCCCATGCCCCAGCCTTTCGAGGAGACCCTGTCGCGCTCTTCGGGAGTTGCGATCTCCGGCAGATACGAGTTGTAGATGACGATGGAGGCGCCAAACGACACGTTCGCTACAACGAATAGTGCACCGCCCAACCCGTACCGGTCGCCCGCGACAAAATACATGGCCATGGTGCAAAAGGCGCCGGCATAGGCAAACAGGCCGAGCAGCAGTTTCTTGCGCCGGCTGGCATCCGCAATGGCGCCGGCTATCGGAAGCACAACCACCTGGAGGGCCACCGAGAGCGCAACAAGATAACTCCAGTAAGCACGCGCGTCGATAGAGATGCCAAGCGGATGAACGCACAGGTTTGAATCGGCCGCCGCCCTCGCAAGGACCGTCAGGTACGGTCCCAGGAACAGCGTCACCACGGTGGTGGAAAACGCCGAGTTCGCCCAGTCGTAGACGTACCAGGCGCGCTGTTCGCGCTTGAGGTTAAGCTCAGGAGGCAAGCTAAAGGCCTCGGCCCGCCATGGCGGTTCGATCTTTCGCCATCCGGCTGATGGCCGGATAGTCCCGTTTCCCACTCGCCAGCAGCGGTAACCGCTCCGCATACAGGATATGGCGCGGCAGCGCCAGATCGGAAGCGCCAAGCTGGCGTGCAGTTTCCTGCAACTGTTCGCGTTTCAGGTTCGCGTCCTCCGTTAAAAGAACGACCGTTTCACCACGTGTGGTTCCGGGTACGGCCACGGCGGCATGTTGTACCCCGGGTGATGCGGCGCCGGCGATCCGTTCCACCATTTCGAGTGACACCATCTCTCCGGCCACTTTTGCAAATCTCTTCACCCGCCCGATGATGTGCACCAGTCCATCCGGATCAATCGAAACAATGTCCCCCGTGTTGTACCATCCGGGTCCAAAAATCGAAGATGGAGGCTCTATCCCGTCCGGATGCCCTTCTTTCAGGTATCCGAGCATGACATTGGGCCCGCGGACATGGAGAATGCCGCCCTCCTCGATACCCTCTACACTCTCGAGGCGGGCCTCGATGCCCGGCAGCAGTTCGCCGACGCTGCCCGTCCGGTATGCCAGCGGCGTATTCACCGCAAGCACCGGTGAACATTCCGTTGCGCCATACCCTTCAAGAACACGAACACCGAACTTTTCCATGTAGATCTGCCGCACTTCGGCGGTCAGCTTCTCGGCTCCCCCCACCACGTACCGCATCCGGGCGAAATCGTACGGGTGGGCCACCTTCGCGTAGTTCGCAAGAAAGGTATTTGTTCCGAAGAGGACCGTACAGTCGTACTCGTACACCGTCTCCGGGATTCTCCTGTAATGAAGCGGCGAAGGATAGATGAAAACAGGCGAGCCGTTCAGCAGCGGCAGTAACATGCCAGCCGTCAACCCGAACGCATGGAACAGCGGGAGCGCGGCCATGAATTTATCCGGGGGAGCGAATTCGATGATCGATTTGATCTGTTCGATGTTCGCGAGAATCGAGGCATGACTCAGAACAACACCCTTCGGCCGGGCTTCCGAGCCGGAGGTGAAGAGAATAACGGCCGGCTCTTCCGGCCTCATCTTCTGCGTCGCGGCCTGCGGAAACCATAGGGCCCAAGCCATCAGCCAGAGCTTGTCCAACATACCAAAGGCCTTGCGCAAATCCTCGAGATAGACGACCTGCACCCGCTGCAATTTCTGAGCTATCTCCTGCAGCCGGGCTTTTTCAAGGAATGTTCGCGACGTGACGATCACCCGAACATGAGCCATTTCGCAAGCCTGCTGGATGCCGCCGGCGCCGGCTGTGTAGTTGAGCAGCGCCGGCACACGCCGCATCCCGAACATCCCCAGCAGCAGCATCACTGTCGCACCGGCGTTGGGCATGAGAACACCCACGGCTTCCCGCTCACCCGCCAGGCGGGAAACAATTCGCCCCAACGCCAGGGCGCCTTTCAAAATACCGGAATAGGATCTTTCCTGAAGCGTGATGTCTTGCAGCATTTTCCGCCCACGTCCGTGAAGCGAAACCGCATCGAGCAGCGCGGAAAACAGCGTCGCCGGATGGCGCGCTTCAAACGCAGCCTCCTGCAGGATGCGGCGGAGCTTTTCACCAGCCGCCTTGCGCCGCAGTTTGGACGTTCGAGCTTGCGGCATGGCGATGGTTGTCGCCGGCAGAATCGTCAGGTTGATTCGTGGAAAAAACCGCTTCGGAAAATCGCCCCGCATACGGCTGAAATGAGAGTAGACAGCCCCGGCGATGTGTACCGGCACCACCGTTGCGCCGGCACGCGCCGCCGCAAACGCGGGACCTTCGTAGATTTTCATCATGGAGCCGGTCACGGTGATGCGTCCTTCCGGAAAGATAGCGACCGGCTGGCCCGCTTCAAGCAAACCGATGACCGCTTTGATGGACCACGGGCTCATGGTGTCCACAACAAGATGGGGAAACAGCCGGAGAATCAGCCGGAAGTGCCACTTGGCGGCGATGGTAGTATGAACCAGCCACACGGGAATGACGGGCAGAAAAGCGCCGAGCAGCAGCGGGTCGATAAAGGACTGATGATTCGAGACAAACAGCAGCCGGCTGGCTTGAGGCACAGAGCCGGTCACCTCAACCCGGTATAGTGTGCGCAGCACCAATCGAACCACCACCCGGGCTGCTTTTGTCCACCTCGGCACCTTACCCCCTTGAGAACAGGTTACCCATGAATTTTTACAGATCGAGTGGGTGAACTCCAATCGCAGGTCTGGAAAATGTTGTTTCACAGTGCGTTAGAAGTCTCGAAGCGTGATTGCCTGCTAATCCTCAAAGAAGACGAAAGACCACCGGTAGTAATGATTGGTGGGACTATACCGAAGAACCGGATCGAATGGACCCACAATAACGTAGAGGAGCCCACGCCGCCGGCCGGGTGAACCCGCGGCCGGGGATGGCGCCAACACCGTAGGTTTTACAGCTTGACGAACCAACGGATCGAGCGGGCGACTTCTTCGAAACCTTCCGAGCGATAAAGACAGTTACCCGCTTCATTCCAAACCAGGCATTCCAGGTGAGCGTGCTCTGCCCCATGTGCTCTGAAGTGATCCAACATCCCGCGCAGCATTGTGCGGCCGTAGCCTTTACCCTGCTCGCCGGGGGCCACCGCAAGGATGTCGATATAGCCGAGCTTTGTTTCCGCATCCAGGGTGCCGGTCGCGCAGGCCACAATGTTTCCATCGATTTCGCCGACCAAGACGGTCTGGCTGTCGAATATACCCCTAAAGCGCTTCTTCCAACGCTCGCGCCAGTCCACACCGTTCAAAGGCCCATACTTCTCGTCGATCATCTTCACCCATGTAATGGGTTCGAAGCCGTCTACGACCATCGGCTCCAAAACAGAATAGTCGTCCGGCGTCGCTAACCTGAAGTCCACGCTTTCCACCGTATCACGCCCGGTCATGCTTTGAATGCGCTATAGTGTCGATTCATCGTGGTTGTAGCCCAGAACCTTTCCAAGCTATTCCGTCTTTACCACCGTCCTTCGGACAGGCTGTTTGAAGCCCTGCCATTCCGGTCCAGTCGGCGCCACACGGATTTCTGGGCGCTGAAGGATATCAGTCTCCATGTTCAACGGGGCGAGACGTTCAGCATTATCGGCCCAAACGGCTCCGGCAAGAGCACCCTTTTGCAGATTCTGTGTGGTGTGTTGACTCCAACGTCGGGGCGTGTTGCGGTTAGGGGGCGCATTGCCGCGCTGCTCGAATTGGGAGCCGGCTTTAACCCGGAGTTCACGGGCCGGGAAAATGTCTACCTGAACGGTGAAATCATGGGCCTTGCGCGCGCTGAAATCGATGCATCGTTCTGCTCCATTGAAGCGTTTGCCGGGATTGGGGAATTTATCGATCGGCCGGTCAAGGAATATTCGAGCGGCATGTATGTGCGGCTGGCTTTCTCGACGGCGATCCACGTGCGCCCGGACGTGCTGGTGGTCGACGAAGCCCTCGCTGTGGGCGACGCCATTTTCTCCAACCGGTGTGTCAGAAAGTTCGAGGAGTTGAAAGCCGCCGGCGTCACCGTCATCTTTGTTTCGCACGACCTGTCGCTGGTAAAACGGCTCTCCGACCGTGCAATGCTAATGGCGCACGGAAACTCCATTGCCGAAGGGACTCCCAGTGATGTTGTAAACCGGTACATCGGTATGGTTCATGAACGTAACCTGATTGACGGCCACGGGAGCCGCCGCGAGTTGGGCGCCGCTTCTTTCCGGCACGGTGACAGCGCCAGCCGGATCCTCGACGTCTCCGTTATGGATGGCGCGGGCAATCCCACCCATGTACTGGAGACCGGAGCTCCGATGCGGGTGCGGGTCCGCGCACAATTCCATCGCGCCGTCTCCGAACCGGTCATTGGCATTCTGCTGCGCAACCGCCTGGGAACCGATGTATTCGGAACCAATACCCGGTGTGAAGGCGTGCGCCTGGGGAACTTCGGCGAAGGCGAAATCGCAGAAGTGGATTTCGCGTTTGACTGCCTGCTGTCACGCCAGACCTATACCCTTACCGCCGCTACGCAGTATTGGGACGGCATGAGCCAGGACTGGCTCGATGACGTCGTCTCTTTTTCCGTTGTGGAGCGCAAAGGCGTTGCCGGAGTCGCCTGTTTTTCAACCTCTATCGAGTGGCGGCGCGCATCATGATCTATGCCGTAGTAATTATCGCAGTGGTTGTTGCTCTTGCCGGGGTGACGCTCTGGAAAACGCTCGCGCTGAAGAATCGCACAGACTTTCTCGTCGCGGGACGCAAGCTCCCGTGGACGGTTCTCGTGTTTACCTTGCTCTCCTCCTGGATTGGAGCGGGAAGCCTGTTTGCCGGCGGGGAAAATGCTTACCGGAACGGATTCGCCGCGCTCTGGCAGCCCGCTGGCGGCTGGCTGGGGCTGGTGGTAATCGCCTTCATCGCAGGGCGCGCCCGGCGCTTCGCTCAATTCACGGTGCCCGACCTGCTGGAGAAGCGTTATAACGCCACCGCGCGAGTGCTGGGAACTATCGCCATCGTCATCTCGTACACGGTCATCACCAGCTATCAGTTCAAAGGCGGCGGCGACATCATGCACATGATCTTTCCGGACATGGACCGGACCACGGGCATGTACATCGTTGCGTTGTTCGTCATCGTGTTCACCGCCGCTGCCGGAACGGCCTCGGTTGCCTACATGTACCTGGTGATCGGCGCGTTGGTCACCGTCATCGTGGTGATCGCAGTCCCGCTGGTTCTGTCATCGGCCGGCGGCTGGAGCGGCGTTCGTGCCAGTCTGCCGGAAACACATTTTCAAGTACTCGGGAACTTGTCGCTCTCACAGGCGCTCGGTTTCACCATTCCGACCATGCTGCTTCTGGTGGGCAACCAGGGCATGTATCAGAAATTTTTTTCGGCACGTTCTGAACGCGACGCCAAACTTGCTGTCGGCGGCTGGATCGTGGGCACCTTGCTGCTGGAAGCGCTGCTCATCGCCCTGGCGGTGATCGGAAGCGCAAAGTTCAAAACCGAGGCGCCACGCGAGATCATCCCCATTACCGCGCGCCTCGGGTTGCCTACCATCATCGGAGCCATTCTGCTGGGCGGCATCTTCGCAAAGATCATTTCCACGGCCAACAACTACTTGTTTTCGCCGGCGACGAACCTGATTCACGACGTCTATGAGCGCTTTATCGACCGGAACGCTTCTGACCGCCGCAGCCTGATCGTGTCCCGCATTATTGTGGTTGCGCTCGGGATGTTCGCACTGCTGCAGGCCAGCCATTTCGAATCGATTCTCCGCGCCGCGCTCTATGCTTACACAGTCTACGGCGCCGCCGTCACCCCCGCGGTTTTGGCAGTCTTTTTCTGGCGGCGCACGACGACTGCCGGAGCCATCTCGTCCATCCTTCTGGGCACGATCATCACGGTGGCCTGGAACCTTTTCGAGATCAGCACACTGGATGCGATCTATCCGGCTCTGGGTGCGTCGGTGGCCAGCCTGATATTGGTCAGCCTGCTCACGCCTGCACCCCCTCCGGAGAGAGTCGCCCCGTTTTTTTCAGAGCCTGTCCCTTTTCAACATGAGACTCACTGAAATCCAAGAGGCGTTGCGGCAGGAACAGATTGACGGCTGGCTGTTCTTCGATCATCACCAGCGGGACGAACTGGCTTATCGGATCCTGGAATTCACGCCGGTTCGCCACGTCACGCGCCGCTGGTATTACCTGATCCCCGCGAATGGCAAGCCGCGCGGCCTGGTGCACCGGATCGAAAGCTCGATGCTCGACAGTCTTCCGGGCGGGAAACGGCCCTATGCGAGCTGGCAACAACAGGCCGCGGGATTGACGTATCTACTGGAAGGCTGCCGCCGCGTTGCCATGCAGTACTCTCCCGGTTGCGCCGTACCTTACGTATCGCTGGTGGATGGCGGCACGCTTGAACTGGTGCGCGCAGCCGGGGTGGAGGTGGTTACGTCCGCCGACCTGGTTCAGCGCTTCGAAGCGCGCTGGAACAGCAATCAACTGGAATCGCATCTCGAGGCCGGGCAACGTGTCGACCGGATTCGCGCCGCAGCGTTTCAGCGAATCGGTGAACAAATCCGCTCCAACAGCCGTGTCACCGAATGGGATATCAGGCAATTCATCCTGCGGGAATTCGCCGCCAACGGTCTTGTGACGGATCACGGTCCCATCGTCGCCGTCAATGCGAACTGTTCCAACCCGCATTACGAACCCACGGCGGACGCGCCCGAGGAAATCCGCTCTGGGGACTTTGTGCTTCTGGACATGTGGGCCAGGCTGGACACGCCGGGCAGCGTTTACTACGACATCACCTGGACGGGGTACTGCGGGTCCGAACCGCCTGAAAAGATGCGCGAGATCTTCGATATCGTCCGCCAGGCACGCTTGCGGGCTGTCGAAACCGTGCAGCGTGCCGTCCAAACCAGGCAGCCGCTGCGCGGATTCGAAGTGGACGATGCCGCCCGCGGATTTATCCGGGAAAAGGGTTACGCCGAATACTTCTTTCATCGCACGGGGCATTCCATTGGGATGGATGTCCACGGAACCGGCGCCAACATGGATAACCTCGAAACCCACGACGAGCGGCGCATCATTCCGTGGACGTGTTTTTCCATTGAACCTGGCATCTATCTTCCCGAGTTCGGCGTCCGGTCCGAAGTAAACGTGTTCGTGGGCGACGGCGAGGCCATCGTAACGGGCGAATCGCAGGACGAACTGGTCCGAATCTGAGCCGCGCGCGCGGGCAGGCGATGCTATATAATACATCCCAACTGGGATGCTCACGTCGAGAGCCTTGCTTCTGTTGTGCGCAGCGGCCGTTTACCCGCTTTCTGCGTCCGATGAATATGCGCCGCTTGGCTCTTACACGGCCGCCGAGCGCCGCCACTGGGCGTTCCAGAAGCGTAGAAACCCCGAGGTGCCCGTTTTTTCCGACGCCGCCGGGAAAGCCTGGGTGAAGACGCCGATTGATGCTTTCCTGTTGGAGAAACTCCGCAAAGAAGGCTTGGAGCCTGCACCACCGGCCACGCGCCGAATACTGATCCGGCGAGTCTATTTCGACCTGATCGGAATCCCTCCTACTCCCGCCGAAGTGGACAGCTTCGTCTCGGATAAACGTCCCGGCGCCTGGGAAAGAGTGGTGGACCGGCTCCTCGCCAGCCCCCATTACGGTGAGCGTTGGGGGCAACGGTGGCTGGATGTGGTTCGTTATGCCGAAACGGACGGCTTCGAGTACGACACACACCGGAACGGTGCATGGCGATACAGGGATTACGTCATTCGCTCTTTCAACGAAGACAAGCCCTACAACCGTTTCGTCAAAGAGCAACTGGCGGGGGACGAACTTCGCCCCGGCAGCCAGGAATTCGAGATCGCGGCCGGTTTTCAGCGGTTGGGTCCCTTGCGTAAAAACGCCGGGAACCAGGAAGTGGCCAGCAGCCGGAATGAAGTACTGACGGAGATGACGAACGCCGTCGGGTCAGTGCTGCTCGGCGTCACTCTCGGATGCGCCCGCTGTCACGACCACAAGTTCGACCCCATCCGCCAGGCCGACTATTACCGCATCCAGGCCTACTTTGCCGCCACGCACGAAAGAGAGGTGAGCCTGGCATCGGAAGCCGAACAGGCCGAATGGAAAAAGAAGTCCGGCGCGTTCGAAGAGCAGTTGAAGAAGCTCCGCCAATCGATGAAGGGCCTGGAAGGCGCAGCCAAAGAAGAGATCGAGCGGCGGATAAAAGACATGGAGGCACGCGCTCCCGAGCCGCTTCCCGCCATCTTCAGCGTGAGCAACGATCCCGCCCGAGTTACTCCGGTCCATCTTCTCTCTCGCGGCGATCACCTGCGCCCCGGTGCGCGGGTGGGCATGCGGCCTCTTGGAGTATTGCTCGAAGAGGGTGCGCCGGAATACACGGCTGTTCCTGAGAACCCGCGAACCAGGCTGGCCGAATGGATTACCTCACCCGAAAACCCGCTCACGGCCCGTGTAATGGTGAACCGGATCTGGCTAGGTCACTTCGGACGCGGCATTGCCGCCATGCCCAACGATTTTGGACGCATGGGAGGAATGCCCAGCCATCGTGAATTGCTTGACTGGCTCGCCAATCGGTTTGTGGAAAGCGGCTGGCGCGTGAAGCCGCTGCATCGCACAATTCTGCTCAGCAGTGCTTACCGGCAAAGTTCACACTCGCCGATCGGAAAAGCCGCCCGCGGGAAAGATCCGGACAACAAGCTGCTATGGAAATACAGCCGGCGGCGTCTGGAGGCGGAAGAGATTCGCGATGCGATGCTCGCTGTGGCGGGCCGCCTGAACCTAAAGCAAGGCGGCCCCGGTGTTATGCCGCCGGTTGATCAGGAATTGATCGATCTGCTCTATAAACCCTCGCAATGGGCGGTGGCGCCGGACATCGAAGAGCATCACCGCCGCAGCATATACCTCATCGCGAAACGCAACCTGCGGCTTCCGTTCATGGAAGTATTCGATGCGCCTGACTTGCAGATCAGTTGCCCCCGCCGCGAATCGAGCACCCATCCTCCGCAAGCCCTCGAACTGCTCAACGGCCAGACGGCAAACGAAATGGCTGAAGCATTTGCTGCGAGGCTACGCAAGGAAGCCGGGCCGTCCCGCGTACGGCAGGTGGAGCTTGCCTATCGCCTTGCTGTTGGCCGTTCGCCATCGAAACAGGAATCGCAGCTCGCCGTTTCCTTTCTGCGAGGAGCGCCACTGCGGGAGTTTACACTGGCCGTCCTGAACCTGAACGAGTTCCTCTACGTGAATTAGCCATGCCCGAACACTTTCGCTTCACTCGCAACCGCCGCGAATTTCTCTGTGATGCTTTTTGCGGATTCGGGACTCTCGCTTTCGCGAGCATGCTGGCGCGCGAGGACGCACGTGCCGCGGTAAGAAATCCTCTCGCGCCGAAACCGCCGCATACGCCCGATACCGCAAAAGCGAAATCGGTCATCTTTCTCTTTATGGCGGGCGGCCCCAGCCACCTGGAAACATTCGATCCCAAACCCCTGCTCAACAAACTGGACGGCCAGAAGCGGCCCGCCGCTTTCGGAGAAGCGAAGTATCAGTTCATCAGCAAAAACGCCGTATTGATGGGAACGAAGCGGACGTTCCAGAAACATGGCGCCAGTGGGATCGATGTTTCAGACCTCCTGCCGCATATCGCTGAATGCGTGGACGATCTCGCGGTGATCCGTTCCTGCCATGGCGATATGGTGGTGCACTCCGCCGCTCAGTACCAGTTGATGACGGGCAGGGTGATTCCGGGTTTCCCGAGCATGGGCTCGTGGGTGATTTATGGGTTGGGCACGGAAGCCGAATCTCTGCCCGCATATGTGGTTCTGCCGGACCCCAAAGGCGCGCTTGAAGCCGGGCAGCCCATGTACGGCAACGGTTTCCTGCCGGCGATCTATCAACCCAGCATGTTCCGTCCGGGCCGGAGGCCGGTGCTGAACCTCGATCTTCCCGCGGGAGTCGCTCTCGAAGACAGGAAGAAAACTCTGTCCCTGCTCCGGAGACTCAATGAGGCGATCATGCAGCCTGGCGACGAAGAGTTCGAAGCGCGCATCAACGCCTACGATCTCGCATTCAAGATGCAGACGGAGGCTCCCGCAATATTCGACTTGTCGACGGAGTCGCAAGAGACGCTCGAGCTGTACGGCATCGGCCGGCAAACTACGGACGATTACGGGCGCAGGTGCCTGCTAGCCCGGCGGCTGGTGGAGCGTGGAGTGCGTTTCGTGTGCGTGGTCTCGGGAGGTGGACCCGGGAATCTGCAGTGGGACGCGCACCAGGATATCGAAGAGAACCATCTGCGTATGGCCGCGCAGAGCGATCAACCCTGCGGCGCGCTGATAAAGGACTTGAAGCGCAGGGGCCTCCTCGACTCCACTCTCGTGATGTGGGGTGGCGAGTTCGGCCGTTCGCCCGAAGCCGAAGGCGGCCAAGGGCGCGATCATCATAATCTGGGGTTCAGCATGTGGCTGGCAGGTGGTGGTATCAAAGGCGGCCAGGTGGTTGGCGCCACCGACGAAATCGGACTGCACGCCGTCGAGAAGCCTTATCATTTCCGCGACGTGCACACCACCATCCTCCATCAACTCGGCCTCAATCAGGATGCACTCAGCTATATGCACCTGGGCCGCAAGGAGCGCCTGACGGAAGTGCACGGACACGTGATACAGGAAATCGTTTGACAATGCCGGCACACGCTGAATTGTTCATCGCCTTCTCGTCCGGCAAACTGAGGCAATTGGCCGGCAGGATCGAACAGTGCCTTGGAAAGCTGGACGACTCACAGATCTGGGCACGCGGTTCGGACGCGGAGAATGCGGTCGGAAACCTCGTTCTGCACTTGTGCGGCAATGTGCGCCAGTGGATAGGATATGGAGCCGGCGGCTTGGACGATATCCGCGAGCGTGACCGCGAGTTTGATACGCGCGGCGGCATGAGCCGCGCCGAGTTATCCGCGAGGCTGGCCGGCGCCGTCTCGGAAGCCGCGTCGATCATCGACGCAATTCCGGCCGCAAGATTGCTTGAGCGAACGAAGATCCAGAATTACGATATGACGGTGCTCGAAGCCATATACCACGCGGTGGAACATTTTGCCCACCATACGGGCCAGATTATCTTCGCCACCAAGATGTTGACGGGTTCGGATCTGGGCTTCTATCGCCATCTGGCAAAACCGGCCCACAAAGAGGAAGTCCCCTGACCCCGAACCTAAGCCGCGCCGGGTTGTGATTTCTGTGTTCTCTTGGTGAGAATGCGCTGTACGTTTTCCGGCGCAAAGAATTCCGCTACCGGAAAGGTTCCTGTTATCGTGCCAATAAATTGATTCGTGTCCCGCTGGTTCCCCCGCAAAGCCGCCATAAGCGCCCGCATATCAGGCGCTGGAGGAGCCAGTGCTGCGAATTGTGTGTTCATTTCATACGTTGCCGCAACTGCGGAGTTCCTCGCCGCTTCATAACCGCCCAGCGCCGGACCCCAAAGGCTCCGCCCTGAGAAGACATCGTCCAGCGCTGTGGCCAACAGCGATGCATCGCGAAACGCATCGCTGATTCCTTGCGCAAGTATCGGATCTTTATGATACCCGGCGTCTCCGACCAGCGCCCAGCCGCGCCCGTACGGTGACCGGAAATAGTTGGGAATGTGGGCAGTCCCGTAGAAACGTTCTTCGCGCTTGCCTGCCAAAACTTCCTTCTTGAAATCCGGAGCCAAATCGAGCGAAGAGAGATAGTGGCGCTCGATGTCGCGTTTCACCTCGGCGAAACGATCGTGTGGCCATATGACTGGAATACAAACCAGACCGCCGTTCGTCGGAATACAGCCGAAGGCTCTCCCCTCCCGGGAAAAGAACCGAATGCGATCGTTCCGCACTCCACTCCAATACGAGTAATACCAGCAGGTCAGCGGTGGATGCACGTTGTACTCGTGCGCTCCGATCGTGCGCGCCAGAATCGAATGCACGCCGTCGGCTCCAATAACGATGTTCGCGTGCTCGATGAGGACTACACCGGACTCGCCATGCCCGCGAATCCCGGCAACACGATCGCCGTCGAAGATAATCCCGTCAACCGTGAAACCATCGCGGATATCGGCGCCGGCAGTGGCGGCGGCATTGGCGAGCATACTGTCGAGCAGCGTACGGCGGGGAGCATACGCGTTTTCGGCAGGTCCGGAGGGAGGCGGCACTCCTGCGAGTGAGAACGGACCTA
>CAADGY010000249.1 GCA_900696665.1 uncultured Acidobacteriota bacterium
CCACATCAGATACTAATGATCGATTTCAAGAGCCTCATACGGCAGGTTCCCGATTTCCCCAAACCTGGAATTCTTTTCTACGACATCACTACGCTTCTCAAAGACAAAGCCGGCCTCAAATGCACTATCGACGCGCTTTCCGAAAAGTATAGCGGAGCCACCATCGACACGGTCCTGGGCATCGAAGCGCGGGGGTTTATCTTTGCACCGGCCGTAGCCTATGCTTTGGGCACTGGTTTTGTTCCGGTGCGAAAGCCCAAAAAGCTGCCGGCCGCCTGCGAACGGGTGGAATATGCGCTCGAGTACGGAACCGACACGCTCGAGATCCATAAAGACGCCATTTCAAACGGCCAGCGGGTGCTCGTCGTGGACGATGTTCTCGCAACGGGAGGCACGGCCGCCGCCGTTACGCGCCTGGTTGAGAAGCTTGGGGGCAAGGTGGCGGGCATCGCTTTCGTGCTGGAACTCGAATTCCTGCATGGCCGCGAGAAACTCAACGGCTACGATGTTTTCTCGCTCGTCAGCTACTGACCCGGGTTTCCGGAGCGCCCGCGTCAAGGCGCTTGCGAAGATCAACCTCGCTCTGAAGGTATTGAACAAGCGTCCGGACGGATTCCACGATCTGCGGACGATCTTTCAAACCGTGTCGCTCTCCGACGCTATCGATATCGGGTTTCAGCCCGGAGGGCCAACCGCGATCGAAGTGGAATCGAGCATCGATATTGCGGACAACCTCGTTTTCCGTGCGGCCCAGGCAGTGATGCGTCTCCCCGGAACTGGCGGTGGCGTTCGGATTCACCTCCAGAAAAACGTCCCCATGGGCAGTGGGCTGGGGGGTGGTTCGAGCGATGCGGCGGCGGTTCTTCTCGCCTTACCCGTGCTTACGGGCAGAAGAATCGGGCTCGAGACATTGCTGTGCCTTGGAGCGGACCTGGGCAGCGACGTCCCTTTCTTCCTGTTGGGGGGGGCGGCTGTGGGGTTGGGGCGTGGAACGGAGCTGTACCCGCTTCCGGAAATGCCACGCGCGAATCTGGTGCTTGTCGCCCCGGGAATCCATGTGTCCACACCGGAAGCTTACGCGCTACTTTCCCGTGAATTGACAACGGATTCCGTGTCACATACTATTAATATTTTCCAGTCCGTAGTGTGGACCATGGCGGATAGCCGTTCCTTTGAGAACGATTTTGAAGCTGTTGTTTTTCGCCGCCACCCTCAACTGCAACTGATCAAGCAAAAGCTTCTTCTGGCGGGAGCAGTGTGTGCCATGCTGAGTGGCTCCGGTTCGGCCGTGATTGGGGTTTTTGAGGACGCGGAAACCGCCCGGCGGGTCGCGGAAAGCTTTGACGGGTATGGTTTTCCGGCCCGAATCGTGACGCGGGCGCACTACCGAGCGATGTGGTGGCGTCAACTGGCGGCACACATTGACGGCAAGGTTTGGCCGCCCAAGAGCCGGTACGCAGAATGAAATTTGACAAACTGAAGGTTTTCACGGGAAACTCCAACCCTCCACTCGCCGGGGAGGTTTGTGTGTCCCTCGGTTGTGAGCTCGGCGCCTGTTCGGTCAGGACGTTTTCCGACGGTGAGATCTATCTGCAGATCAAGGAAAATGTCCGGGGAGCGGATTGTTTCGTCATCCAGTCTACGTGCACGCCGGTCGACCGCAACATAATGGAACTGCTGCTGATGATCGACGCCCTGAAACGGGCCTCAGCAGACCGCATTACAGCAGTGCTACCCTATTATGGATACGCCCGGCAGGACAGAAAGGACAAGCCGAGGGTTCCGATATCGGCGAAGCTCGTCGCCAGTTTGCTGGAGCGGGCAGGAGCCAACCGGATTCTTTCGCTGGATCTACATGCCGCGCAGATACAGGGGTTCTTCGATATCCCCGTAGATCACCTCTTCGCGACACCTGTCATGATCGAGCATTTCCGGTCCGGGGAGAGTGAGGATTTGACGGTCGTTTCTCCCGACGCGGGCGGAGTGGAGCGCGCCAGGGCTTTTGCGAAAAGGCTGAATGCGCCTCTCGCGATCATAGATAAACGCCGTGAAGAGCCGAACGTCGCCGATGTAATGCATATCGTCGGCGATGTGGTGGACAGGCGCTGTCTGATTGTGGACGACCTGATTGACACGGGTGGAACGCTGGTGAAGAGTGTGGAGGCGTTGCTGACAGCCGGGGCGAAGGCAGTGTCGGCTTGTGCGACGCACGCGGTGCTGTCCGGCCGCGCTGTCGAGAGAATAGAGCAATCGAGGATTTCGGAAGTGGTGCTTACCAACTCCATCCCGCTGGGAGAAGCCGCCGCCCGGTCCGGCAAGATTCGGGTGTTGTCGGTCGCCCCGTTGTTGGCGATGGCCATCCAGTCGATCCACGAGGATGCGTCCGTAAGTAAACTGTTCGTTTGATGGCCGGCGCCGCGGACGGCGGCGGGCATGAGGAATTTGAAATGAAAAGAGAAATTACCGTTGTGGCAGAGCCGAGAGAGACGCGCGGAAAGAATGAAGCCCGCCGGCTTCGCGCGCGCGGGTTGGCACCTGCCATCGTATATGGTGGGGGCGCCGATGCCGTTGCCGTTTCCGTACAACCGAAGCAGCTATTGAAGATCCTCCATAGCCGCGCGGGGCAGAACACTATTTTCCGGTTACAGACGAACGGCGGCGACGGCACCCCGGTGATCATCGCCGACTGGCAGAACGATCCCATCCGTGGAAACCTGCTTCACGTTGACCTCAAGCGTGTCGATATGACCCAGCGCATTACGGTCAAAGTCCCGGTTCACATCCACGGCGAACCGAGGGGTGTAAAGCAGCAGGGCGGACTTCTCGAAATCGTCACTCGTGAAATTGAAATTGAATGTCTTCCGGATGATATCCCGGAGCAGTTCGACCTGGACGCGACGGCGTTGCTGATCGGGCAGAACATCCGGATCGCAGATGTGCCGTTGACGAAGTCGATGAAGTTGGTGAGTGCGCCTGAAAGCGTTATCGCTCATGTCATTGCTTTACGTGCCACCGTCGAGGAAACGGAGAGCGAAGCGGCTGCTCCCGCCGCTGAGCCCGAGGTGATTAAGAAGGGTAAGAAGGAAGAAGAGGGCGGCGACGAGAAAGGCAAGAAGAAGTAGTATTCCCGTACGATGGACGATCGGGGAGTAAATGGACAAGTCACCGGTCGTTGTTGTCGGGTTGGGGAATCCCGGTCCGGAGTACGAATTCACTCCGCACAACCTGGGTTTTCTGGTAGTCGACAGGATCGCAGACCGGAACACAATCCGGATTTCGCGGAAGGAGAGTATGGCCCTGGTGGGCCAGGGCAGGATAGCGGATACGCCGGTGGTGCTTGCCAAGCCGCAGACGTTCATGAATCTCAGCGGTTCTTCGGTGAAGCCGCTGCTCGCGAAGTTGTCCTTGGGGGCCGGCGATCTTGTGGTTGTTTATGACGATCTTGATTTGCCCTGGGGCGGCATGCGAATCCGGCCCAGGGGTTCCGCGGGCGGACATCACGGCGTGGAGTCGTTGATCAGGAGCTTGGGAACCAGCGATTTTCCCCGGCTTCGGCTGGGCGTGGATCCGGGCCACCCCACTGCGGACCATGTGCAGTTTTTGCTCTCTCCCATGCGGAAAGAGCGGAGAAAGGAACTGGACGAATTGCTTGATTATGCTGCTCAAGCGGTAGAGTCCATAATCGCCGAAGGCGTCGAAAAGTCCATGACGAAATTCAATCGTCGCGCCCAAGGTTCCTGAGAACAGGGATGAGAACTTACGAGGAATTATTCATCGTCCGGCCGAATGCCACGGACGAAGAAGTGGATCCGCTGATCCAGCAGTTTACGCAGGTGATCACGGCCGATGGCGGCCAAGTGCAGAAGACCGAAAAATGGGGTGTTCGCCGGCTCGCCTACCGGGTACAGAAACAGACCGATGGGATGTACATCCTGTTGCAGTTCACGGCTACGCCGAACGCCATCAAGGAACTCGAACGGCGTATGCGCGTTTCCGATCTGGTGTTGAAGTTTCTGACCGTCAGGATCGACGAAAAGCTGAAACGCATTGAAAAGCGCCGGAAGAGCCGCGAAAAGAGGGCGCAGCGTAAACCTGCCCAGCCGCAGAGCGTGCCCACCATGCCGACGGCCGAGCAAATGATGGCAAGCGCGCCAGAGACTGAGGAGAAGGAGGCATAGCATGGCGGAACAACCAAGAAGCGGGGGCGGAAGGCCCATTGCGGCCTCCCAGCGGCCCACCGGCGGAGACAAAGCGATCGTCACAGGAAAGAAGCAGTACTTCCGGCGTAAAAAAGTCTGCCGGTTCTGCGTGGAAAAGATCGACGATATCAACTACAAGGACGTCAGAATGCTTTCCGCGTTCATTTCCGAACGGGGAAAGATCACGCCCCGCCGGATTTCCGGCGTCTGTACGCCGCATCAAAGGCGGCTTAGCGAAGCGATCAAGCAGGCGCGAAATATTGCGCTGCTTCCGTTCGCGTCTGCCGTCTAAGGCGGGAGGGAATACGATGGAAGTTATTCTGCGGGAAGATATCGAAAAGCTCGGCGGGCGCGGACAGGTCGTCAAGGTGGCGGCAGGCTATGCCCGGAATTACCTGCTGCCCAAGCGTCTTGCCGTTGAAGCTACAGCGGCGAATAAAAAGATCGTTGAACAGGAGCGGCAGGCCCATCTGCGGCGCGAAGCCAAGGAAGTCTCCGACGCACAGGAGCTGGCGAAGATGCTTGCCGGCGTCATGGTAAACATTTCACAAAAGGCCGGGGAGCAGGATCAGTTGTTCGGCTCCGTTACAGCGAAGGACATTGCCGAAGGGCTCGAGAAACTGAACTTCACCATCGACCGCCGGAAGATTCATCTGGATGAGCCGATCAAACAACTGGGCGAGCACAAGATTCCAGTGCGGCCCCATCGCGATGTGACCGTGGATATCACGGTCAACGTCGTACGGGAAGAGTAGCGGGCACAGCGTATCCACGTTCTTCATGGCATACTTCGACCTCAGTGGACAGACCGCCGTCGTGACAGGCGCGGCTACGGGCATTGGAGAAGCAATCGCACGCCGGCTCGCGAAAGCGGGAGCGCGAGTAGCCATCGCGGATATCGATGCCGGTGCAGCGGCACGGGTGGCTACGGCTATTGGCGCTGACGCCTTCCCACTCCAAGTCGATATCGCGAATTCGGAATCGGTCAGCCGTGCCTTTGCCGAGGCCCTGGAAAAAGCCGGGCGCCTGGACATTCTGGTCAACAACGCGGGCATCGCGGGTAAGGCTGCGCCGCTGTGGGAACAATCCGAGGACGGATGGCGGCACGTCATCGAGATCAACCTGATCGGTGTTTTTCTTTGCTGCCGCGCAGTCATCGATCACATGCGGGAACGGCGGTACGGCCGCATTGTCAACATCGCCTCAATCGCCGGCAAGGAGGGCAACCCGAATATGACCGCCTATTCGGCGAGTAAGGCGGCGGTGATCGCTTTCACAAAGTCCCTTGGTAAGGAAGTGGCGTTGGATGGCATCTGTGTGAACGCCGTGGCGCCCGCCGTGGTCCGGACGCGTATCCTCGACCAACTCACGCCGGAACAGATCGACTACATGTGCCAGCGCATACCGATGCGCCGCACGGGCGAGCCGGAAGAGATCGCCGCGGTGGTGCATTTTCTCGCCAGCCCCGATTGTTCCTTCGTCACGGGCCAGTGCTACGATGCCAGTGGCGGGAGAGCGACCTACTGAATTGGTGGTCAATCCGCAGAATTATCATTCCGTTTCACCCTACGAGCTTCTGGAGGCCGCGGCCCAAGGATACATCAGCATCGACCATCGCGTCCTGCACGCGATTCTCGACCGGCCGGAAGAAGCCGTCCCGGATCTCGTCCGGTTTGCCGCCGAAGACCGGCCGGAGGACCGGCTCAATCTCGAAGAAGATCTGGTTGCCATGTTCCGGCACTTGCGCACGCCCGAAGCGGTGCCTTTCTTTGTCGAATGCCTGCGCCAGAATCTTCAGGACGCGGCGGACGAGCTGACCGAGGCGTTTGCGGAGATCGGCGCACCGGCACTGGATCTCCTGCTCGCGCTTTACGAAGAGTTGGAAGAGGAGGAGAGCGGGGAAGTCGCATTCGTGCTGGCGGCTCTGGGTGTCAGGGACGAACGTGTACTGAAGGTCCTCCTCGAACGCCTGGATTTCGACGCCTCCGACGGTGCATTCCTGTTAGGCCTCTACGGTGATCCCGCGGCGAAGCCCGCCCTTGAGAGACTGCTGGCGGAACTGGATTCCGGGGACCAATCCGCGGTGGATCTCCGGCGGGATCTCGAATACGCACTCGAGCATTGCTCGGCGCCGCCGGATAGCTCTTTTCCGGAGCCGTTTGATATCTGGTCCATCTATCCGGAGAAGGCCGAACCGGTGCTCGACATTTTCCCGGAACTCGAACGGCTCGAGTTCTTGAAAAGCGACGTGGAAGAGTACCGGTGTGCCGCGGCTTTGAGCTTCCCGAACGAGCTGTCGAGCAGGGCCAAGCGAGCTCTGCTCGAAGTTGCCCGCAACGATTCTTCGGCGGAAGTCCGCGGCCGGGCGTGGGAAGCGCTGTCGGGCGAAACGGAAGACCGTGCGGTGAAAACCGCAATGATGTCACGGCTGAAAGACGAAGCGGCGCCTCTTGCCGAGCGCTGTGGAGCGCTGGTGGGGCTGGCCGCGGAATTCGACGATGCGGTGGTTCGCGTCAAGATGATCGAGTTCTACAACAAGCCGGAAGCCCGCGCGAAAGCGCTGGAGGCCATGTGGAAGTCGCTCGACCGGAGTTTCGCGGAATATTTCCCGCCGCACCTCAAGGACGAAGACATCGGCATCAAGCGGCAGGCGATCTGGGGCTTGGGTTATTTGTGCATCGGGTCGCAGGCGGCCGAACTGCAAGAGCTTTTCGAAGACGGCGAGTTTCGCACGGACGCGCTCTTCGCCTACGCCCTTTGCGTGCCGGCGGAGGTTTCCCGCGGCCGGATGAAATCGCTGTTCCGCAAGATCAACGAGGTCGCGGGTGGGTTGACGCACGGTGAAGCACAACTGGTACAGACCGCGCTCGACGAGCGATTGGCGTTTCATGGACTCGATCCGGTGTTCAACGAGGAAGCCGGCGAAGAGCAGCCCGATAAGCCTCAGAGCAGGCCGCAGGTAGGCCGCAATGAGCCGTGTCCCTGCGGCAGCGGAAAGAAGTACAAGAAATGCTGCGGCAACCACGCTGCCTGAAAAGCAAAATTTACCGCGCTGGCGGAACGAACCGCTTTTTCGGCGGTTGCTTTAGCGCCGACTTTCCAAGATCGTTCAGCAGCTCATCATAAATTTCCACGAAACGCCCGGCGCCTTCGTTCATCTCCAGCACGAATTCCCGCGCCAAGCGTACTTTTTCCGCAATATACGGCTGTGCCACGTGAAAAAAC
>CAADGY010000250.1 GCA_900696665.1 uncultured Acidobacteriota bacterium
TCGCTGCCAGTACCATCTAACCGATCATATCTTTGTCCACACCAAGAAGATGAAGCACGAACTGGTGGATGCCTTCAAGGTGAAGGCTGACAAGATCACTGTGATTCCTTACGGCATTAACAATGCGGTTGCTGTAAAGGGGCTTGAAAGCCGGGAGGCGCGGAAGAGGCTCGGGCTGGCCATTGCAGACAAGACCATCCTCTTTTTCGGTGCCATCAAGATATATAAGGGCCTCGAGTACCTCGTAGCTGCGTTCCACAAGCTGGCGCCCAATGGGCAATATCGGCTTGTTATCGCCGGCGAATGTAACAGAGGTTACGAAGGATACTGGCAATCAATAGCCCAGATGATTGACAAAGGTCCTTGCCCGGAAAAGGTTCTGCGGAGAATCGAATTCATCCCAGACGCTGGAATCGAAGAGTACTTTCAGGCAGCCGATGTATTGGTGTTGCCCTACACCGAGATTTTTCAAAGCGGGATCCTCTTCTTGAGTTACGCTTACGGCCTTCCAGTGATCGCGACAGATGTCGGGTCATTTTCGGAAGATGTCGTTGAAGGGGAAACTGGATTCATTTGCAGACTTCGTGACGCTGAGGATCTCGCAGCGACAATCGGCCGTTACTTCGAAAGTGCCCTGTACCGGGAATTGGCTCTGCGCCGGAAGCAGATTCGTGACCGTGCCTCCCAAAGCCACTCTTGGGACACGGTAGCAAGAACCACTCAAGCCGTCTATTCGGGACTGGCCGGACGAGACTGAGAGATGCCGGCGCAACTGGCAATCCTGCTTTGCAGCGTTTTCGTCGCGATACTGTTTTACCTCGATCGAAACAGAAGTGTTCGAATCAGCCGCGCCGTGTGGCTTCCCACCATTTGGATTTCTTTGGCGGGATCGCGGCCCGTTTCCATGTGGTTCGGTGCGGTCCCGACCCACGGTCCGTCGTCGAACGTTGAGGGAAGCCCACTGGAGGCGACGATATATGGGGTGCTGCTTTTGCTCGGGGTCGCCGTCTTGTCTGTGCGGGCGAGAAAGACACGGCGGTGCCTGCTAGCCAATAGCGTGGTGGGGGTGTACTTTATCTTTTGCCTTGTGAGCGTGACATGGTCACCGGTGCCCGTGCCAGCCCTGAAACGGTGGTTGAAGGATGTCGGCGATGTGGTAATGGTGATGGTCGTATGCACCGAGGCGTATCCTTTGGATGCGCTTCGGCAACTCTTCACCCGGGTTGCTTTGCTGATTTTTCCTTTATCCATTGTCCTGATTCGTTACACGATTATGGGGCGAAGTTGGGACGCCGACGGAAGGATGTTCAACGTCGGGGTGACCGACAATAAGAACACACTCGGTCTGATCGTTTTCACGATAACCTTGGGCGTTCTCTGGAACCTGCGAAGGCTGCTCGCGGATCAGGAAGAACCGAATAGAAGGTCGCGACTCATCGTCGCGGGTACCCTGTTTGTTTGCGGAGTGTGGTTGTTGGCCATGGCTGGGTCGTCGACATCGATTGCCTGCTTCGCAGTTGGCGCTTGGCTGATGCTAACCATACACCTGAAGGCATTCAAAAGGCATCCTTCGCGCGTCTACGGATTGTGCCTTGCCCTCTTGATCGGCGGTGGTCTCGTGACCGGACTTGGTGGCGCTGAGCTCGTGGCCAATGCGTTAGGCCGTGATGCCAGCTTCTCGGGGCGAACCGAAATCTGGGCGGCTCTTATTCCGGCGGCCAGGAACCCGCTCATCGGCGTTGGATTCGAAAGTTTCTGGGACAGCCCGAACGTGCTGATCTTTTACCACTCACTCACCCTGTTGGGCTGGTATTTCCCCGAACGGCTCAACGAAGCGCACAGCGGATACCTTGAGACGTACCTGAATCTGGGTTGGATCGGGATCGGCCTGATTGCGCTCATTCTGATGAATGGGTTGCTCCGAGCACGCAAAGTGCTCTGGCGTGACCGCGAACTTGGAAGCTTAATGCTGACCTATATTGTGGCAGGCCTCATTTACAATGTTACCGAATGCGGATTCCGGACTCTGAATCCGATGTGGATCTTTATACTGATGGCGGTGGTGAGCATAAACTGTGCTAATGTGGGCTTAATCAGCGGCGACGCAACCGCCAGCCGTAGTTCCCGCATACTGACCAAATCCAATGTCGGCAACTCGCGCCGGACAGAGTGGAAACTCGGTACCCACTTGGCCTGATGAGGTGTTTGTCGTTGGCTGCAAGCCCAAACCTGCGGTCCGTCGAAACAGTAGTGTGGTGGTGTCGCCCCGAAGGTTCATGCTTGGGGTGCCTCCTCAAAGGGGTTGATCAAAGCCTGGAGGGATTGTGGGTCAGCTACGCATACTCGTATTAGGGCCAGACTGTAACCCGGAGGGTGTCAGCATCCCGTTCGTCACCTACGAACACGCGGCGGCACTCGCGAAGCTTCATCAGGTCACCCTTGTTGCAAAATCTTCGGTTGAAGGCGTCCTAAAGCGGGCGGACTCCCCCTTTCGCTCTATCGAGATCGTACGCACGCCAAAGCTTGACCGAGCGTACGATGCTGGTTTCCGCCGCATTTTCAAATCTAATTTCGACAGTCAGGCAGTAACTGCGTTCTCTTATCCATTTGCCGTGGGGTTTGAATGGTACGCATGGCGACAGTTCCGGGGCCGTATCCTGGCCGGTGAGTATGACGTTGTGTTGCGGCTGATTCCTATGTCGCCAGTTCTGCCGAGCCCTTTCGCGTTTTTCCTTCGGAATGGGCCGATACCCTTTGTTCTCGGCCCGCTGAATGGCGGGTTGCCCTGGCCCCCGGGTTTCGGGCAGCTCAAGAACCAGAGAGAATGGGTCGCCGGCCTACGAAATGTGTACCGTGTCATGCCTTTCGCCCGCTCCACCTACCGCTTTGCGACTGCGATTATAGCGGCCTCGTCGCAAACCTACTCAGAGTTTGCCAAATATCACGACAAGCTATTCTTCATCCCGGAGCCGGGCATCGGGCATTCGGTTTGCGCCGATGATGCCCGAATTCACGAGCCGGGCGACAAACTCCAATTAATTTTTGTAGGCGGTCTCGTTCCCCGAAAAGGTTGCGATCTCGCGTTGCGCGGTGCGGTTTCAGTTCTCCGGAATGGTTCAGCGCACTTCACCGTGGTTGGTGACGGCCCCGAACGTCGACGACTTGAAGAACTCACCCAATCGCTTGGGATTCAAGATGCCGTCACTTTTTGCGGTTGGCTGAGTCATCGGGAGGTACTCGAAATGCTTCGAACTGCGGACGTATTCGTGTTCCCGAGTCTTCGGGACAACGGGGCAGGCGTAGTGTTCGAAGCTCTCGCGACCGGCGCGGTGCCGGTGGTTATCGATTTCGGCGGGCCCGGCGACATCGTTCTTCCAGAAGTTGGGTTCAAGGTGGCTTTGACCAACGAAAGCGAGATCGTCTCCCAAATAGAGAAAAGCCTCCTGAGCTTGGAGAGTGATTGCAATCTCCTCAATCGAATGCGGCAGGCGGGCATGAAATACGCACGGGAGTGCCTGACATGGGACGCCAAGGCGGCGCGCACGGCGCAAGTGCTGAATTGGGCTGTCCGACGCGGGCCAAAGCCAAAGATGCCTCCGCCCAAAATTCTTAAGTCCGGCGATTGCAAACTGACATGAAAGCGAAGGCTCTACCTTTGAAGAGGCAAGCCAAGAGCATGTCCCGCCCGTAATTGAAGGTTGAGCCGGCGGTGGCGCCGGGTTCGATAGAATCCGATTCGCCTAACTTTGATTCCGAAAGGACACCAACCGCCGTGAAGTAACCCTACCAGATCTCCAAGGCCGATGCCACCGCCTCGGCTGCTCTTGCTCAATTCACCCAGGCCAACGGCCAGCTCCAGCTCCTCCTGCCCTTGGTCGAACTCATCACTGACGCCCGGCTCGCCGTCGACACGGTCATCGAACAACTCGGCCGCCAGACCATCAAAACCATCCTCAAACTCAGCGCGCAGGAGGTCGCCGGCGCGCCCTCGCCCGGCAAAGCCCGCAGCGACGTCCGCTGGCGTGGCTCGCAGACGGGCCGCGTGCTGCTGGCCGACCGCAAGCTGCGCGTCAAAAGGCCGCGGCTGCGGCACAAGCGCGAAGGCGAAGTCGCCGTGCCGGCCTACGAGGCTTTGCAGAACAACGGCCCCACGGCCCAGCGCATGCTCGCCGCCCTGTTGCGCGGCGTCTCGACCCGCAACTACGAGAGCGTGATTCCGGAAATGGCCGCCACCGTGGGCGTCAAGAAGAGTTCGATCAGCCGCCAGGTGATCGAAGCCAGCGCCGAACAATTGCGCCAGTTGCGCGAGCGCCGCTGGGACCAAGTCGAGATTCTGGTCATCTACATCGATGGCCAGCGCTTCGGCGCCCACCACATCATCAGCGCCGTGGGCGTGGATTTGGAGGGCCGCAAGCACGTGCTTGGCATCGAGCCCGGAGCCACGGAAAACGCGGCCGGGGTGAAACGGCTGCTGACGCATCTGCGGGATCAGGGCCTGGCCACCAAGCGGCAATACCTGTTCGTGATCGATGGCGCGAAGGCGCTGCGGGCGGCCATTGACGAGGTCTTCGGCGCGGGACAACCCGTGCAGCGCTGCCGGAATCACAAGCTGCGCAACGTGATCGAGGAACTGCCGAAGGACCAGCACGCGCAGGCGATGAACCTGATGCGGGCAGCCTGGAAACTGCGCTCGGCCGAGGAAGGCGAACAGCGGCTGGAACAATTGGCGCGCTTTTTGGAAGCGAGCTGCGAATCGGCGGCGCGCAGTTTGCGGGAAGGGCTGCCGGAGATGATCACGCTGCAGCGGCTCAAGATTCCGCCTTCGCTGCACAAATGTATGGCCACCACGAATCTGATGGAAAGCCCGCAGGGCGGGGTCCAAAAGCGGACCGCCAATGTCACCCGCTGGCGGGATCAGGCCATGACCGAACGCTGGGTGGCCTCGGCCTGGCTGGAAACCGAGAAGAAGTTCCGGCGGATCTCCGGCCACCAGGACCTCTGGAGCCTGGCCGCGATCCTCGGCCGCGAAACCGCTCAACGCCCCTCCGAGAA
>CAADGY010000251.1 GCA_900696665.1 uncultured Acidobacteriota bacterium
ATGTCGAGGGCAAGTTGTTCACTCCGGTATCTCTGCTGCTCACGGTGTGCGTGTTGCTGGTTTTTGCATGGTCGCGGCGGAGCCGTGCCATGGTTTTCGGTCTGTTTTTCTTTTTCGTCAGCCTAATTCCGGTATCCGTGATCCCGCCACGCTCGGGTTTCGTCATGTATTTGCCGGCCCTCGGGCTTGCTCTCTACGTGGGAGTCGTTGTGAATGACCTGTGTACTGCGGTTTCCCGGATTGTCCCTGTGGAGCCGGTTCGCGCGGCAGTCCCGGTGACCGCTTTCTTCATTCTGATCGTGACGCTGTTACCCATCCACGTAGAGCGGCGAGAGCATTATGCGCGAGGTTTGCGCCATTGGCACCGGGTTGCGCGGGATTTCATGGCTGAGCTCACGGGTCTTTATCCAACGCTTCCAGCGGGTGCCAGGTTGATGCTGCTCGACGATCCTTTCGACCGCGACGACTGGGCTCCCTTGTTTTTCGCCAGAACCCTCTATAACGATCCGGGGTTGCTTGTCGAGCGGCAAAAGCGGCTCGCCGGCCCGGCCACCACGGACGAACTCATTTTGTACAATCACGTACTCGACTACCGTGATGGCTACCTTGCGGAGAGACCTTTGCCGAACAGGATTTCCGGTCCCGCCGTGCCGCTGGTCTTTGTGCCCGAAAAAGTGCGTCCAGGAGAGAGTTACGTTGTGCATGCACCCGCGCTGGCGGGGAAAACGGTGGATGTAGCGGTTCGCTTACAAAGCGGCTCCGTGACCCAGGCTGCAATTGTGCGTAACTGGTGCACGCTTGATGCGAGCGGCGAAGCGAAGCTGGTTACTCCGGCGGACCACATCTCCGCCACCGTCGAGATCGTCGGAAGCCGGCAGCATAACGGCCCCTGGCGCCAGGCTAAAGGGGGTCTTGCCGTTGTCCGGTGAAAAGGCCGCTACCGTACCGCTACCGTGGAAATCCGCACAAGGGGAGGGAACTGTCCGCCGTTTGCCGCAACACGGGCCGCGGGCCTCACCGGCTGTACTGTGGTGCGCGTCGGCGGTATGGAAGAGAAATAGCTTCCGTAAATACTGTTCATGCTGGCAAATTCGTCCATGTTGTCGACGTACACGTTACTGGAAACGACATGTGAAAAATCGAGTCCGGCTTCCTCTAAGCTGTCCAGCAGGTTGCGCATCGTAAGGCGCGCCTGAAGTTGCACATTGTCAGTGTAGACTCCGCCGTTGGGACCGGGAATGGCGGCACTTCGCAGCGAACAGTACAAGGTGTCGCCAGCGAGAACTGCGGGGCTCTCCAGGGTTTTAGATGAAATGTTCTTCGGACGGATGACCCGCCGTTGCCGCAAATCGCGTACGGCTACTCCCGTGATCTCGACCGCCGCCTTATCCGGCAGGGCGTTTACTGCCAGCGCCGCCCGCGCCGGAGCATACCCGGGCTCCACGTAATGGCGGTACACGGCATCGAAATCCTCCAGCGTCGCCTCTCCCGAGAGATAGACGTTCAGGAACACGGCATGGCTGAGGTCGGCCCCGGCGGTCCTGAGGAACTCCTGGACCTTCCCGATGGCTTCCTTGGGATCCGCGCCAAACACCCCGGGAATATAGATCGTGTCTCTGGCGGCTTGGCTTTTCTTGACAATCGCATTAATCTCGAATGTTGTCCCCGTCGGCATGCGTGCCATTCCGAGAACGGAGTGGGGGTTTGCCATGGAAACCAGATTCCGGGTAGCGATGTCGGCCAGGTAAATCTGAGAATACACGACATCCGCCATGGACATGCCCGCCGCTTTCACAATGTTTTCCACGTTGGCGAGACATTGTTCGGCCTGCGCTTTCGGAGTTGCCGGCACGGTTCCATCGGGCCGCCGCACCCCCTGTCCGGAGACATAGAGAACATCGCCCGCGAGAATGCCGGGACTGTAAGGCCCCACCGGCTTCGGACCGGGAGGGGCGATGAGACGCCTTTGAGTAGCCATTCTTATCCTTTGTACACGCGTTCGAAGGCGTTTCGGAAGCGCGCCATGTCGGACTCGGCGCCGATCGAAACGCGAAGCATGTTGGTGAGGGGAGGGAAGGGGCGGCCTACCGCTACACCGAGCCGCGCCATTTGCTGCGAGAACTCGTGCACGTCGCGGCCTACGTCGATCATCAGAAAATTGGCGTGCGGTTCGATGTATTCAAAGCCCTTCCCACGCAGCCAGGCACAGAGTTCGTTACGCACAGCGGTAAACCGTTTGCGGCGGCCCTCCTCGATCGCCTGTGCGTCGTTCAGGGCAGCCATCACGGCCCGGGCGCTGACGATGGAGATCACGCCGGAACGGTACGGCCACATTCTGCTCATCAGTTCCTGGCGTGCGCAACCAAACCCGACTCGCAGCCCCGCCATGCCGTAGATCTTCGAAAACGTGCGCGCCACGATGACATCTTTCCCTTCGCGCACGTAACGCAGAGCGCTTTCCATCTCCGGCGTTTCCGCGAAATGGATATAAGCTTCATCGACGAGCAGAATGGTATTGGGCGGGAGGTTCGAAACCAGCCACGCGATATCGGTTTTTGGCGTTACCGCGGCGGTAGGATTATTGGGATTGCAAATGTAGATGAGGCCGCCGCCCGCGTTCCCGGCTTCTTCCACGAGCTTTTTCACGTCCGCATAATATCCGCTGGTCAGCGGGACGCGAACGACCGGGATACCGAAGGCGCCCGC
Organism: uncultured Acidobacteriota bacterium; assembly: GCA_900696665.1. GTDB lineage: Bacteria > Acidobacteriota > Terriglobia > Bryobacterales > Bryobacteraceae > CAADGY01. The sequence goes on from CAADGY010000251.1 coordinate 2,707, forward strand.
TAACCCCGCGGGCAATTCGAAGGTGGGTTCCATGGTGATCAGCGGATGGGAAGCGGACCCGAAAGCGGCAATGGCCACTTGCAGCACTTCGCTGGACCCCTGCCCCACGTACACTTCGCTGGAGGAGAGGCCTACACTCCCGGCCACGCGCCGGTAGAAATCCCGGAACTCCTGGAAGTGGTAGCGCCATGCAGTCGGCATGACCTCCTGCATGGCGGCGAGGGAAACCTGCGGAGGGCCTTCCGGGTTCTCGTTCGCATTCAGCCAAACCATGTCTTGCGGCAACTCGGCTTCCACGAGGGCGCGCTGCGCCAGCGCTGGTTCACTCCATAGGCCAGCAGTCCCGGAAAGCCACCCGGCAGCGATCGCACGCGTGAAACTGCGACGACTCAGCATCTCCCCAAACCTCCTCCGTGCCCGTTCAATAGGGGAACGGGTCCCCTGGATCACCTTATCTCCAGTATCTCTTTCTCCTTCACCTTCGCCGCCTGATCTAGTTTCTCAATGTGGGTGTCGGTCAGCTTCTGTATGTCTTCATGCGCCCGGCGTTCGTCGTCTTCGCTGATCAGCTTCTCCTTCACCATCTTCTTGACCGCTTCGTTCGCGTCGCGGCGAATGTTGCGCATCGCCACGCGCCGCTCTTCTGTAATGTGGTGAAGCCGCTTTACCAGCTCTTTGCGTCTTTCCTCGGTCAGGGGAGGAATCGGGATGCGGACAAGTTTGCCGTCGTTCGATGGATTCAGTCCCAGGTCCGAGCTGCGGATCGATTTCTCGATCGGGCCAATCAGCGAAGGGTCCCAGGGCTGCACGGTAATCAGCGAGGGCTCCGGTACGTGTAGCGTTCCCACCTGGTTTAACGGCGTTGGGGTGCCGTAGTAATCGACGCGAATCATATCCAGCAAGCTTAAAGAGGCGCGGCCGGTGCGAATGGTAGACATTTCCTGCTGCATATCGATAAGCACCTTTTCCATGCGCGCTCTTGAATGTGCGTCCACCTCCTTCACGGATCGGAACGTACTGCCGCCGGCTGTGCCCGGCTGTGCTGGTTTCATGATGCTCTCGCTCCAACAGATGTATTTGATGACACCAAAATATATTCGGGCGGGTTGCCCCGCCACCTAGAGATTATATGATTTTGCGGTTACCCGATGCCTCTTTCGAGTTCTTGTTCTTATGCTTCGCGAGCGGCTCGGACGGGCGGTAGTCGAGTTCGCGGGACAAAGTTTCAACAACGGTGGCAAGCGTCTTTACCCGCGCAAACCACTTACTGTTACCCTCCACCAGCGTCCAGCGTGCTTTTGGTGTGCTGGTCCGGAGCAGCATCTCTTCCACTGCGGTGGCGTAACTACCCCATTTCGCGCGATTTCTCCAATCCCCCTTGGTAAGCTTCCAGGATTTATAGTTCGATTTACGGCGAGCCTCAAACCGGCGCAATTGCTCATCGCGGCTGATATGGATCCAGAATTTAAGCAGGATGGTTCCGAAATCGGTCAGTTGGCGCTCAAACGAGTTGATCTCCCGGAAGGCCCGTTTCCAGGCAGCCTTGTTGCAGAGTTCCTCCACGCGCTCCACCAGGACGCGTCCGTACCAGCTTCGGTCGAATATGGCGATCTGTCCTCTTTCGGGCAGCCGCCGCCAGAAGCGGTAGAGATAGTGGTGTGTCTTGTCTTCGCCTTCGGGAGCGCTGATCGGGTAGACGGCATAGCCGCGTGGGTCCATCTTCTCGGTCAGCCGTTTGATTGTTCCACCTTTGCCCGCCGCATCCCACCCTTCGAAAACAATAACCACAGGACGCTTTTGCAGGTATACCTGATAGCCCAGCTCTCGAAGTTGGATCTGCCGCCTGGTTAACTCGTTTACGTAGGTCTCGCGGTCGAGAGATCGGGAAAGATCCAGCGATTCAAGCATCATGCCCCCCGGGCCGTGGCGGTCTCGGCGCGTTCCATCGCTTCCCGCAGTTCACTGTCGGCGCCCGAACTCTCGGCGTGCGTCGCCGGCGCCGCGGACCCCAGCCGGGCTTCGAGCGCGGTGATCAACGTCCGGAATACCTTGCCGCGCGCATACCACCGGCAGGTGGCTTCGACAATCGTCCACGGCGCATATTCGGAATCAGTGGCAGCGATCATCTCTTCGGCGGCTTCGAGATAGCGCTTGTACTTCCGGTGCCGCTTCCAGTCCTCTTTGGTGACACGCCAGCTTTCGAGCGGATCGTCCTCGAGTTCTTTGAAACGCCGCTTCTGCTCCTTCTTGCTGATATGCAGCCAGAACTTGACAATGGCGATACCGTCGTCGGCCAGCATCCGCTCGAACTCCACGATATCGTGGTATGCGTTGCGCCACTCGGGTTCCGGCAGTAGCTTTTCTACCCGTTCGACGAGTACTCGTCCATACCAGCTCTGATCGAAGATGGCCATTTCGCCGTAATTGGGAATTCGCAGCCAGAATCGCCACAACCAAGGGTGATTCTTTTCAAACGTGCGGGGCGCCTGGATAGAGTGCAGCTTGAAGCCGCGCGGGTCGAGCCGGGCAGTGAGCGTGGAGATAGTCGAGCCCTTCCCGGAGGCATCCCATCCCTCGAATAGGACGGCACTGCCGATTTTGTTATCCCAACACGCTTTCTCAAGGTCATAGAGGCGCCGCTGCCAGCCGGGCAGTTGCAGCTTGTATTCCTGGTGGGACAACTCCAGGTTGAGATCCAGCTTTTCGAGCATGTCCCCTCCCTTCGAGGAGATTAGCGCGCTACGGCGCTGTCGCGAATAATGGTGCCGGCCGGTTCACCCATGGCCACACGCATAATGTTACCTGGTGTGTTCAGGTTGAAAACGAGAATCGGCAACTGATTGTCGCGGCACATCGCAACCGCCGATGCATCCATCACCTTCAGCCCCTGCGCAAGCACTTCCAGATAAGAAATCTCATGATAGAACCTGGCGTCGGGATGCTTCAGCGGATCTTTGTCGTACACTCCATCGACGCGCGTAGCCTTGGCAATTACCTGTGCGCGGATTTCGAGCGCCCGAAGCGTTGCGGCCGTATCGGTGGAGAAGTACGGGTTGGAAGTGCCGGCGGCAAAGATGACGATGCGGCCCTTTTCCAGGTGACGTATGGCGCGGCGGCGGATATAGGGTTCGGCCACCTGCCTCATCTCGATGGCCGTCATGACGCGCGTGGGCACGCCATTCTTTTCGAGCGCATCCTGCAAGGCCAGCGCATTGATGACGGTCGCCAGCATGCCCATGTGATCCGCGGTGACGCGGTCCATATGCTGAGCGGCGGCCGACACACCGCGAAAGAAATTGCCGCCGCCCACAACCAGTCCCAGTTGCACTCCGGCGGCGGCCACCTCGGATATTTCCACAGCCAGGGCGCGAACACGATCGGGGTCGACGCCAAAGGACGACTGGCCGGCCATCACTTCGCCGCTCAGCTTGAGCAGAATACGCTCGTATTTGCCCGTGGCGGTCCGCCTCTCACCCGGAGAGTTCGGCACTGGAGCGGAGGCCTGCATTACTGAGCCGAAGTAGACTGCTCCGGCGCGGGTGTCCCGGCCACCGGTAGCGGTTCGGCGGAGCCGGTTTCTCCGGAACCCGCGTCCGATGCGGTTTCCCCGACCTTGAACCGCACAAAGCGCGAAACGGTGATGTTTTCTTTGATGGTGGCGATCTTGGTGGCGATCAGGTCCTTAATGGTGACGCCGTTATCCTTGATATACGGCTGTTCGTAGAGGCAGACCTCCTCGTAAAATTTCGCCAGCCTTCCTTCGATGATGCGCTCCAACATCTTCTCTGGCTTGCCTTCGTTCAACGCCCGCGCCTTGTGAATTTCCTTTTCCTTTTCCAGTGCTTCGCGGGTGACGTCCTCCTTGCGGACGAACTTGGGGTCCGCCGCCGCCACTTGCATGGCGAGATCGTGAACAAGCTGCTGGAAGTCCTCCGTGCGGGCGACGAAATCGGATTCGCAGTTCACTTCGATCAGGACACCGAGCTGAGAACCTTGATGGATGTAGCTTCCGACCATACCCGCTTTGGTCGTCCTTGTGGCTTTCTTGGCGGCCGATGCAATACCCTTTTTGCGAAGGATGGTGATGGCCTCCTCCATGTTGCCTTTCGCTTCCACCAAAGCGGCCTTGCACTCCATCATGCCCGCGCCCGTGCGCTCGCGGAGATCTTTAACCATTTGCGCGGTAATTTCAGCCATATCTATCAGTCCTATACTTTCTAACATTCAAAGCCGGCAGGCACGAGACCGGAGCAGACCGGTCCCGCGGCCTGCGGCAGACAATTCTACTGTTCGTTGACGTTGCCCGAAACCTGCTCCGGGGCTTCCTGCTGACCGGGGCCTTTTCGTGGCAGCGATACCGAGGGAAGATCTTCGTCCGAGATCCCCTCGGACATGAGTTGCTCGACGTACTGCGGATCGAAATACTGCGTATGCTCCGGAATCTCATCGAGTCCGGTTTCCACTTCTTCGGAGATAATTTTCTCCACCGCAAATTCGTGTTCGGTGGCCATGGCGCGGCCTTCGATCACGGCATCGGAGATCTTGTTCGTGAACAGGCGGATAGCGCGAAGCGCGTCATCGTTGCCCGGAATGACGTAGTCTACTTCGTCGGGATCGCAATTCGTATCCACCACGGCGACTACTGGAATACCGAGCTTGCGTGCTTCCTTCACCGCGATAGCTTCCTTGTTGGAATCGATGACAAAGAGCAGGTCAGGCAGCCCGTTCATGTTCTTTATGCCCGCGAGGTTCGAATCCAGGTGCTTACGCTCGCGCTCGAGCCGTCCAATTTCCTTTTTCGCGCGGCCGGCGTATCCTGTCTCGTTTGCCATCGATTCGAGATCTTTCAGCCGCTTGATGGAACGCTGTACCGTCATCATGTTGGTCAGCAATCCGCCCAGCCAGCGCTGGTTGACATAGAACTGTTCGCAGCGGGTGGCTTCTTCCGCGATGGCCTCCTGCGCCTGGCGCTTGGTGCCGACGAACAGAACCGATTTGCCCTGCGCGGCCATCTCACCGACGAAGCGCATGGCTTCCTTGAACAACTTGAGGGTCTTCTGGAGATCGATGATGTAGATCCCGTTACGTTCGCCGAAGATATACTCTTTCATCTTCGGATTCCAGCGCTTGGTCTGGTGCCCGAAGTGAACGCCGGCTTCGAGCAATTCTTTCATCGAAATTGACGGCAAAATGCCTCCTGTGTCTTAATCGGGGGTTGTTCCCGAAGGGTTCAAACTACACCCTGGTACGCGATCCAAAGCGAGATTTGCGTACCGGGTGAAAAAACGGGCGGAAAGAGCGGGTTGGACAGATTGTTCCAACCCGCAGTACTGCATTGGTTACCGCTTGGAGAACTGAAACCGGCGGCGGGCACCGCGTTGTCCATACTTCTTGCGCTCGTGGGCGCGGGGATCCCGGGTGAGGAATCCAAGCTGCTTCAGTCTGCCGCGCAACTCGGAGTTGAATTCCACCAGGGCACGCGCGATCCCTAACCGGACCGCACCAGCCTGACCCAACTGACCTCCACCTTCCGTCAGGATGAGGACATCGAACTTGTCCGACGTCTCCGTTGCAAGCAGGGGCTGCCGCACAACCGCGCGGGAAGCCTCTGTCTTGAAATAATCTTCGAATGCCCGTCCGTTGATACTGATCTGACCCTTCCCGGGCCTCAGAAAAATGCGGGCGATCGCACTTTTACGTCTGCCTGTTCCCAAGTACTGAACTAACGTCGCTGCCACTCAATTCCTCTCGTAAACTATTTGCCCGGCTCCAGGACCACTGGTTTCTGTGCCTGATGCGGATGACGGCTGCCAGCATACACCTTCAGTTTGCGGTACATCTGCTTGCCCAATTTGGTTTTGGGGAGCATACCAGAAATTGCGAGTTCCAACATTCGCACCGGGCGCGAGGACCGCATTTTCCGCGCGTTGATTTCAGTCAATCCGCCGGGATATCCCGAGTGGCGGCGGTAAAGCTTGTCTTCTTCTTTATTGCCGGTGAGCCGCACTTTCTCGGCGTTTACAACTACCACGTGATCTCCGGTATCGAGGAAAGGCGTGTAGATCGGCTTGTGCTTTCCTATCAAAAGCTTTGCGGCACGGCTTGCAACACGGCCGAGGACCTGCCCATCGGCGTCTATTACCAGCCATTTGCGCTCAATAGTGCCCTTAGACGGAAACTGGGTGCTCATTAGACAGAGGTACTCCCTGCGGAACTCACAAACTATTCAGCTTACCGAAGTGGCCGTTTGGAGTCAAATTCGAACTCACCACGCGGGCGCAGAGTCTTGCCGGGCGGGTGCCGCCCGTCCGGCAGCGGCCTGATGTTCTGATTCACGCGGAACAAGTTTTGCGGATCGTATCTTGACTTGATCTCCGAAAGCCGCCCGTAGTTCTCCCGGTATGTGGCTTGGACACGTTCCTGGCCTTCTTCCATCATAAAATTGACGTAAGCGCCGCCTGCCGAATACGGATGTAACTCGTCGAAGTAGTTCTTGACCCAACCCGTGATGCGATCTGCGTTGGCAGGATCCGGATCGACACCGGCCATTATCTGGGACCATCTGGCTTCCCGGTAGCTAAAAGCCGTTTCGTTTCTGCCAACCCGGTGAGACGCTCCGTCGATCGGGTAGAGGTGCATGGTGGAGTGCATCGTGGGCAGTTGCGAGCCATACTTCAGGTGCACGCCGATAGCAGCATCCGGAATTTCATTGATGAAATCGCCCCTCCAGTACCACTGAAGGCGCGGCGGATACAACGCGTCAAATGCACTTTGCAGAGCCGGGTACGGCATGACATGTATGCCATAAAGAGCCGGAGGGCCAAACTCGCGAATCGGTTTGAATGTCCGTTCCGCTTCATCCTCGCGTCCGGCGTAACACCATACAATTCCGCACATGCTTCTGAGATGGAGATGCTCGGGAAACGGGGGTGCGGGCGGCACGACGAGGAAGGCGAAGAAGCCGTTCAATTCCAAGGGAGCCTGCGGTATGAAATCCCTATACCAACGCAGAACCTTCCCGGCCTGCTCGATCGGATAGAGCGTCGGACCGCCAACGATATTCTTTACCTCGTGTAGCCTGTACAGGAAAGATGTGACGACGCCGAAGTTTCCTCCCCCGCCACGGATCGCCCAGAACAGATCCTGGTTTTCGTCGGCACTGGCCGTTGCCAGGCGCCCGTTGGCAAGAACGATGTCGGCGGAAAGGACGTTGTCTATCGTCAGCCCGTATTTGCGAGTAAGATGGCCGTGCCCCCCGCCCAAGGTGAGGCCGCCTATTCCGGTTGTCGAGACGATGCCGCTAACCGTGGCCAAGCCGAAAGCATGGGTCGCATGATCCACATCGCCCCAGGTGCACCCTGCTTGTGCCCGGACCGTGTGGCTCACCGGATCCACTCGCGTGCCACGCATGGCCGCGAGGTCGATCACCAGGCCGCCCTCACAGGCCCCCAAGCCGGCGGCGCTGTGCCCCCCGCTACGAATGGCGGCAAGAAGCCCGTTTTCGCGTGCGAAGCCGACGGCAGTTATCACATCGGCTACGTCCGCACACTGGGCGATGACGGCGGGATGCCGGTCGATCATTGCGTTATAGACCGAACGCGCAGCCTCGTAGGCGCTATCTTCCGGAAGAATCAGTTTTCCCCGGAGGTGCCTTCGGAGTGAGTCGAGTTGCTCCGAATCGAGATCAACAGGTGTACCTGTTGAACTTCTCGCCTGAATCGTTTTCATTTCCGCTTCCTTTCAACGTCGAAAGATCCCTCGAAGCGGATGCTCAGCAGTCGACTCCCACGCCGGCAAAGTGGCGCAGCGCCAGCGGGTCACTGTAGTTGCCCCTTATTCCAAGTCTACCAGGAAGAGATGAAGCCAATACGATACTCCGGCGTGCTATTCTGTGGAGCGTTTCCGGCTGTCTTATGCCAGAGGTTCCATGAATCATAAACTTCTGTTTGCTGGCGTTTTCGTGCTATCGTTTTCCGCCCTTGCCCGTGAACATCCCACCTACATTCTGAACCTGGAAAAGACCCCGCACGCCAAGTTGCGGAACGTGCCTGTATCCGCGGTCAGGATTACGGACGGTTTCTGGTCCGCCCGCCGTGCGGCCAATACCACAAGAAGTATGCCGGCCTTGCTTGCGCTTCTCGAGGAGCATGGTGTGGTGGATAACTTTCGCCGTCTCAGTGGGAAGAAAGTTGCGCGTCGCGGTCCGCTCTATACCGACTCCGACCTTTACAAATGGATGGAAGCGGCAGCGTTCGTTCTCCAGACAGACAGGGACCCGCAGCTCGAAGCCACGCTCGATGCGCTCTCTGACGACATTGTCGCGGCACAGGAGCCGTCCGGCTATCTGAACACCTACTATCACGATGAACGGAAAGCACAGCGCTTCCGGGAGATGGACCGCGGGCACGAGCTGTACTGTCTGGGCCACCTGCTCCAGGCCGCTATCGCGTATCACCGGGCCACGGGGAAGCGCAAACTGCTCGATGCCGGTATCCGGTTTGCCGATTATCTGGTCCGCGATTTCGGGCCGGACAAACATCCGCTGCTTGCCGGACATCCCGAGATCGAGTTGGCGCTTATCGAGCTATACCGCCATACGGGCGAGAAGAAGTATCTCGAACTCGCGGGCTATATTTTGTACGGCGATAGCGAGCGGTTGAAGCTGACCCGCAACCAGATACAGTACCTGTTCAGCGGGACGCCATTCACCGGACGCACCATCATGGAAGGGCATGCCGTGCGCGCGGGCTATGCTTGCGCCGGAGCGGCCGACTACTATCTGGAGACGGGCGACGCAACTTACAAAGCCACGCTTGAACGGCTTTGGAACGACATGGTCTCCGGGAAGATGTACATCACGGGAGGCATCGGCTCGCGTGCCGCCGGGGAAGCTTTTGGCGATCCTTACGAACTGCCGAACGCCAAGGCGTACACGGAGAGCTGCGCCGCCATCGCGAACATGATGTGGAATTGGCGCATGCTGGCGGCGAGCGGCGACGCGAAGTATGCGGACGTGCTGGAACTGGCGTTGTACAATTCCGTGAACTCGGGCATGTCGCTTGAGGGCACGCTGTATTGTTACCGCAACCCGCTCGAGTTGACCGCCGAAGCAGCCCGGAGCATCCGGAACCCCTGGTACAGCACAACCTGCTGCCCACCGAATCTGCATAGGACCCTGGCTTCGCTGCCGGGATACTTCTACAGCACCAGTGCCGAAGGGGTATACGTGCACCTGTACGACAACAACGAACTGAATTGGAAACTCGCGGATGGAACGTCTCTGCGGATTGCGCAGGCGACCCGGTATCCGTGGGATGGTGTTGTCGATATCAAAGTGGATCCCGAACGGGCCAGGGAGTTCACGATCTTTGTGCGTATTCCCGGCTGGAGCCGGTCCACGCAGGTGTTGACAGACGGAAAAACGGTTGCTTCGATGGCAAAGCCGGGGGAATATCTTCCGGTACGCCGTAAGTGGTCGGCGGGAGATACATTGCGCCTGGTCTTCGATATGGCGCCGCAGGTGATCGTATCGCACCCGCGGGTAATGGACAACCAGGGACGCGCGGCGGTAAAGCGTGGCCCGCTGGTGTATGCGCTCGAACAGACGGATCAGCCCGCGGGCGTTCGCGTGCTCGAAGCGGGTCTGCGCCTGTCAGCAGAACCGTCGAAAGACTTCATACCCGAGTTTCGCAAGGACCTGCTGGGCGGTGTGGTTGTGCTGCGCCACCGCGGTGTTACTCGCGCCACCTCTTTTGCGGATGAACC
>CAADGY010000252.1 GCA_900696665.1 uncultured Acidobacteriota bacterium
CTTCCACCGCTCGTATGTGACGAAGTTGAACAGTCTGTTGCGCAGGACGGGTCCGCCTAGTGTGCCCCCGGCAATATGGTTCCGGCTGACGTTGGCGCGCCGGGTGACCGAATTCGCCACGGCGTTCAGTTTTGGATTGCGCCCAAAGTAGTACGCAGTGCCGTGAAACTCGTTCGTCCCGGATTTCATGGAGAGACTCATGGTGCCGCCGGCACTGTGTCCGAACTCGGCGTCCACGGCGTTTTGCTGCACTGTGAACTCCTGTACGGAGTCCATGGGTGGCGAATAGGAACCCTTTTTCCCGAGTTGAATCGGAACGCCGTCAAGCAGCAGGTCATTTTGGCCGGACGTGCTGCCGCCGACGTCGATCTGGCTCGAGGACCACATGAAATAGGGATAGCGGTCCTGACCATAGTCATTGACGACAGCCGGATCCAGCAGCGCCAGTGTGAACGGGTTGCGGGCGATAATCGGCAGCTCTGAAATGAGTTTGCGGTCGATTGTCAATTCCCGGCTGGTGGTGTTGAACTGAACTGCTACGGGCGCAGCTTCCACGGTGATAGATTCAGCGACGGCGCCAACCGTGAGCGCCAGGTTCACCGTGACGTCGCCGCGGACTTGCACGGTGACGTTTCGCTGGATGGTCCGGGCGAACCCGGCAGCCTCCACGCTGACGGTGTAAGTTCCAGGCTCCACATAATCGAACAGGTATTGGCCGGAAGTGTTCGTGGTCCTCGTGCTTGCTACTCCTGTATTGTCATTCTGCAGCGTCACCTTGGCGTCCGGCACGGCGGCAGTCGTGGGGTCGGTAACGACGCCTTGAACTTTGGCACGGTAGTCTTGAGAAAATGCGACTCCGGACACCAGCAAGAACGAGAGAATTACACGCTTCATAATATACCTTCCTATCATTTTTGAGAAGTATATCACTGGCAATGAAAAAATTGGCTCGCCTACAGGTAAGTCTCCGGTGGTATCGCCGGAATCAAGCGAAAGAAATCGGGTAGAGGCTTGCTCACATCGTCTGAAAAGGAAATCCGTCCGCGGCGCAGCGAGATTCCGTTCACTCGCAAGGCTGCCGGCGTGGACTGGGGTCTGGATGTGCCCATCGCCGCGCGGGCACTTGCGGCCGCCGGGACGCGACGTGCGCGGCCGTCACGCCGGCATGAGGACGCAAGCTCCCGTTCTTACTTCCGTGCCAACAGCGGGCGGGCGAGCGAAGTCGGGTTGCCGGACCACAGGAAGTACTACGTCCGCCCTGCTATTCCTGACGCTTACTCAAACGGCGTGCTGTTAGAAGCACTCAAGCACGCCGGGTCCCCGGCGATTGGCGGATCTGCCAACGGCCTCAGCGTCCCGGAGTTTTGTGCGGCCGCGCTGTCCGCCAGAGTCTTCAAAATCAGCACAGACACCGGAAGCCGGCCCCGCCCTCTGAGCTAGAATAAGCGTTGTTGGACAGTGCGGTCACCGTGATAATCCCGACGCTTGCCGCGGATCCCGTTCTTATGGAGTGTCTGGATTCCCTGGAGCGGCAAACAACATCCGGGTTTCAGGTAGTGGTTGTGGACAACAGCGGTAAGAAGGCGGTGCGCCGCATGGCGGCGGGCCGCAACATCACCATTGTCGAGCCTGGCCGCAATCTGGGATTCGGGCCGGCTGTCAATCTTGCGATCCGGCAGACCACTTCCACCTTCGTGGCCACGCTGAACGACGACGCGGTGGCGCACTCGGGATGGGTCGAAGCGCTTGCCGGAGCGATGAAGCGGCATCCGGACGCGGGCATGTGTGCATCGCAAGTACGCCTGGCAGGCAACGGCCGCCTCGACTCGGCGGGCATGCTGCTGTGTGCGGATGGAAGCAGCAAGCAGCGCGGTCACCTGTGCAACCCGGCCGGCTTCCATTGCGAGCGGGAGGTACTGCTGCCGAGTGGTTCCGCGGCCATGTACCGCCGCGCGATGCTCGATGAGACAGGCTTGTTCGATGACCGTTTTTTCCTCTATTGCGAAGATACCGATCTCGGTCTTCGTGGTTGTTGGGCGGGCTGGAAATGCCTTTATGTTCCAGAGGCCATCGTGGAACACAGATACTCGCACTCCACCGGCCGCGCGTCGCCGCTGAAAGCGTATTACGTGGAGCGCAACCGCCTTTTTGTAGCCGTGAAGAACTTTCCCGCGGCCATGCTTTGGAAAGCGCCGTTCGTCTCCACGCTCCGTTACCTTTGGCACCTGGTGTACATGTTCCGGGGCAGGGGAGCGGGCGCCGAGTTTCGCGGCGGCCATAGCGCTCTGTTGTTGCCATGGTACGTGTTGCGTGCCCACATGGCGCTCCTCGGATCGTTGCCTGATCTCTGGCGGGAGCGGAGGCGTATTCGAACACGGGCTCGAATTTCTTCCTCTGAGTTTGGCCGCCTGGCAGCCATGCACCGCATCTCCGCCAGACAGGTGGCGCAACTGTGAAGCAGAGGCCGAAGCCCGGCGCCTTGCTGGTGGTTGTGCCCGCCTATAATGAACAGGCCGCCATCGGCAATGTGGTCCGTGAAATCCATGAAGTGATGCCGAGCGTGCCGGTGCTGGTCATCGACGATTGCTCCGTGGATTCCACCCGAACCACCGCGGCGAACGCGGGTGCTTACGTCCTGTCTTTGCCGCATCATCTGGGACTCGGCGGGTGCGTGCAAGCGGGATACATGCTCGCATTCGAGCTCGGCTACGATTACGTCATCCGCGTCGATGGCGACGGGCAGCATGATCCGCGCTATATCCCGAAGTTGTACGAAGCGTTGCGAACATCCGGCTGCGAGATGGTTATCGGATCCCGGTTCGCCGCCGGAAACGGGCAGCCGACGTCGTTTGCCCGCGGTATCGGTATACGGTTTTTCCGCACCGTGCTGCGGCCTATCCTGGGTAAGTCCGTGTATGATCCGACTTCGGGTTTCGTCGGTGTAAACCGCCAGGCACTGGCGGTTTTCAGCAAAAGCTTTCCGCTTGAGTATCCGGAGATCGAAGCGCTTGTGGTGTTACAGCGCCGTGCCTTCAGCTTCGTGGAGATCCCTTGCGAGATGCGGCCCAGGCACGGGGGCCGGAGCACCATCACTGCATGGAAATCGCTGTACTACATCATTCATGTCCTTTTGGGAGTATTTGTGAATATCCTCAAATTTGAGCATCGGAAATGGAGAAGATAGCGATGGACCGCCTGCTGGATTTCGTGGCGGTTTTCGGCGGTGTCCTGATACTGCTGGTGCTGCTTTCGCTGCGGCGGGCCCACATTCGCGTGGAGTATTCGGTGAGCTGGCTGGCCGCGGCATTTGTGCTTATCGTCATCTCGCGGTTCAAACGTGGAATCCAGGAGGCGTCGGAGTTTTTGGGAATCGACTATCCGCCGCTGGCGCTGCTGCTGATCGTTTTGTCGGTCTTCCTCGTCGTCTTTTTCCGCTTTTCCATGATCATCTCGAAGCTGAAGGATTCTAACATCGCCCTGGCGCAGCGGGTTGCCATCCTGGAGTTTGAGTTGCGATCGGGCGCGCAGCCAACGGTGGCCTCAGGGCGGCAGGTGGATCCGGGAGCGGAATTGTGAAGAAACCGGCGCGCCGGCAGCAATCGGGGCCGGCGCTCCCCGCGGTAAGTGTGCCTCCCCGGCGCGGCGGCTGGAAGTGGTGGCAATGGGCGCTGGCCACGGCTGCTCTGCTGTTCGTTGTGATCGAGGTGTACGCGCCTGCCCTCGGCGGACCCTTTCTCTTCGACGACGTGTATCTTCCGTTTGCGATGCCGGGCGTTGAGAAACTTTCGTTCACGGAGTGGCTGCAGGGCGTCCGCCCGATGCTGATGCTGACGTTTTGGATGAATTACAATCTCTCCGGAACACAGCCGCTTCCCTATCACGTTGTCAATCTCCTTTTCCATTTCATCAACGCCATTCTTCTTTTCCTCCTTGTGAGGCGGTTGCTGAGCCGGGCGGGTGAAAGCGGCTTTACACGCGACTTCACCGCTGCTTTTGCCAGTGCGGTGTTTCTGCTGCACCCGGTTCAAACCGAGTCTGTCGCGTACGTGGCCAGCCGTTCGGAGTCCCTGAGCCTTCTTTTCTTTTTTGCCGCTTTCGCCGCGTTTCTTTACCGCCGTTCGGAAGCGATCGGATTCGGCTCGTCCGCCATCGTGGTATTGCTTTTCGGCTGCGCTCTCCTGGTGAAGGAACACACGGCGGTCTTGCCCGTTCTGCTCCTCCTGACGGATTACTACTGGAATCAGCCTCCGTTCTCGCTTCAGGGAATCCGCCGGAACTGGCGCCTGTATGTCCCAATAGCGGTGCTTACCTTGTGCGGGGGTGTCCTTGTATGGGGAGTCCTGCAAGCGGCGGACACCGCCGGATTTCGGGTAGAAGGTCTCGCCTGGTACGAGTATTTCTTCACGCAATGGCGTGCCATCTGGGTTTACATCCGGCTCTTCGTGCTGCCCTTCGGACAAAGCCTGGATTATGCGTATCCCCTTTCGCGTACGCCGCTCGATCATGGCGCGATTCTGGGGCTCATCGGTTTGCTGTTGCCCGCCGGAGCGGCCATCTATTACCGCCGCCGCTTTCCGATGGCTTCGTACGGCTTTTTTGTGTTTCTGATCCTGCTGGCTCCCACGTCTTCGCTGGTGCCCATTAAAGACCCGCTGGCCGAACGCCGTCTGTATCTGCCGATGATCGGGCTGCTGCTGATCCTGGTGGACCTGCTGCGGCGATGGCGCATCTCACGCGCACAACTGGTTGCCGCGTGCGCGGCCGTTCTCGTCGTCTTATCGGTTCTGACGTATCAGCGCAACAAGGTTTGGAGCGATCCGATCCTGTTATGGCAGGACACGGTTGCCAAGTCTCCGCATAACTCCCGTGCGCGTTTCCAACTGGCATACGCGTACTATCAATCGGGACGTTGCGCGGAATCGGTTCGCGCCTATGAAGAGACCGCACAACTCACCAGGCCCGACTACCGCCTGCTGGTGGATTGGGCGCTCGCCTATGACTGCAATAATCAGCCCGCGGAGGCGCTGGCGCGCCTGGAACAGGCAGCCGCGCTCGAAAAGAGCGCTCATGTGTACTCGCTCATTGGCATGGTGCATGCCAAACGGAAGCGGTATCCCGAAGCTATGACAGCACTCGATACAGCCATTCACCTGGATCCTAACTACTCGATGACCTATGTCTACCGCGGCAACATTCATGCCTTACAAGGCGAATATCGGAAGGCCGTGGAGGAGTACCGCCGGGCCCTTGCCGCCGACCCCTCCAACCAGCCTGCGCGCGAGGCGCTTGCCGTGGCGGAAAGCAATCTGAAGCAGGGCTTTTAAATGGCGCTCCGCATCGGTGTGAACGCCCTGTACCTGATTCCAGGCGGGGTGGGTGGCACGGAGATCTACCTTCGCAGCATTCTGGCGGCGATGGCGTGCATCGACGGCGAGAACGAATACTTCCTCTTCACGAACCGCGAGACGGGAGCGGACCTGGTTCCCGCCGCGCCGAACTTTCACTTTTGCCCGCAGGCCGTCAGCGCCCGATCCCGCCCCGCGCGAATCCTTTGGGAGCAGACAGCGCTGCCGCTCGCGTTGGTCAAAACGCGAATCGATGTGCTCTTCAACCCCGGCTTTACGGCGCCGCTGTTGTGTCCTTGTCCGATGGTGACCGTCTTCCACGACATGCAGCACAAACGGCATCCGGAGTACTTCCGCTGGTTCGATCTGCCGTTCTGGAGAATGCTGCTGCTGCAGGCGGCGGTCGAATCGCACACACTCATCGCCGTATCAGAAGCCACAAGGAACGACATCCTGAAGTATTACCGTCTGCCCGAAAAAAGGATCCGCGTCATTCCCCACGGAGTGGACCCGCTGCTATTCCACATCGGCGAGCGCACCGGCAATTTCATCCTCTGCATTTCCACGTTGCACCCCCACAAGAACCTGGAGCGGCTCGTCCGTGCGTTCGCCAACTTCCGCCGTGCGCACCAAGCGTTCCGGCTGGTGCTGGCGGGGCTGCGCGGCTTTCATGCCGAAGAGATCGAACGGTTGATTAAATCGCTCAATCTGGAGGCAGTGGTGGAAATTACCGGTTGGATTCCGCGCGAGCAGTTGCGCGATCTGTTCCGGCGCGCATGGGCTTTCATCTACCCTTCCACATTCGAGGGCTTTGGAATGCCGGTTCTAGAGGCTCTCGCCGCGGGCATCCCGTCTGCCTGCTCGGATATCGAGCCACTGGCGTGCATTAGCGGCAGCGCGGCGCTACACTTCGACCCCGACGACGAGAACGCCATAGCCAACACGCTCGCGGTGGTGACTGGCGACGCAGAAGTCCGCGAGCGCCTCATCGCGGCGGGCCCGCTTCGCGCCCGGCAATTCTCCTGGAAGACCACCGCACGGGAGACACTGGACGCTCTCGGCGGCGCCTTAGCGCAGGATGTCCTCTAGCTGGATCTTGGCGTCCGTCCGTGCATCGCGGTACTTGACGATGACGGGAGTATAAAGCGAGAGGCCCCACTCTTGCCCCTTGCCCTTTTGGATAGCCCGCGAACCGGCCACGACTACCGCACCTTCGGGAATCACCAGCGGCTCGCCGTCGCCGGCCGTGTAGACCTGCTCGTGCACGAGATCGTAGACGGGAGTGGACCGATTCAGGATGGTGCCGGTGCCCAGCACCGCACGCCGTTTCACTACAGTTCCTTCGTATACCCCGCAGTTGCCACCCACCAGCACTTCGTCTTCAATGATGACCGGCAGCGCGCCTACGGGTTCGAGAACACCGCCGATTTGCGAGGCGGCCGAGATATGGCAACTCCTTCCGATCTGCGCGCAGCTTCCCACCAATGCGTGCGAGTCGATCATGGTGCTTTCGCCGACATAAGATCCCGCGTTGATATACATCGGCGGCATGCAGGTGACGCCTTTGCCGACGTAACAGCCATCGCGAATGCTGGAGCCGCCCGGCACAATCCGCACGCCGCTCGAAGGACTCAGCCGTTTCACTGGGTACGTTGCTTTATCGAAGAACGGTTGGCGCGCCGCATCCACCGACATATCGACCAGCGCACCCATGCGGAACCCGAGTAGAATGCCCTTCTTGACCCAGTCATTCACACGCCATCCGCTGGCCGCGCCGGCGTCCGGTTCCGCCGCACGGATTTCGCCCCGATTCAAAGCGTCCTTGAATCGCTGGAACAACTGGAAGTGTTCTTCAGCGTAAGCCGGTGGAGGCTGGTCGAACAGCAATTCGAGATCAGCCCGCATGCGCACCCCGATCGGCAAGCAGTCCGAGAGCTTGCAGCACCTTTTCGATTTTCGCCTGGCTGGCCGGCTGCGGCGCCAACAGCGGCAGGCGCCACACGGGTTCGAGCAAGCCCATCAGCGCCATAGCTGCTTTCACCGGAATAGGATTGGACTCGACGAAGTTCACTTCCATCAGCGGCAGGTAACGCCGCTGGATTTCCCGCGCCTCCGGAAAATCGTTCTGAAGCGCGAGTTGCGCGAGGCGAGTCATTTCGCCTGGAATCTCGTTGCCCACAACTGAAATGATGCCGCGCCCCCCGAGTGCGATCACGGGCAGCGTCACCGCATCGTCGCCCGAAAGGACGACAAACTCCGGCGGAACGTGATGCACCACGGATGCAACCTGCGCCAGGTTGCCGGATGCCTCTTTTATACCGGTGATGTTATCGATTTCAGCCAGGCGCTTGAGGGTGGCGGGTTCCACATTCACGCCCGTGCGGCTCTGCACGCTGTAGACGATGATGGGCAGGTTCCGGATAGCGCCGGCGATGGCTTTGTAGTGCTGGTACAGGCCTTCCTGCGTGGGTTTGTTGTAGTACGGAGTCACTGAGAGCACACCGTCCACGCCCAAAGCCGCCAGCTCGCGGGCGAGTTCGATGACCTCGGCGGTGTTGTAGCCTCCGGCGCCGCCAAGCACCGGCACTACGCCTTTCGCTTCTTCGAGCGTAATCTCGATCACGCGGAGATGCTCCGCGCGCGTGAGCGTCGGGCTTTCTCCCGTCGTGCCGCAGGGGACCAGGAAATTGATCCCGGCTTCAATCTGCCGCCGTACTAAAGCGCGAAGTGCCGGCTCGTCCAACGAACCATCGCGGCGAAACGGGGTCACCAGGGCAGTTCCGCATCCTGTAAACATGTGCCACCTCCCGGAGTCCTACTGGAAAAGTATCTCGCTGAATTCGTAAATTCCCTTTTTTCCGGCAATCCATTGTGCCGCGGCCAGCGCGCCGCGCGCAAAGCCTTCACGGCTGCGGGCCGCATGCCGGAGAGTGATGGTGTCGGCGGAGGAATCAAAACCGATTTCATGGGTGCCGGGATGCGCTCCCGCGCGATTCGAAGCCGTATCGATCGCTCGCGCATAGCCGGCGGTTTTCATTCTATCTACCAGTTTCAGCAGGGTGCCGGATGGAGCGTCCTTCTTTGTATGGTGATGAATCTCCCACGCCCATGCGCCATACTGCTCATGTGGTATGAGCAGCCGGGCGGCCTCCGCCGCGAGACGGAAAAACACATTCACGCCGATGGAAAAATTCGGACTCCACACCAGCCCTGTGCCGTTGCTGGTGACGGCGTTCTTCACCCTGTCCAGATGCTCTGTCCATCCGGTGGTGCCCACAACCAGGTTGACTCCCAGCGCGCTCAGGCGTTCGATGTTGTCCACGACCGTGGCGGGCGTCGAAAACTCCACTGCCACGTCGATCCCCTTGAAGTTCTCCGGCGTCAACCCCACATAGTCCGCATTGTTGAACTCATCGAGCTTCACCAGCGTCTGGCATCCGTATTCCGGCGCCAACTGCTCGATGAGCTTGCCCATTTTTCCGTAACCGACAATCGCCAGGTTCATTTCAATCGAAGACCGCTGGATCCAACTCGCTGAAGAACTCGTCGTGCAGCCTTGTAGCCGCCTCTTTCAGGTCCGCCTGGGCGAGGACGCAACTCAGGTTTAGTTTCGATGCGCCCTGCGAAATCATACGGATGTTCACCCGCTCCAGCGCGGAGAAGACGCGCGCGGCGACGCCCGGCGTGAAGCGTATGTTATCGCCTACCAGGCAGACAATCGCCTGATTTTCTTCGACGCTGACCTCGGAGAATCGTTTCAACTCGTCGGCAATAGATTGAAGACGCTCGGTATCGTCAATGGTAAGCGATACGCTGACTTCCGAAGTAGCTACCATGTCGACGGGCGTTTCGTAGCGTTCAAATACTTCGAAGATCTTCTTAAGAAAGCCATGTGTCATCAGCATCCGCGTCGAATGGATGTTGACAACGGTGATCTTTCTCTTGCACGCGATGGATTTCACCACATTTTCACAATGGACGGTGTCGGCTACGATACGGGTCCCTTCGGTGTCCGGCCTCCTGGAGTTCAGGATCAGCACGGGAATATTCTTCTCCACCGCCGGAACAACTGTAGCGGGGTGCAGCACCTTCGCGCCAAAGTAAGCGAGCTCCGCGGCTTCGGCAAACGAGATGGTCTTCACCCGGTGGCAGCCGTCGAGCAGAGTGGGATCGCACGTGAGCATGCCATCTACATCGGTCCAGATCTGAATTTCGTCGGCCCCGATGCCTGCGCCTACGATGGAGGCGCTGAAATCGGAGCCGCCGCGGCCGAGCGTTGTAGGCACCAGGTCCATCGTGGACCCGATAAAGCCGCCCATCACCACCACGCCATCCTCGGTGAATGTCGGGATCTCTTCCGACAACCGGTTGTAAGTCTCCGGGAAAATCGGATTGGCGTGCGTGTGGCGATTGTCAGTTTTAATGACTTTACGCGAATCCACATGCACCGCCTTCATGCCGCAGCGGCGGAACGCGAATGTGACGATATGGCTGGAGAGCCGCTCCCCGAAACTGGAAATGGCGTCCACTGAACGCGGCGTCAATTCGCCGAGAATGGCCAAGCCCCGGACCAGTTCGCCCAACTCCTGAAAATGGGAATCGATGACTTCATCCAGCTCCTGCCGGTCCTCATCGCGAACCAGCGGAGTGGATTCTTCCACGTGGTAAGACCGTAGCTCCTGGAGTTGCTCCAGCGCCTGGTCACGGCGGCCGTGAACTGCGTCATTGGCGATGGCGAGAAGCCGATTGGTAGTCTTGCCCATCGCGGAAACCACTACCACCGGCTTCATGGCTACCCGCGATCGCACGATGGAAGCTACACGCTCGATGGCGGCCGCCGATTCCACGGACGAGCCGCCGAATTTCATGACGATCATCAGTCGAGCATTCCTTCCGAGCACATCAGTTCGGCATTGAGCACCGCCGCACCGGCCGCCCCGCGAACAGTATTGTGACCCAGCGCCATGAACTTGAAATCGAGTACGGGGCAGGACCGAAGCCGCCCGATGAACACCGTCATGCCGCGTTCGCGTTCCACATCGCGGCGGGGTTGTGGGCGGTCCTTCTGTTCCAGGTACACCACCGGGCGGGCCGGCGCGCTGGGCAGATTACGCTCCTGCGGTACGCCCCGGAAGTTGGAGATCGCTTCGAGAATGGCTGCTTCGTCCGGTTTGTCGCGCAGCTCGACGGATGTCGCCACCATGTGGCCGTCCACCACCGGGACGCGGTTGCAGTGCGCGCTCACACGGGCATCGAGGTGGCGAATCTCGTCACCGCCGATTTCACCGAGGATCTTCTGCGTCTCCTGCTGCATCTTCTCCTCTTCGCCGCCAATGAAAGGAATGACATTGCCGTTGATGTCCATCGAGGCCACGCCGGGATAGCCCGCGCCGGAGATCGCCTGCATCGTCGTCGCCAGCACGCGCTGAATGCCGAATTGCTTAAAGGGCGCAAGTCCCAAAGTGAGGACGATAGTGGAGCAGTTGGGATTCGTCACAATCTGTCCTTTCCATCCGCGGCGGCGCTGCTGCGCGGGCACAATGCGGAGATGATCCGCGTTGATCTCCGGCACCAGCAGGGGAACATCCGGTTCCATGCGATGATTGCGCGAATTCGATACCACCACGTGGCCCGCTTCGGCGAAGGCCCGCTCGATCTCCGTGGCGACGGAGGCGTCCATGGCCGAAAACAGAAGGCGCGGCGCGTTGCCCGGCTTCGATTCCTCCACTG
Organism: uncultured Acidobacteriota bacterium; assembly: GCA_900696665.1. Taxonomy (GTDB): domain Bacteria; phylum Acidobacteriota; class Terriglobia; order Bryobacterales; family Bryobacteraceae; genus CAADGY01. The sequence goes on from CAADGY010000252.1 coordinate 11,076, forward strand.
TCAGGCCAGAGACATTTTCCGGCATGACGCCATCGAGCCGCCAGCTTGTGGCTTCACCATACTTCTTGCCCGCCGAGCGGTCGCTTGCGCCAACCCATTTGAGTTCGAACCAGGGATGGTTCTGGAGGAATTTTACAAAGTGCTGCCCAACCATTCCGGTTGCGCCGAGCACGCCAACTTCAATTCTCTGTTCCATTTCGCTTCCTTCTCCAAATTCTTGAGCGGCAACGGCCGCCTACTTCTGCAATAACTGCTTCACCATCGATTGATACAGCGCCACCGCTTCTTCGAGTTGCCGTTTGGGCACACGCTCTTCCGCGGTGTGAGCGACGTGAATGGTTCCAGGGCCGAAGAGAAAGGGCTCTCCCCAATTCCCACCGAACGCCGGAATATCCGTTGTGTAGGAAACCACAGTAGTTTCGAAGCCTTCGATCGAGCCGAGGCGCAGCGCGGGAATTGTGAGGATCTCTTTCGCTTCTGCTTTGCCCTCCACCGCGGCGTGCATCGCCTTGCGCGTGGATTCGCCGTCTTCCACCAGGCGTATCATGACCTCGGCCTTGGCGTGATCCGGCACGATGTTCGGAGCGCGGCCGCCTGAGATCACGCCGATATTCAGCGTGCTAGGACCAAGAAGATCGTCTACGGGCAGCGAAATTTTCCGGATGTTTTCTAGTACATCCAGCAATTTCTCGATCGCGGATTCCCCAAGGTGCGGATACGCCGAATGCGCCATGCGGCCGGTAGCTGTGATTTCATAGCGCAGCGCGCCCTTCGAGCCCAGCGCCAGCCGGTTCTCCGTCGGTTCACCATTGATGAGAAACCGTGAGCCGCGCGGATGTCGCGCCGCGAAGTAAGCCCCTGCGCTGTTGCGTTCTTCCCCCACCACAAACAGGAGCGCCACGTTCCGGATGTTCTGCTCGAGCAGTCCGCGAACCGCGAGAATCATCGACGCGATAATCCCCTTCGTATCGCACGCGCCGCGGCCCCAAATATACTCGTTGTCTTCCGAGGAAGGGAAAAAGGGCGGAACCGTATCGATGTGTGTGGAGAGCGTAACTACCGGTTCGCCCCACCAGGCAAGAACGTTGAACCGGTCCGCTTCGACGGTCATAGTCTCAACGGAGCCGCCAAACGCGGTGGCGAGTTCGCCCAACAGTCCGGTGAGGTAGCGGCCCACTCCCTTCTCGTTGCCGGTGATCGACTCAATATCGATCAAGGCTCGTGTCAGCTCGAAGACATTCATAATCAAGTCGGAATTCGGATAGGAGGCGAAAGGAAGAGGAATCCGTGGAAGGGCTTCGCTCCTCGATAGCGCTCCACCCGATTCTCCGGTCAACGGTTTCTCCGTTGCCGAAAGACCCGGATGACAGTGGGAAGGATTTAGCCTTACCCCCCAGCCGCGGCGGCGGATGCTGCATCCAGCGGCTTCGGCGGGATCGTTAGGAATACGGCCCCTTTTGCCCGACCCTCCGAAGCTCCCGGAGACTGCCGGTCAGGCTACTCATGACCCCCGCACCTCTACCAAGTAAATATCAAAAATAGCGAACCACACCCCGGAAGTCAATTCGAAGGGCCGCGCCCAGACCGCACCGGGCGCAAGTGAAAGCATGTCGAATGAGAAGGAAAGTGTAACGCGGAGGTCGTACCTGAAGGTGCATGACCTTGCTGAAGGATCAAAGCTGACGGAAGAATAGGCCCACCTGAACAAGGACACCTCCAAGCTGATACATCCGACGGCCTTGGTCTGTGCTCGCGATGCGCGACGAAGGCGAGCTTTCGATGCTGAAGCGATCTTCTTCAATGCTGGTGCCAGGCACGGCATCGAGCTTGGATACCGCATCCGTCAGCGCATTGAAGAATTTGGTCCTGAACCCAGGCTGTTACCGGTTGGCAGCACCAGCACTTCAGGCCGTCATGAGCGCCGTATGAATTGCTGAGCGCCTTGCAACAGGCGGACGTGGAAACACACGTCATACAGGGATCGGGGGATCCGATTACTTCCTTGATTCGGTCGAAAGCCGAGGCCGCTCACAGGACGGGGGACGGGATGGAAACGAGCTTCTACTGAGGTCCGCCCGGTCTGATCGCCGGCAATCCCGACGTCCGGCTGAAACCGGTTCCCACCAGGCACAGCTTTACGGCGATTGCGGAATGCGCGATCCAGAAGGACGCCGAAGGAGAAAGCAACACCAAAGAGAGCCAGTGGCGGCCGGCTTGCCGGTTATTTGATTTTCTCGTCCTTCTCAACTTTGCCGTCGCGGACATGCACGACACGATGAGCGTGCACGGCGATGTCATGCTCGTGAGTGACCAGGACGATCGTGTTGCCCTGCTGGTGAAGACTCTCAAACAGAGCCATGATCTCGTTGCCTGTCGCCGAGTCCAGGTTCCCGGTGGGTTCGTCGGCCAGCAGAATCGAGGGATCGTTCACCAGGGCGCGGGCAATGGCAACACGTTGGCGCTGCCCGCCGGATAGCTCGTTGGGCTTGTGGTACATGCGCTGATCGAGGTCCACGTGACGCAGCGCCATCTTGGCTTTCTCCAGTCGTACTTCGGCCGGTATTCCCGAATAAATCAGCGGCAGTTCGACGTTATGGAGGGCTGTAGCGCGCGGCAGCAGGTTGAAGGTCTGGAAGACGAAGCCGATCTCCTGGTTCCGAATCCGGGCCAACTCGTCGTCGTTCATGCTGCTGACCAGACGCCCATTAATGTAGTATTCGCCCTTGGTGGGCGTGTCCAGGCAGCCGATCAAGTTCATGAGCGTCGACTTTCCGGAACCGGACGGTCCCATAATGGCGACGTATTCTCCACGCTTGATTTGTACATCCACTCCGGAAACGGCGTGAATTTCCTGATCGCCCATGACGTATGTCTTCCAAAGGTCATACGTCCGGATTACAATGCCGTCTCGTCTTAACTGTTCACCGCGCTCAACGGATTCTGCTACTGCCTGTGCCATGCTGTCTTAATCCTTCAATTTTTGGTCGGGGTTCCGCTATCGATTCTCACACGGGCGCCGTTGCGAAGGGTTCGAATCACCTGGTAACTGCCGGTAACGATCCGGTCGCCTTCGTTCAAGCCGCTGACTACCTCAATGTCAGTAGCCCCTGTAATACCAGTATCCACTTTCCGGAACTCCGCTTTTTCGCCGGAGATCACAAACACGCCCTGGATCTCTTCATTTTTAGCTTTTTGTGCCGCTTCGTCTACTTTGCCGGCCGCTTGCACACTCTTGCCCGCGGGCGGCTCCAGGTCGCCCTTTTTCCGAATGGTTAAAGCCTGGATCGGGATGGCTAATACACGGTGGCGCGTTGCGGTGGTGATCTTGGCGGTACAGGAGAGGCCGGGCCGGATCTCTTCCGGCGGCGTGTCGAGCGCGATCACAACCTTGAAATCCTTCGCCTCCTGGCTCGATATTGCGCTCTGCGATGCCGCCAGACCGGTAGACCGCAGGATCGCCGTGTTGCCAATCTCCATGACGTAGCCGCGAAAGGTCCGGTTGGGCATCGCATCGATCGTGACATCGGCTACTTGATTGAGCTGCACGTTGACGATATCCGTCTCGTCTACTTTGACCTCGGCCGTGATCAGAGACATATCCGCGATCGTCATGATCAGACTGGCGGGAGAATTCTGGATGCCGGGCACCACCGTCTCACCTACCCGCACCGGCAGGTTCGTCACTACGCCATCCAACGGAGCGCGGGATTGGGTCCGTTGCAGAAAATCGCTGGCGCGGCGCAGATTCGCCTGAGCTTGTACAATCCGTTTCTGCGACGCGGCGAGTTGCGAAGCAGTCTGTGCCCGCTGTGCTTTGGCCTGCGAGAGACGCGCTTCGGCTTCCCTCAAACCCGCGCTGAGCGCATCGTACTCCGCTTTCTGCTGATCGAACTCCTGTTTTGCAATCAACTGGTCTTTGAAAAGCTGTTCGGCGCGGCTCCAGTTCAGCCTGGCGCGCTCCAGTTCCGCGCGGACGCGTTCCACGGATGCCGCGGCGGTGCGTATATTTTCGTCGGCTGCCCGAAGGGAAGCTTCGGCGGCGGCGGATTCCGCTTCGGACGTGCTAAGCGCGGCCCGCTGCGCGGCAACCTCCGCCTCCGGTTGTACTGATTCCAACTGCGCCAACAGTTGCCCCTTCTTCACGGGGTCGCCCTCTTTGACCAGCAGATCGATGATACGTGCCGGACCGCTCGCGTTTGAACCGATATTGATATAGTTCCGTGGTTTAATCTCACCGGAGGCAGTCACGATGGAAGTGAGATCCCGGCGGTCTACCCTGCCCGTCTGCACCGGAACGATGCCGCGGCGGCTCCATTTCACGGCGGCGAAAATTCCGCTCGCCACGACAATCGCCAATATACAGGCGAGCAGAACTTTCCACTTTCGCTTCACAGCGCAAAACTCCCCTTATTACAGACGTACACCGTCTCTTATTCGTTCGATGTTCTTATGCTATCACGCGAAAAACACCGCTTCGGGTGCGAAATTGCCGTTCCCTCCCGCCGGAGCTTCCTATTCGAGCCGGCGAACACTCGAAGGCGGGGTGTTTTCGCACGCGATGGTATCCGTAACCCCACCCGCCATCAGGGCACAGGCGTTCTGGGTGGCTTGCCGGATGGCCTGGGCCTCGGTCTGCGCCAGGGCGATGCGGCAGGTGCGCCGGCCACCGAATTCGATACAAACTTCCACACGGTGCTGGCGCAGGGCAAAGGAGGAGTAAATAATGTAGCCCACCATTACGATGCCGGCGGCGATGATAAGCAGAACCGTTTTTCGATTCACCTACCGCTCCATGAAAAAGCTGCCCATGTTCCGGAATTTCCGGTACCGGCTGTCAATCAATTCCTGCGGCGATTGCGACGAGAGCGTCTCGAGAGACTTCCGGATGTTGGCTCTTAGCAGTTCGGCCGCGGC
>CAADGY010000253.1 GCA_900696665.1 uncultured Acidobacteriota bacterium
CGAAATCGAGCGCCTCCATTTTCAGCCGGTCGAAAGGACTCGTCTCCTTCCGCTCCCATTCCACCGGAAGATTCACCTTACGGTTCAAGCGCCCGCCCAGGTTGTGCACACCCGCCGGCTGCGGGTGATTCACGTCATAGGGAAACAAAAGTTCGATTCGCGCATTCGGATACTGCGCACGAATATGCGACGCCAGGGCGGCTACGTAGTCCCGCAAACGCGTCTGCAGAAACTGCACATCCTCACCGCCGTTCACGTCCGGATCATCCGTCGGCGCAAAGAATGCTGTCAACGGCCGCCCCAAAGCGGCCTGTGCCGCCGCTTTCGTGTACTCGCCGTAGTAGGCCATTCCACCACCCGGATTTTCCGGGCTGCCGCTTGTGAAAAACCACCCCAGGCACCCGCCGAACTGAAGATTCGGCGTAATTCCCGACTGTGCCATCAGATCCGCAATGGCCGTGTACACCGCCTTCTGATAGTCGAGCATCGGCGGAACAAACGCGCAATGCGTGGATTTTAACTGCCCGAATCCAATGTCCGTTTCTACTACTTTGCTGTCCAGGTAGACTGCTCCAAACCCATCCGGCGGATGAACCAGTTCCATGGAACAAGCCACAACAATCTCACGACTCCGCTGTGCGCATTCCTGGAAGAGGTTGCGGTGCCAGTCGCGAGCGCCCCGGTTCAACGCCGGCGTCTGTGAAGGGTCCACTTCCCAGGTTCCGGCATTTCCGGTACTTAGCGAGCCGGTGATCTCCACTTGCCCTTGTGAACCCGGCGAAAGTTCCTTATCGAGCTCAACCAGGTATGCCGGCTTCGCCGAACGGGCCGTGATGGTCAGCACATTCGCGTTCACTTCCGCCCATGCAACCACCGACTGTCCATTGATGTACTGCTTGAAATGCCGCGCGATACCAGCGGGAGTTTCCCCCGGGAAGACCGTCTTTGCCAACCGCAACGCGGGAGCTTCGGGTTCGTCCACGCCAAACACTAACTTGACGGTATCGCCTTCCGCGAACGATCCGGAAAACATCACCTGTGCCTGCGGCATCACCGCGCCCACCCTTCGCCGCTGATTCCACCAGAACACCCCCATGTACTCATTCATGGGCGCAGTGAATCCAAGCTTGTCGAAGATCCACATCAGCCGCGCGGGTGAAAGCTTGTACGTATGGTCGGTCGAGTAATCGAGCGCGGGAGATATCTCCGCGCCCGGCGGCAACGAGTCCGGCACATCGCCGGTAATTGCAGCCTCCAGGAAATCGAAAACAAACGGCTTTCCCTCCGTGATAACCGCGATCACAACCGTGTGCGTCCCCGCCGGAACATGCTCGCGGATCAAGCGCCGCGTGCTGACAGCCGGTTCGTTGTTGATAAAACAATCTATGTCTTTTACGTGCGTGCCGTCGAGACGGACGGCAACTGCGCCACGATCGCTATAAAGCGACGTGCCGAGATACAAGTCGTGCGCAGCGGGGCAGGTGTATTTCACGGTTACCGAATCGCCCTGCTTCGACGCGCGCATGGCAAACCCGCCTGAATAGAATCCGGAACCGGGTTTAGTTTCGTCCGGCCCCAGGTGGCCTGTTTCCTGTTTATCTGTGGATTCAATCTTCCAGTCGCCGCTATACACGCATTCGGGGGCGCTCTCTTCAGTCCGCACGCTGCCCGGCGCCGCCACCTTCAGCCGCCGCCGGTCTTCGGGCCCGCTTACTGTCCAGTTGGAAAAGACGGCTTCCCATTCCGTATCCAGGTATGCCGCCGAGTTGGCGATCTTTGGTGCGAACGTGAGCCACATCAGCCGGATGCGTGTCAGTTCCGGCTTCTCCAACTCGAGCGCGATTTTCGAGAAATCGAGCTTCACATGCCAGGTTACATCCGACGTTCCGCCAGTAAATGTAGCAGTTTCCTCCGTGGTTCGAAGTTGCTCATTCTTGGACAGCGAGTACATCGATAGCATGTTGCCTTCCTCGCCGGGCGTTTGAGCAATGATTCGAATGACCGGTCCGGACACCTCCGCTCGCAAAGGAATTTCCGCGTTAATGGCGGGCCAATTCGCGTTGTTGATGGCATCGGCAAGTTTGCGGGCGACTGTGTTCGCTCCCACCCCGTATAGCGTAAAGTTCGTAGTTGAGGATGACGACGAGACGGCAAAGCCGGCACCATCGTCGCGCTTGGCACGAAGCAGCACCTGGTTGGCTGCGCCGCTGTCCTGGGTGGCGCGAACTTCCGGGCAACTCGCGAGCGATGCGATCACTCCTAACGCAACCGAGGTGTTGGTGTCGCCGGTTTGCTCGAGGTAAGAATAGGCTACGCCGGCCACGGTAACAGTGTGCAACGTGCCCGCTCCCTTGCCTTCAAATGCGAACACGCATTCGACCTTATCCACTATGTAGTCGAACCAGAGATTCTGATACCAGAGTGTCAGCCGGTCAAACTCTTTCAGGCCGTTGTCCTCAACCCTGAAGCTGCACTCGGCATAGGTTCGCTGCCCGCTTTGTACGACCGCGCGCGTCTTGGCCGGGTCCGCATCGTACAGCCGGATTTGCACTTTGTCGCCACTTTCCGTTATGACGTCCAGAAACGCCCAATCGATGGTTGGGTATTTCGTGGAGTCGAGCGGCGTCAGTCCCGTATAGCGCACATCGAATTCGAGGGTGAGCCCGTCGAACTCGAAATCGGGCAGATACTTGATACGCGGGTGTTCGTAGAAGTTGTCGGCATCGTACAGAATCAGCACGGCAAAGTCCGCCGCGTCGCGAAAGATACCGCTTACCTTGAAGCTGTTCGAGGTCGCCGAATGGAGGGCGGCGCTCGCGCCAAGGTCGTCGAATCCGCGTAGTGCCAGAGTTCGGTCGGGCTGCAATTTGTAGATCCGCTCAGGCATAACTGGCCGTCTCGATGTTACACGACGCGCGTGGCGTTTCCGGGTGTTCCAGCCCCTTATTCATTTGCTAACTGTAAGCACTCCAGCCTCTTAGCCCTATCCCGCAGACTTGTGAACGTGTGCTCCGGCCTAACGTGCTTTTTGAGTGGTAACCGGATCGCACGCCGCGCGTCAATCTGATTTGGTGAGCCGCCATGACTGCAAAAAACATATTGATCGCAATCGGGTTTGGTGCCCTCCTGATGCAATCGCCGGGTTGGGCTCAGGGCAGATACCGCGACGATTACCGTTACAACCGGAATCGCGGCGGCTACTATGGGGCGGATGTGGTAAGGCGCGTGAAACGCGACGTGCAGGCAATGGCGCGCATCGCCGCCCCCCGTGTCGATAGTGAAAAGCGCGATCTGTTCCGCGACACCATCTACAACCTGGAGCGCTTCGAATACAACGGCCGGCGTGGCAAGTTCGACAAGGACCGCCTCGATGGAGCGATCGACGAGATGAAGCGGCTGGTGGGTTCGGATCAGATCAGCCGCCGGATGAAATCGGCTCTGGCGCGCAATATCGAAATACTGCGTAATCTGCGTGACGGCCGGGACGACTCGTACGGCTACTACGGGGACCGTTTCGGGCGCTGGTGAATCACCGCGCGCCCCGGTTCAACTCTTCCACAACGGACTTCGCTTCAGGGCGTATTCGATCGCTTCGGCGGGCACTATGTACTCCGATTTCACCCCGTTGCCTTGAAAACCGATATCTTTAATCCCGATGGGACTCGTGTAGAAGGCATCGACGGTCATCTTCAATACCCAATCGAAAAAGCGCAAGCCGGGAGCCAGTTCGCCGGGCGCGTCTTTTGAGCGTGCGGCAGCACCCAACTCATCCATGATCCCGGTCTGCTGCTTTGGCGTAGCATCCAAGAATGTGTTGGCATAACGCCGGAGCATGAGACTGTCCAGCCACAACAGACCGCCCGAGTAGATGTCTCCGAGTTCCTGGCTCCCGCTGCACAGCAAATCGATAAATTCCGGCGCGCCGGCATCCACTGCGCTGCCTGAGACATCGTCGGCCGGCACGATCAATTCCGCGAGCCGCTGCACGGTCCTGTATTCGTGCTCGTTCAAGAATTTTGGCGTGTAACGGCCAGAGGCTCGTTTTTCCTGTTCCGCGGCATTGTGCACGTGTTGAGCCGCCTCCAGGCTTATCGGAGCCTCAACCGCACCGGTCAGCCCTGCGGCGATGGTTTCGAGCAGATGCCGCCGCGTCATCAGAGGTTCCCCTTTCGCATCTCTTCGGCCATGTAGTCAGAAGCGCGCCAGGCCAGGGCGTTGATGGTCAGCGTCGGGTTCTTATCGGGATTGCTCACGAACGATGCGCCGTCCACCACGAACAGGTTTTTCACATCGTGTGCCTGACAATACCCGTTCAGCACGGAGTTCTTCGCGCTCGTTCCCATGCGCGCGGTTCCAACTTCGTGAATAATCTCTCCGGGCACCGATATCGGTACGCTATCGTCCGCCCGGGCGAATGTTCCGGTCACGCGCCCGCCCATGGTTTCAATGATTGCGGCGAACGTCTGTTGCATATGCCGCGCCTGCTTCAACTCATAGTCGCTCCAGCGGAAATGGAATCGCAGCACGGGAATGCCCCATTTGTCCACCACCTTGGGATCGATCTCGCAATAGCTGAGATGATTCGGGATCATTTCTCCCCTGCCGGCAAAGGCTACGAAAGCGCCGTATTCGCGACGAATGCTTTCCTTAAGCTTCTTGCCGTACCCATGCCGGCGAATCATTCCGTGAAACGAGCCGACGGAGGGCATGTCATACCCACCGCCGATTTCGATGTGATACCCGCGCGGAAATCCTAGTTCCCTTTCTTTGCCAAGCCCGAACCAGGGCATGTAGAGGTGTGCCCCGCCATAGCCGTCCGTGTCGTAGCGCGGCATGCCTTCGAGCGCCGGGACATATCCGCCCAGCGCGAGCCCAACCGTATCCATCAAATAGCGCCCCACCAGCCCGGAGCTGTTTGCCAGACCGTCCGGGAACCGGCTGGAACGGGAGTTCAGAAGCAGCCGCGCCGATTCGCACGCACTTGCCGCGAGAACAATGACGCGGCCCCGGATGCGTTTTTCGCGGCGGGTCCGTTTGTCGATGTAGGATACGGCGGAGGCCTTTCCCGTTTCGTCGAGCAACACCTCTCGTGCCATGGCAAGCTCGAAAATCTTCAGCTTGCCTGTCTTCAGCGCTGGAAAGATCTGCACCTGGCTCGATGAATAGTTGGAGGCGGTGATGCATCCGCGCTCGCACTGGCCGCAATAATGGCAGGCCGGCCGGCCGTTCAGGTTCTTCGTGATGACGGCGCGGCGATTGGGTATGCAAGGAATGCCAAGCTTTTCGCTCGCCTTCTTGATAAGAACTTCGTGCGCTTTTGGAGGGGGTGGTGGAAGAAATACGCCGTCGGGTGCGCTGCGAATACCTTCGCGGCTCCCGGCAATGCCGATGAACGCCTCGGCCTTATCGTAGTAAGGCGCAATGTCTTCGTATGTGATGGGCCAATCCGTACCCAGCCCGTCTCGCGAGTGCGGTTGGAAATCATAATCCGAGAAACGGAACGACATACGGCCGTAGTGGTTCGTCCGCCCGCCGATGATCCGCGAACGGAACCACCGGAACTTGGTGCCTTCACCAAGCGTGTAGGGCTCTCCCTCCAACTCCCATCCGCCGCTGGTGGTGGAAAAAAATCCGAAAGGCTTGCCGCGGCCGAAATAGGAGGCGCCGCCATCTCCCGCACCGCGATGGCCGTACTCATAGGGCCACTTGTGCTCAAGAAAATCCTGGGCTGGATGGAGCATCGGGCCGGCCTCCAGCAGCGCAACACGGATGCCCATGCGAGTCAGCACATGCGCCACAGTCCCGCCACCCGCTCCCGATCCGATTACGACAACGTCAAAAACCTCAGCATCCCTCTGAGATTGCGGCATACCGTCATTCCATCACATTCCTCACCCAAACATCGGCATCGAGCGGACCCATCGCCCCGTCGCCGCATGCAAGGCCGAACCGATAGCGGGTGCCGCCAGCGTGATCGGGGCTTCGCCCGCGCCGGCGGACTGGATCTCACGGCGGTCGATGAGGATCACTTCAATTTCGGGCGTGTCCGAGAAACGCGGGACGCGGTACTCGGAGAACGACGCATTGCGGACGTTCTTTTCGTCATAGTCGATGCGTTCGAACAGTGCGCCGCCGATGCCCTGAATCAACGCACCCTCGATCTGATTGCGAAGGTTGCCAGGATTTAGAATTGCGCCGAAATCCGCGGCGGCGGTCATCTTCCGTACCTTCGTGCGCCGGCCATTGGTTTCAACTTCGACGAACACCGCGAGGTGACCTTCCTTCTCCAGGTTACAAGCAAGACCGTATCCGGTGCCGTTTCCGCTTTTTTGCCGGCCCCAGCCGAAGTGTTCTGCCGCGCGCTCCAGCACCGCGCGCATTCGGCTGTTATCCAGATTGCGAAGGCGGAACTCCAACGGGTCAGCCTTGTGCCGGTCCGCAAGTTCGGCAATGTGCATTTCCCGCGCGAACGTGTTGGCGACCGCTGCCAGCGATCGGTAGGAGCCCTGCCGCAGCGGCGAATCGCTGCGATGATAACCGCAATAGTAGTCGGCAATGGCGTAGGGCGGCGCCAGCGAACTAGCACCGGAGTTGTAGTTGTGGAAATCCCAAGCGACGATCTTCCCGCGCGCATCGCATCCGCTTGTCACTTCCACCAAACCGGCGGGACGGAAGTAGCTCGAACGGAATTCGTCTTCTCTGGTCCAGTGGACCCGGACGGGGGCTCCGGCCGCCTTGGCCAACCGCGCCGCCTCGAGTGCAACTTCGCCGCGCTGTTTGCCGCCGTATGCACCGCCGATTTCGCCGGATATCACGCGCACCCTGTCTTCCGGAAGGCGAAAAGCTTCGGCCAGTTCCATTCTCACCAGAAACGGCGCCTGGCCGGCGTAGCGCACGGTGAGCTTCTCTCCACCCGCATCCTTGGTCCATTCGGCAATGGCCGACCTTGTTTCAAGCGGCGCGTGAGCGATGTAGGCGAGCGAATAACTGGAGATGTAACGTGTATGTGAACGCTCCAGGGCGCTTGGGACGTTGCCCTTTTCGACGATGGCCGGATAGCGCGACCCAGCCTGCAACTGAGGCGGCCTGGCCGTCTTCTTAAAATGTGCCATCAGGGCAGGGAAGGGCACGAGCGGCTTCGTCTTCCACTCTGCGCGAATGATGGATGCCGCGCGGCGGGCGGATTCCTCGTCCGCTGCCACCACTCCAAGCAAATCGCCATCGTGTACGACGCGGACATTTTCGAGGGCGCGGTCTGGAGGCGCCGTATAGGACAACAGCGTGGCGCGGTGAGCTGGCGGCCGGACCAAGGCGCCGTGCAGCATTCCGGGAACACGCTGATCGCTCGAATAATGAAGCGCCCCCGTCACGATCTCGCGCCCCAGCACCGCGGGATGATCCGTTCCGCAAATACGCCACCCGGCCGGCGGCGTTGGCGGCGCCTCGTGCGCTGTCTTCGGATTGTCGACGCCGGCGCCCGCTAATTCGCCATAGCTGAAGGTGCGCCCCGCGGGATCGCGAACCTGGCCATCTTCGGCCATAAGTTCTGCAGACGCAATGCGCCATTTTGCCGCCGCAATCTCGATCAGCTTCTGCCGGGTTCGTACTGCGGCGGAGCGGACAAGTGGAACGGTCTCGGGCGTGGTCAGGCTGCCCCAAGTGCCGCCGTCGTCCGGCGTCAGTGCCGTGTCACCTGTCATCAACCGGATAGACGAGGTTGCGGTGCGCAGTTCCTCCGCGGCAACCTGCGTGAGCAAGGTACGCAGGCCTTGGCCCATGTCCACCTTACCCGTGAGCAGCGTGATCCGGCCATTTTCTGCGACATGGATTCGGGTGGTAACGGGCGCCAAACCTGCCGCCGGAGGTTCCATCACAGTCAGCAGAAGCCCCGCCCCCAGCAATTTCCACAGATCCCGGCGCGTAACGGCGAGTTCGCAGGCAGGCGCGGCAAACAACTCGTAGCGTTCGGGTTCCACTTCGAAGATATAGCGCTGTTTCAAAGAATCGGTCATGGGCGCCCGGCCCGGTGGCTGATCCGGATTGTACCCCATTCGGTGGGAAGTACAAAGATAGGCAAAGACGGGCCAGATCGGCACTGGCGGCAAAGTCACAGTTTTGACCTGAATCGGGAACAAATTGCGCGTTAGTGAACAGAGGAGGGAGTTATGGTCGTCATCCATCTGTTCGGGGTTCTGGCGCTGATCAGCATTGCGGGCATGTTTTTGTCCCTGATCGCCTCCCCCCCGCCCAAGACATCGAGTAACCCGCCACCCTTCCCTCAAGACGCTCCGCTACAATTACCTCTGTCGGATGACATATGACTTTGGACCTTTCCGCTACGACGCGGAGCAGCGGTTGCTGTTCCGCGCGGGCGAGATCGTGCCGCTCGTCCCGAAGGCTGCTGACACCCTTCATGTTCTGTTGGAGCGGCGGGGACGTATCGTAGAAAAAGCCGAGCTGATGAAGTTGGTGTGGCCCGGCACCAACGTCGAAGATGTAGGGCTGGCGCGGAACATCTCGTTGCTGCGGAAGGCCCTCGAAGACGAATCCGAAGCAAATCCCTATATTGAGACGATCCCGCGCCGGGGATACCGCTTCGCCGCACCGGTCTCCACGCCAGGGCTGCCAGGAGCGCGCCCGCCAGCGCTGCGGTGGCACGCCTACCGGCGCTGGCTCATTCTCCTTCTGTGCGTTCTTGGGCTCGGCGGGTTTGTGCACTACCAGTTCTACGTCCCTTCCCGCTATCTGCCCGATGGCGGCAGATCCGCCAACTTGGCGGTCGCACCGTTCGAGTGCCTCTGTCCCGGCATGGACGGCGACGGATTTTCCCAGGGGTTCAACGAAGTGCTGGCAGCCAGCCTGTCGAAGCTGAACGGCGTACAGGTCGTCTCACCCGGTACCGTTCGCCGGTATCAGCGCGCCGGCTTTTCCATGGCGCTCATGGGGCGCCTTCTGGGGTTGGAGGTCCTGGTGGAAGGGACCATCCAGAAGTTGGGAGATCGCTTAAGGACTTCAGTGCGGCTGGTGGACGTGCGCAGCGGAAAGCTGATCTGGGCCGAGATTTATGATGAATCCGCCGCTGATCCCGGCATTGCCCAGAAGAATATGGCACTGGCCATCGCCCGGGAGGCCGGCGCGCGCTTGTCTGTCTCACGTTGATTCAAAAAGGCTTTAAGATTCGCGAAGAGTTTCCGAAGACATTCCGAAGCTCCTTTCGCGGCGAATTCTGGCAATACTGCGATCGCGATGATTTCTACAACGGAAGTGACATGGCGGGCTGCGGTGATCTGCCGTTGGACCGCTCGAATAGCAGGGACGCTCATGGTCCTCTTCTTTCTCGCATTTGCTGTCGGCGAGGGCTTTTCCGAATTCACGCGGCTGACAGTACGGGAAAAGTGGATGTTCGCAGGTATGGGCCTGTTGCTTGCCGGTCTGCTTCTTGCTTGGTTCCGGGAAGGGTGGGGCGGCGTTGTTTCTATCGCGGGCTGGAGTCTGATGGTGATTGTGGAGCGGCGAATGCTCGGGGTCTGGCCGTTCTCGATTGCCGCTGCGACCGGTCTGCTCCATGTGCTGTGCTGGTTGAGGCTTCGGGGTCCGGCGCCGCCATCGAAGCCACTCTATCGGCGAACCCGGGCGTTTCTCATTCTTCTGGGGGCGGCGCTGATGGCGTTCGTTCTACTTTGCGCGAATGAGATGTTCAACCAGCCACCGTTAATGACGCCGGCCTTTCGGCCGTCGCCGGAAATAGTTGGGTCGTGGCGCGCTACTGTGGCAGGGGACGTCGGGGTTGTCTTTGAAATAAATTCCGATGGCTCGGTGTCGGGCTCCGTAGGGGACGCTTCGGTGGTCGGCGGCAAGATTGTCTTGAACCGAAGCTGGTTCGGACGTCTTATTCACTGGCGGACCGATTACCTCATTCGCGGCAGCTTATCGCGCGCCGTCGAGGCCCTTGGTGGAACGGCGGGCAGCCGATTTACAGCTCCCCTGTTCATTCGCGGTTCAGAACTTGAAGGCTCACTGTTTCTTTTCCACCCCCGAGCGCCAAAGCCACGTAAACTAAAGCTACAAAAACACTGACGGGGCTGGCTTCAAATCATCTCCGTCAGTAATTCCTGGCGAGGGGACGCGATCACGACTTTGTTCACCAGCAGACCCTTGCGGGCAATCGCGCGCGCTCCGGCTTCGACTGCTGCGTTCACTGCGGCCACGGTTCCTGTCAACGTGGCGAACGCCTTGCCCCCCAGAGCCATCGCCAGGCGTACTTCCAGAAGTTCCACGTTGGCAGCCTTCACGGCGGCGTCCGCGCCTTCAATCAGCGAAGCGACCGAGAAGGACTCGATAACACCCAGCGCTTCGAGGCGTTCTACTTTGGTGATGCCGCTAATAGCTGGAAAAATCGTTTCGTGTACGTTCGGGATGACAAACGTGTCGATGACGGAGAAATCGCCTGCTTGCGAGCCTGCATCTACGGCAGCCTGAATTGCCGCGACATCGCCGCGAACCATCACCATGTACTTGCCCGAACAAATCGTGCGCGCCAGCACCAGGTCGACGTCGGCCGCTTTCAACATCGCGTCCGCCACCTGAAAGCCCGCGGCGATGCTGCCGAGTTCGATCAATCCGATGGAAGTCTTTGCCATTTTTGTATCAGCCGCGGATTTCAATATATTTGTCTGTAACCGAGGTGATCTCGCCGGAGATGCTGGCGTGGATGTTCACCCCTAATTCGTCTTTGCCTACACGAGCCACGGGGTCATTCCTGGAAACGCGATCCCCTTGCCGCACTACCGGTGCCGCCGGGCTTCCGGCGTGTTGTGACAATTTCAAGCGGACCTGTTCCGGCGTGAAGCCGATGTTTTCGAATGGCGTCTCCGCCTCATATTCCTCTACCTTGAGCCGTTTTCGCAGCATGGATAAGGGCACCCGCCGGTATTCTTTCATGGGATGAACGCGTACCGGTTTCTGCTGCACAAATTTGATACCTGCCGACCGCATGTCGCGTTTTCCCTGGTCGCAGGCTTCTTTCGGGTAGAGGTCTTCGGGGCAGGCGTAGAGGGTGCAAAGCCCACAGGCACAGCAAAGCTCACTCCATTGATTCCAATGTTCCGCGCCAGTGCTGGTGAAGCCGAGGCTGCGCATCACTTTGTGCGGCTGTACTTCGTAGCCGAGCAGGTAGCGTGGGCAGAACTCTGTGCAGTAGCTGCACTGATCGCACGCCGATTTTCCGATGCGGTTCATGTTTTCCTGGGGCTGGTTCTTGCGGGTAATGAGGTAGTGGTTCTTCGGCAGGACGATGAGACCGCCGGTAGTTTTCGTCACCACTTCATCCAGATCGAAGCACAACGTGCCCATCATGATGCCGCTGACAAAGATGCCAAAATCGGAATCAACGGCGCCACCAGCCAATCGCACCACATCACGGAACGGCGTTCCGACAGGGACCCAGAACGATTTGGGATGGTGCACGGCGCCGGCGATCGAAAGAAATTTTTGAGTGACGGGAATACCCTGTTCGGCGAAATGCACGTTGTACAGAGTCTCCACGTTGTTGACCACACAGCCGATTTGCAGCGGAATACCGCCCGCGGGAATCAGCCGTCCCGTTGCGGTATAGACAAGTTCGTATTCGTCTCCGGACGGATAGAAATCTCCGAGCAGCACCATCTCAATCCCGCCGGCTTTGGCATGGGGTTCAATCGCGCGAATCGCCTCCGTGTTTTTCTCTTTAATACCGAACTTGCCCTGCCGCGCGCCGGTGGACGCCATCATCAGGCGCATTCCGGAAACCGTCTCCTCCGGAAACCGCTTCATCAGTTCGAAGTCTTTGTGAAGTAAAGGCTCGCACTCCGCGCCATTCGCAAGCATGTATTCCACCTTCGAATTCGCTTTCACGTAGGTGGGAAAGCCGGCGCCCCCAGCACCGACTACGCCGAGTTCTTTCAGTTTCCCGCTCAGATTGTTTGGAGCCAACAATCCAGCTTAGCAGTGCCGGGTGCGGGACGGTTCAACGGTTCAGGCCCGGCGGCCGGTTGCGTCCCCCATTGCGGGCGTCACCCCCACAAGGTGCGCGCTGTGTTCCTCCAGGTCGGCCAGGGAAGGAGTGATTAGTGTTTTTTCGAGGTCTTCGCCCGTTTTCAAAACCCTCTTCAGATGCAGCGCGGCCAGTCTCGTGACCCACGGATCCGTGATTGGACGGCCGGTTTTCCTCGACAAAGCGAGCAGATCGGTGTGCATAAGGGAAATGACGCGATCGTAGCTCTCGTCTCCGGTCGTGATATGAAACTTCACATCTATGGAATCGCTGTGCCGTATGGAGATGGCGTTCTGAAGCCATCTGAATTCCACGAGCCACGTGCGTTCGAATGGGTCTGGCCCGGCTTCAAACCGGCGGAAGTTCTCGATCATTCGATTTGATGATAACCGACGGGTGGCGGCGCGAGCAGTGGTTTACCTGCCCAGCGAGTCCTGGTTGACGAGTGAAAGAAACTCGTCGCGTGTCTCCTTGCGGTCGCGAAAGCCGCCCAGCATGGCGCTGGTCACGGTGCCGGAATGCTGTTTTTCAACGCCGCGCATCATCATGCAAAAATGCCGCGCTTCGCAAATGACCCCCACTCCCTTGGGGTCGACGACGTTCTGTATCGTCTCGGCGATTTCGCGGGTGAGACGTTCCTGCACCTGAAGGCGCCGGGCGAACATGTCCACGATCCGCGGAATCTTGCTCAGCCCGATGACCTTGTCCTTCGGCAGATAAGCTACATGAACCTTCCCGAAAAACGGCAGCAGGTGATGCTCGCACAAGCTGAAGAACTCGATGTTCTTCACGATCACCATCTCGTCGTATGTCACCGAGAATAGCGCACCATTAACGATTCTTTTTACGTCCATGCTGTAGCCGCTCGTCAGAAAGCGATAAGCTTTACCCGCGCGCGCCGGTGTCTGGACCAGACCCTCGCGTGTGGGATCTTCGCCAAGGCGCATCAGCACCTGTTTCATGAGGTCGGCAATGCTTTCTTCTTCCGGCCTGGGTAATTCCACAACTGCTTTTCTTTCGCTCATATCCATCGTTACGGATTCGCCGTTCTCAGTTCAATTCTGTTGTTTTTCGTTTCTTCCAGGCGGACGGTATCAAGCCGAGGCCACCCGGCAGGCCAGTCTTTCCGCAGCCTGCATCCGATCACAAAAGCCAGAGACTCCGTTGTCGGGGTCATGCTTTCGAACTCCGGCACTTCGACATTCAGGTTACGGTGGTCCAGCGCCCGAACGACCTTCTCCTGCACGATTCCATCCAGATCGCTAAGACGCATCACTGTTCCGGAGCGCTCCTCGACCGGTCCGCACACGCTCACATCCAGCACATAGTCATGACCATGGCCGAACGGGTTATTGCATTTGCCATAGAGTTCGCGGTTTTCCTCTTGTGAGAGCCCCGCCGCATGGAGCCGGTGCGATGCGGAAAACCGGTACCGGCGTGTCAGACGGATCATCCTTCGTCTCCCGAATAATCTACATACAGATCTTCGGTTTCATAGAGCCGGACGGAATGTAGACGCACGCCGTTCACGTTCAGACTTGGCGCGAGCCGGCGCCAGATCTCAATCGCAACATTTTCCGTGGTGGGGATGACACGGTCGAATGGAGGAACCTCATGGTTCAGAAACCGGTGATCCATTGGCTCGACCACGTGCCGGTAAATGATTTCCTTGAGCTGTTTCAGATCGAAAACCATTCCCGTGACCGGATCAGGCTGGCCTTCGAGTGTCACCTCGAGAACGTAATTGTGCCCGTGCCCATGCGGGTTGGCTGCCGCTCCGTACATCGCATGGTTTTCCGCATCTGAAAGATCCGCACGGCGGCAGACGTGCGAAGCGGAGAATTCCGCTCGTCGCGTGATAAACATCTCCAGTACAATTGGATGCCTCAAGCAGGCCCGGCGATACTCTAAAATGAAAATATATACGATGCGTAGCCCTACCGTGGACCGCGTGCTGCAGGTCCTGATTGGCATTCTTTTCGTTGCACTTGTGTACGTGGTCACGGATGGAATCCGTGAGCCGGTTGTCGTGGTCGGCGACACGGCGCCGAGGTTCAGTGTTGTGACCGACTCCGGTTTGAAAGTGAGCCGTTCGGAATTTGGCGGAAAGCTTCTGGTGCTGAATTTCTGGGCGACCTGGTGTCCTCCCTGCATTGAAGAGTTGCCGTCTCTCAACGCACTGCACCGACAGTTTTCGCCTTCCGGGCTAGTGGTTCTCGGTGTCAGTGTAGATCGTAACGAGAGCGTCTATCGCAATTTTCTGAAACGCGCCAACATCGAATTCCTGACGGCCCGTGACCCGAATGCCAATATCAGCGCTGACTACGGCACTTTCAAATATCCGGAAACCTACGTAATTGACCGGAACGGCAAAGTGGTGTTGAAGATCATCAGTTCCACCAACTGGACCGATGAGAAGATGGTAAGCTACATCAAGTCTTTGCTGTGAAGGGCGGGCGTTCCTCGCCCCACGGTATGCCGATGATAGCCTCAGAACTCAAGCAGCGGCTGGTTGACATCGCGGGCGGCCGTGGTGTTCTGGATCGGCCCGAAGATCTTCTGCTCTATGAATACGACGGCGGCGTTGACAAAGGCCGCCCGGACCTGGTCGTCTTTCCACGAACCACGGCGGAAGTTGCGGCAATTCTCGCAGCCGCGAAAGAGTCCCGTGTTCCGGTTGTGGGCCGGGGGGCGGGTACGGGGCTGAGCGGCGGAGCCATCCCACGCGCGGGCGGCTTGATGGTTGCTTTCGCGCGCATGAACCGCATGCTCGACATCGATTTACCGAGTGAGCGCGCTGTGGTGCAACCGGGCGTGGTGAACCTGGATATTACACTTGCGGTGCAACCACAGAAGTATTTCTTTGCACCAGACCCTTCCAGCCAGAAGGCGTGCACCATCGGCGGCAACGTTGCGGAGAACGCCGGTGGGCCTCACACCCTGGCTTACGGCGTCACCACCAATCACGTTCTCGGGCTCGAGTGCGTGACGCCGGACGGGACTGTCTTCAATACTGGCGGAAAAGAGCCGGATCATCCGGGATACGATCTCACCGGATTGTTAACGGGTTCCGAAGGCACCATGGCGCTGGTCACCAAAGTGATAGTCCGCCTGATGCGGCAGCCCGAAATGGTAAAAACAATTCTTGCCATCT
Source organism: uncultured Acidobacteriota bacterium (assembly GCA_900696665.1). Lineage (GTDB taxonomy): Bacteria > Acidobacteriota > Terriglobia > Bryobacterales > Bryobacteraceae > CAADGY01. The sequence goes on from CAADGY010000253.1 coordinate 15,186, forward strand.
ATGACTCGAACGAGGATGCGGGAGATACCGTCGCCGAAATCACCGCCCGCGGCATCACTCCGGTTGCCGTCGAGATGCTGGATGGCGTGATGCTCCGGATGGTGGAGGAAGCCACCCATGCCGGGTATCCCATGGATGCGGCCGCTGTGCTCCTGATCGAACTCGAGGGGCTGAAGGAGGCCGTAGAAGAGCAGGTAGAGCAGGTCCGCGAAGCCTGTTTGGCTTCACGGGCACGCGAGTTCAGGGTCGCACGTTCCACCGGGGAACGGGATCTTCTTTGGAAGGGCCGCAAGAACGCCTTCGGAGCCGTGGGCCGCGTCAGTCCTTTCTACTACGTGCAGGACGGCGTGGTGCCGCGAATGCAAATTGCCCGGACGCTTCACTACATCAATGGCGTTTCGAAGCGTTACGGCCTGACGATCAGCAACATCTTCCACGCGGGTGACGGAAACATGCACCCCATCATTCTGTTTGACGCCCGGAAACCCGGCGAGTTGAAGCAGGCGCAGCGCGCGGGAGAAGACATCCTGGAATACTGTATTTCCGTGGGCGGTTCCATTACAGGCGAACACGGCGTGGGGATGGAAAAAATGGAGCTGATGAGCAAGCAGTTTTCCGGTGAAACCCTCGATATGATGCGCCGCCTGAAGGCTCTGTTCGATCCCGAGGGCCGTTTAAATCCCGGTAAGCTCCTTCCCACCGGCAAGGGGTGCATCGAGATCCGGCAGCCTGCGATTACCGGCGCCGGCACAGTTTATTAAAGGAAGCTATGCTGACTCGCAGAACTTTCCTGTTTACGGCGGCGGTGCCAATCTCTGCCGCTCCATCGCTGACATCGCGTGAGCGCGTGAACCGTGTGCTCGAGGGGAAAGAGCCGGACCGGCAGCCCTTCTCCTACTGGTACCATTTCGGGCTTGAGAAATATCCTGGGGAACGTCACGCCAAAGCGACCCTCGACTTTCACCGGCGGTTGCGAACCGACGTCGTGAAAGTGATGAGCGATTATCCGTATCCGAAGTCCGCCGGCAAATGGTATGAGTTGCGGGAGCAGCAGGATCCGTTTCCCGAGCAGATCCGGGCGCTTGAACTCATACGGGACGGACTGGCGGGACGTGCACACTTCGTCGAAACCATCTTCAATCCGTGGAACCAGGCTACAAAGATCTCCTCGAAGGATGCCGTGCTTGAACTGAAACGGCAGAACCCTCAGAGGCTGCTCGATACGCTCGAGATCATTGCCAAATCCGAAGCCAACCACGCACGCCGGGCGGTTCAGGCGGGCGCTTCGGGTATATTTCTAGCGATTGACAACGCGCACGAAGGCAGTCTTTCGCGCGAGGATTATGCCCGCTTCAGCGAGCCTTTCGACAAGATGATACTCGAAGCGGTGAAGACCGCGCCCCTCAATATCCTGCATATTCACGGCGACAGAATTTATCTGGACCGGTTTTACAGGGGCTGGCTGGCGGCAACCATTAACTATTCCGTCCATGGCAGCGGGATTTCCTTTGAAGAGGCGCGCCGGCACTACACGGGTGTGCTGATGGGCGGCATCGATGAAGTCCACTTCCGGAAGCTGACTGAGGACCAGATGAAGGCCCAGTGGATGACGGCACAAAAAGCCGCAGGACCAAAGTATATTCTGGCGCCCGGGTGTTCGGTGCCGAATGACACCACCGATGAAGAACTACTCCGGCTGACGCGGGCGGTTGGGGCGTAAAGGTGCCGCGCCTTAATATAACAAAGCATTAAACAGCAGTTTGAACGCCTGGTAGCTCTGGGCGCGGTACTGCGGCCGCATACCGAAAAGGATCACACGTCCCTTGCCCAACGGGACATCCACGATAGCCGATTTGCCGGCGAGGTGTTTTTCACCAAGCAGCCATCCCGAGGCCAGGATGTCTTCGCGCGGGTACTGCGCCACCTCACGGGAATCGCCGCTAAGCGTCCATGCGGGACTGCCCTGTGACCAGATGGCAATCTCCGCTGGAAGCCCATAGGAGAGCGGGTGCTTTGTATTGAGGCGCACATTCAGCAGCGACCCCGGTGAATAGAATTCGGAAGCCGGCAAACCTTTCAAGACCTCTTTCACCGGGAGCGCAAGTTGTTTCGCCGCGTACTCGCAAGAGCTGTTCAAAAAAACAAGAGTGCCTCCACCAGAGGCAAAAGCCCTGAGCACGTCCGCTCCTTGCGTTCCCAATCCGCCTGTGTACCCGGCGGGCATGTCGCCCTCGCGATATCCGTTCGCAATCGTGGAGCTCGTCTGGTCGGGAAATAGGAGAACGTCGAAGTCACGCCGCAGATCTCCTTTCGCGATCCGCCTGTTATCGGTGGAGGTGTAGGCAAAGCCGAATTCCTCCAGCAGCCATCGTGTCCACCCTTCGTCCATCGACGGCACGTAACTTTTGTACAGCCCCACTCGCGGGCGCGTCACCGGTCTGCGGCCGTCGCCGCCGTTCAGGTAGAAATCGCCCGTCGCAAGATCGCGCCACACTGGCGCTTTTTTATCCCAGGCCTGGTTCACTTTACTCCAGGTGCCGGTATCAGAAGCAGCCATGCCGCTGGACGGACTCGGAAGGCGGAAGGAAAACTCACTCACCGTATCGAGTGGTGCGCTGACGGGAGTTTCCAACGTGTCGACTTCCACGCCCATCAATAGCGGCAACGTGTGTGCCGTCACATCGTAAGGCCGCTTCGGAGGACCTCCGGGATAGAGCCGCAGGTCGGGATAATTCTGACGTTCGAGCAAGGTCTTGGCGAACGAACTGTACGGCTGCTGCATTCGTATCACGTAGGTGCCGGCCGGATAAGTCTTGCCCTTGGATTCGAAGCGCTGCCGCGCACGCTCGATTTCCACCATGCCGAAGCTCAACGTCTCCAGCAATTTCTTAGACGCGCCCGGGTCGCGCTGAACCGTGGGAACGGCGAAGGCTTGCGGCCTGTTTCTCTCTATGGCTCTCTGGCCGATTCGATAGAAAGCACGGAGCAGATCGGAACGCCTGACTGCAGCCTGATACAGCAAGGACTCCATCGCGATCGACTGGTAATCAATAATGTCGCGCAGACGCCACTCGCCGCCCAGCCATGGTTGCAGATGGTTCCAGGTGCTCTCGCGTGGATTGTATCCGTGCCCTCTTTCCGAGATCTGTTCCGGGCGGACGACGATGGGACTCGAAAGCCGTGCGCTGGCCGATTCGCTCAGAATCCTCAAGCCCCCGTGGTATGCCTGGTAGTGGCGCGCAGGAGTCCAAAAATCGTATAGCGCATTCACCACCACTCCTGTTTTCCCCGCCGCGGTCAGGTCCGCCGCCATGCCCATTCCGATGGCATTGCATTGTTGGGCGATGATGGGGTCGATGTTCGGGTCGATGGGGTCCATCCAGGGCGGAACAAACATGCGCGAGGCGTAGGGACTCTGCTGGTGAACATCGTAGACAATCTGCGGATGCCAGCGATTGTGCAACTGCGAAACCACGTGCCTGGTCTCCGCCTGCGAAAAAATATACCAGTCGCGATTGTTATCGTGCCCGACGTACTTGTGATAGAGCTCCGGAGGGGACGTCCCTTCAAACTTGGTTCCTAGCGTTTTGCGGTACCAGTTTGTGACGATATCGACTCCATCCGGGTTCAAAGACGGCACAAGGATCAGAATCGTGTTATCAAGAATCGTACGCCGCTTCGGAGTGTCCTCCGTAAGCAGCTTGTAGGCGAACTCGATCGCGGTGTGAGTTGAAGCGACTTCAGTGGAGTGGATGGAACAAGTAACCATCACCACCGTCTTGCCGGCCGCAATCAGTTTTTCAGCTTCCGGCTCAGGCGTGCGCCTCGGGTCCGCCAGCGAGGCCTGAATGAGGCGGTATTCGTCCAGGTTGGCGATAGTTTCCGGACTTGAGATGAACGCCGCGATCATCGGGCGCCCGAGGGTACTCTTTCCCACGTCGCTGACACGAATCCGGTCGCTGTTCTTCCCGAGTAACTGGAAGTAAGCGGCTACATCGGTCCACTCGAGCGATGTCCGGTCCGCGCCAATCGCATGTCCGAAGAACGCGTGTGGCGCCGGAACGGCTGCCACGAGTGCCTGCAGAGTCAGCAGGAATACGATGCCAGTCCTTAGGAGCACGGCCGGTTGAGTTCCGTCCAGAGCGCGTGATACCAGCGGAGAAAGCGCTCCGTTTGCGGGTTGTCAGCCGCTTCGCAAAGCGTGTAGCGGTCGTACCCGGATTGCCGCAGCAGCATGAACAGCTCTCGCCAGGGATACGTGCCGTTGGCAAGTTCGTTTATGTGGACGTGCTTGATCCAGGGCCGCAACAGATCAAAGCTCGGCTTGACCGAACCGTTGACGATGTCGTTCTCATTGGAGTTCCAGCAGAGGCCTACGTTCCGATGGTTGGTGGCTTTCATGATGTCAGCGCAAATCTTCGGTTGCGAGGTCTCCCGCCCGTGCACTTCAAGCCAGACTTCCACGCCTTTCCCGGCGCCGTACTCTCCCGTTTCCCGCAAGCCCGCGCCGATATTTCGAATAGTGGTTTCCACGGGCACTTCTTTTGGCAAAGCATTGGGCCGCACCTTGATGCCCCATGCCGCAGTATCGTGGGCGAGGTCGATGAACTGTTTCGCAATTTCCACGTTCTTCCGGCGTACGGCGGCGTCAGGTGAGTGAAACTCGCACGTAGTGCCGTAGCTGAGCAAACGCACCTTGCTGTTCTGAAATCGTTCGCGGACGCGCCGGCGTTCGTCTGCGGAAAGCGAGGGCTCTACGCCGTGCTTATGAGTCGTGCGAAGCTCAACCGCTTCAAAGCGGGTTGCCTCCAGGACTTTGATGATACCTTCGACGTCCAGATCCTTCAGCAAATTGTATGTCACCGCGCCGAGTTTCATCCGCTTGGTTCCTCTGCGAGAAATTGAATTGCCATTGTAGCGCGATGGCGGTATGACCCTTAGGTCTCCCCTGTGCGCGCAGTCTCCACCCGGAAAAAAACACAGTCATCTTTTCGGGAAGCTCCCCTAAGTTGTTGAAGAAAATGCCCTTTTGTTTCGGAACGCTGATTGCACAAATTTTCGCCGGGAGGGATTATGCGAAAATTTGCCTTCGCGGCATTGATGATTGCAAGCCCGGCGTTTCTTTTTGCAGAGACCGCACAGGAGCGCCTGCAGGAATCAGCAAAAATCTTTAACGAGATCATGCAGTCGCGTGATAGTGCGATTCCGGAGGAACTTCTGGAAAGGGCGCACTGTGCGGTGATTATTCCCGGGTTAAAGACTGCTGCCTTTGGTGTGGGCGGAAAGTATGGACGTGGCTTTGCCATCTGCCGCCGGCCGGGCCGTGGAGGCTGGGGAGCTCCCGCCGCGGTGCGGGTGGAGGGCGGCAGTTTCGGATTTCAGATCGGAGGGTCCGACACAGACGTCGTGATGCTCGTGATGAACGAGCGTGGAATGGAACGGCTGAAAGAAAGCAAGTTCACGCTTGGCGCCAACGCCTCGGTTGCGGCCGGGCCCATAGGCCGGACCGCGACGGCTAACACGGATGCTTATATGACAGCCGAAATTCTGTCCTGGTCCCGCTCGCGCGGAGTTTTCGCGGGTGTAGCCTTGGAGGGAGCTACCTTGCGGAACGATCTTGATGAAAACGAAGAGCTCTACGGAAAGCGCCTCACCAATGAGCAGATTCTGCTTTCCAATATGGCTCCGCCGCCCGCTGCAAAGCCCCTGGTCGCTTCGTTGAACAAGTACTCCCGCTTCGAGGAAGGTACTTCGAGCGCCGACCGCAAGGTGCACCGGAAGGCCGGCAAGGCTGCGAATCGGACAAGATAGAACGTACCGCGGACAAATCCGGAAACAGAGTGGAAGAAGCCGCGGACAAGACGACCGGTGAAACAAATACAGCGGCCCACAAGGTGGAGAATAATCTGGACCGCCAATAGCTTTAGTGGTTAATGGGTGGGGCAGCCCCTCCGTCCACCTTTTCCGGCGGCTCCATTTCCACCGGCACATGTTATGCTGAGTGCGTCAGGAGGTTCCGGATGCGCCTCCACCCTCGAATTTCATTGTGTGCTCTCCCGTTGCTCGCCTTCGGCTTACTCTACGCTCAGCGCGGGTTCCGCGGCTACTCCTCTGAAGAAGATAACCCTGCACCCATTCCAGCGGACGCTGGTGAGAAGACCGAATGGGCTTTCGCACGGCTGCAGTACTCTTCAGTCTTCCGCCGATGGGGGGGCGGAAGCTGGGCGACGGACTATCCCAAGGCTGACCGGCAATTTGTGCTTGGTGTTCGCCGGCTGACACGCCTTCATACACGGTCTATGGAGCAGGTCGTAAACCTCGAGCGGGACAACGATGAAATTTACAACTGGCCCTGGATCTATGGGGTCGAGGTGGGCCGCTGGGAGCTTTCCGATGAAGAGGCGGCTCGTCTGCGCGACTATCTCCTGCGGGGTGGATTCCTCATGGTGGACGATTTTCATGGCACGCGCGAGTGGGAGATTTTCCTGGCGAGCATGAGCCGTGTTTTCCCGGACCGTCCGATCGAGGAAATCGAGCCAGGCGACCCCATCTTCCATGTCCTCTACGACCTGGAGCAGATGACACAAGTGCCGGGCATCCACACCATATATAGCGGCCGCACGTTCGAGCGCGACGGCATCGAACCTCGTTGGCGAGCGATTTACGATGACCGCCGGCGCATTATGGCCGCTATTTGCTTCAATCAGGACAACGGCGATGCATGGGAGCATGCCGACGATCCCAGATATCCTGAAGCCGCGGCGTCGCAGGCCTACCGCATGGCGATCAACTACATCATCTACGCCATGACTCACTGAGGCCGGCGGAATTCACATGTACATCCCGCCGTTGACGTCTATCACCTGCCCGGTAATATAGGCGGCATCATCGCTGGCGAGAAACTTCACAACGTTTGCCACGTCTTCCGGTTTTCCCGGCCGTTTCAGCGGGATCTGTGCCAGCATCCGGTCCTTCACCTCCTGTGGAAGCACCTGGGTCATATCGGTTTCTATGAAACCCGGCGCTACTGCATTGACCGTTATGTTGCGGCTTCCCACTTCCTGTGCGACGGTCTTGGTTAATCCGATGAGACCGGCTTTCGACGCAACATAGTTCGCCTGTCCGGGGTTTCCGGACCGCCCTACCACGGACGCGATGTTCACGATGCGGCCCCATCGCTCGCGAACCATTCCGGGCAGTGCCTGTTGGATAGCAAAAAATGCGCCGCTCAGGTTAATTCGAAGAACGATGTCCCAGTCCTGCGGCTTCATTCGCATCGCCAGGGCGTCTTTGGTGATACCCGCATTATTCACAAGGATGTCCACCCGTTCCCATTCCCGGTGTGCGGCGGCGAATCCTTCTTTGATGGAGTCCGTCGAAGTCAGATCCAGGTTTACTGTCAACGCCTGGCCGCCGCTGCTGCGGATTTCGGACGCGACCTCCTCGTTCTTCTCTACTTCCGGCGAGGCTACTACGATCCGGCATCCCTCGCGGCATAGCGTCAGGGCGATAGCGCGTCCAATGCCGCGGCTCGAACCTGTGACGAGTGCGACTCGATTGTGCATGATTCTCCTGGAATTTGAACTGGCTGAGTACCGGTTTTGCCGGCAAAGCTCCATCATAGTAAAAAGAAGTTTTCCGCACACATCATGGCTTACGACGATTTGGGTGATTTCATCCGCGCGCTCGAGAAGCATCGCGAACTCAAGCGAATTCCTTTCGAAGTGGATCCCGTGCTTGAGATAACGGAATTTGCGGACCGCTCCGTGAAGAACGGGGGGCCGGCGCTGCTGTTTGAAAAAGCGAAGGGGAGCGATATGCCGGTGCTCATCAACGCTTTTGCCAGCATGCGCCGGATGGAGCTTGCCCTACAGGTTGGCTCGGTGGAAGAAGTGGCAGCACGCATCTCGGAGTTTCTCGAAATGCGTATGCCGCAAGGACTGATCGGCAAGCTCAGGATGCTCCCAAAACTGGCTGAGTTGGGGGCATTTTTTCCAAAAACCGTAAAGGACGGCGCCTGCAAGGAGGTGATCCGGCACGATCATTTCTCGCTGTTCGACTATCCCGTGCTACAGTGCTGGCCGGGCGACGGTGGCCGGTTCATCACATTGCCGCTAGTTTTTTCGCACAACCCGGACACCGGAAAGCGGAATTGCGGCATGTACCGGATGCAGGTCTACGACCATGTCACGACCGGGATGCACTGGCAGACTCACAAGCAAGGGGCGGAGCACTACCGCCGGTTGGTCAAGGAAGGCAAACAGAAGCGAATGGATGTCGCCGTAGCCATTGGCTCGGACCCAGCCACAATGTATTCGGCGATTCTCCCATTGCCGCCCGACCTGGATGAGATGATGATCTCCGGTTTTCTGCGCGGCAAGCCTGTCGAGATGGTGAAGTGCGAAACCTCTGACATCGAAGTACCCGCCAATGCGGAAATCGTGCTGGAGGGCTATGTGGAGTTAGGCGAATTGAGGACCGAGGGGCCTTTCGGGGACCACACTGGTTTCTATTCGCTTGAAGACGAATACCCAGTGTTTCACGTCACCTGCATCACGCAGCGGAAAAAGCCTGTATACGCCACCACGATTGTGGGCCCGCCCCCGATGGAAGATTTTTACATGGGCAAAGCGATCGAGCGGATTTTTCTCCCTTTGATGCGAATGCAATTGCCTGAAATCCGCGATGTCGCCATGCCCGCTGAAGGGGTGTTTCACAACCTGATGCTGATTTCGATGAGGAAGTCGTATCCGGGTCACGCCCGAAAGGTGATGCACGCCATTTGGGGATTGGGCCAGGCGATGTTCACCAAGTGCATCATCGTGGTGGACGAAGAAGTCGATGTGCAGGACGTTCGCGAAGTCGCCTGGAGAGCGCTGAACAACATCGATCCGGAGCGCGACATCGAATTTGTCAAAGGGCCTGTGGATTCGCTCGACCACGCCAGCCGTTTGCCGGACTTCGGATCGAAAATGGGCATCGATGCCACACGCAAATGGCCGCAGGAAGGCTTTACACGTCCCTGGCCGGAGGTGTTGCGCATGACGCCGGAAGTACAGCGCCGCGTCGATGAGCTTTGGAAACGGGCGGGTCTGTGAGATGGAAGTTCTGGTATTAAAGCTCAACGCGATTCAGGTTCTGGCGATGGCCTGCTTCGGAGCGGCGATGGGGCTTTGGCTCAAAAGAAACTTGTCCATACTAGACAGGCTCAACATTCCGGCCTCGATCTGCGGCGGACTTGTTTACGCGCTGGCGGCCCTCGTCCTGCGAGATCGCTTCCTCAATCTCGAAATGGATCTCACGTTGCGCGACATCCTCATGGTGACCTTCTTCACCACCATCGGCGCCAGCGCGAGCTTGCGGCTGATTCGTGTAGGAGGCATACAAGTGCTGTGGTTCTTCGCCCTGGCCACTGCCGGTGCCGTCGCACAAAACGCGCTTGGCGTGGCGGTAGCCGCCGGAACCGGCCTCAACCCATTATTGGGGCTGGTTTGCGGATCGGTGGCCCTGATCGGCGGGCCGGCGACCGCGCTGGCTTTCGGCGGGACGTTCGAGGAACTTGGTCTGAATGGAGCGACCACGGTGGGGATCGCGGCGGCGACGTTCGGAATCGTCGCAGGCGGGCTATTCGGCGGCCACATTGGCGCATCGCTGGCGCGGAAACACAAGCTCAAACCCTCGCCATCCAGCGTGGATCCCGGCACCGCCGACGAGGCCGTCTATGAAGAAAAGTCAGCCGCCGATACGGCGTCGCCGTTTCATGAAGGAGCCGAATCCGAGCACTCTCCCCTGTTTCAAAACGCCATCGTTGTGGCGGTGGCGATGGGGATCGGCACTCTTATCAGCGTCCTGTTCGAACGTCTCGGACTGATCCTTCCGGCTTATGTGGGCGCGATGATCGCCGCAGCCGCGCTGCGGAACTTCGATGATCGCTTCGGGTCGCTCGGAATTTCCCAGCACCATCTGGATTCGATCGGAAATATCGCACTGCAGGTCTTCATTGTGATGGCGTTGATGACTCTTCGATTGTGGGAACTGGTTCACCTGGCGGGTCCAATGATGCTGATTCTGGTACTCCAGATTGGATTGATGCTGGTTTTGTGCTGGGTTTCGTTCCGGCTGATGGGCCGTGATTACGACGCGGCTGTGATGGCCGGGGGCTATTGCGGTTTTGGCCTGGGGACCACCGCGAATGCAATGGCCTGCATGGACGTAGTTGTCAAAAAGTATGGCCCCGCCCCGCGTGCGTTTATTGTGATACCGCTGGTTGGCGCTTTTCTCATCGACTTTACCAATGCGCTGCTGATTACCCTTTTTATGAACCTGACGAGACCGTGACTTTGGGGAGCGCCCCTGCGGGTCTGCTATATTGGGCAGTACAAGCCCGAGGCCCGATATGATCCGCAGACTCCTTCTCGTTGCCGCCGGTATCTGTCTCATTGTGTTTCCTTCTGCTGCCGATGACGGAAGCGGGCCAGGCTGGAAAAAAATCTTCGACGGCAAGACGCTCAATGGATGGAAGGCTCTGGAGAATCCACAAGCTTGGAGTGTTGTTGACGGGGCTATTACCGGCCGCGGAGAGAGAAGCCACCTGTTTTATGTAGGCGAACAGTGTGGCAATTGCGAGTTCAAGGCCGAAGTGAAGTTGAACAAGGGCGGGAACTCCGGCATGTATTTTCGCGCGAAGATGGAGCCGGGATGGCCGGCGGGCTACGAGGCGCAGGTGAATAATTCGAGTGGCGACTGGCGCCGCACCGGCAGCCTTTACCAGTTCTCCGATGTCAAAGAGCAGTTGGTTCCCGACGATACGTGGTGGACGCAGCACATCATCGCAAACGGCAACCATATTGTGATCAAAGTGAACGGCAAGGTTGTGGTTGACTATGTGGATGCGAAAAACACATTTCGCACCGGCTATCTTGCGTTGCAACAGCACGATCCCGGAAGCGTTGTGCAATATCGCAACCTCATGATGCGGACGCTCCCCGCGGGGAAGCAGAAATGAGAAAGCGATGACCGATTACAATCCTGTGACTGCCCTGGAAGAATTGAACGAAGAGTCGGTGCTTCCGCATCCCGTGCGAGTGCGGGACATGATGATCCGCGCGGAACTCTCGCCCGGGCAAGCGCTGGAGTTGAACCGCAAGTTCCAGAATTACCTGCATGCTTACGGGGATTTGCAGGTGCTCGGCAAGTCGATTCTCGAAGAACTGGCCGGTACCCGGCAACGTTCCTAAGCCACTATTTATCGAGTCGAAAAGAAGTTTTTATCGCATGTCAAACAAGGATGTGCGAGAATGTTCTTGATAAAAGGATCGGTTCACGGTCCGCAGGGGAGCTATTATTTTATGGCAAGAAAGAGCAATACAGAAACGACTCGCACATCAGCGGAGGCTCCGGCGAAGAAGCATCGCACTGCGACGCGCGCAGCCGCTGCGCCGCGTACACGAAAGAGGCTGGCGGCGGATGCCGCGGTGACGGCGCCGGAGTCCGCAGATGACTCCGCATCGCTGGGCCCCTTAAGCTCCGCGCTCACTACTGCCGATGTGGAAAGCCGGTCTGTCCCGGAGCGCGAACAGATTGCCGTGCTCGCGTATTCCTATTGGGAGCAGCGCGGATACGAGCATGGCTACGCGGAGCAGGACTGGCTGCGAGCTGAACAAGAACTATCGAAAGTACGCCAATAGCACGACGGACCGCGGGCGGCGCTATGTGGCCTGTCCGCGCTTTCTGTGTGTGAACTGGCCTGGTTCATAGGTCCCGGCCTGGGCCCGGAACGCGATGGCCAGCCGGTTCCAGCCGTTGATCGCGATCACTGCCATCGTTAGATCCACCAATTCGCGCTCGCTAAAGTGTTCGCGGGCCAGATTATAAATTTCGTCCGGAACCTGCGCTGCGCTGACGCGAGTGAGAGTATCGGTCCATGCCAGCGCCGCCCTTTCCCGGGGTGTAAAGAACGGAGCTTCGTGCCAGACGCTGACGGCATACAGGCGCTGCTCCGATTCGCCCCCGGCACGCGCATCTTTGGTGTGCATGTCTACACAATACGCGCAGCCATTGATTATGGAAGCGCGCAATTTGACGAGTTCCAGAAGCGCCGGCTCCAGGCCTGAAGAACGAATGTACTGCTCCATCTTGAGAAGTGGTTCCATCGCTGCCGGCGCAACCGTGTAATAGTCCAGTCGTACTTCTGATTTCTCTGTCATGTTCCCCTCCTGTTTTATTCGAACTCCGCGCGAAGATGCGTACCGGTAACTCCAGTGTACTGCCTGGAAGCACCGCGGTACAGCCTACAGAGTGTCACCACTTGGCGAAGCCGGCGAGCAGCGAGGGCTGAGCTGAAGATGCCATGGTAAGCCGGAGCTAATTCAACACTCGAATCCCTGCATCGCGCGCCCACGCCGTAGCCTGGGCATGTTCCTTTTTGGTTGTGCGCCGCGAGATCTCGGGATACTTGTGCGCGCGGTGCTCAGGGCGGTATTGCCCCATGATGTTCACGCAGGTGTTCTGGCCGAGGCTTGTGGCTACCCAGCGGACGAACCTATCCGTACCGGCGAGGTTGTCCGGAAGCACCAGATGGCGGATGAGCAATCCGCGCAAGGCAATTCCATCTTCGTCTGTGACCAGATCTCCCACCTGCCTGTGCATCTCTTCAATCGCCGCGGCTGCCACTTCGGGATAATCCACCGCGCCTCGCGAGAATTTCGCCGCGGTGCGCCCGTCCGAGTACTTGAAATCAGGCAGGTAGATGTCAACGATGCCGTCCAGCAGTTTCACTGCTTCGAGCGACTCGTAGCCACCGCAATTCCAGACAAGGGGGATGCGCAACCCACGAGGGATGGCGGCCGCCACCGCGGCAACGATGTTAGGCGCGTAATGCGACGGAGTGACCAGGTTGATGTTGTGGCATCCGCGACTTTGAAGATCGATCATCGTGCCTGCGAGGTCTTCATCACGGGTGTCGAGGCCGTCGCCGCGGTGATTGATTTCCCAGTTTTGACAAAACTCGCAGAGAAGACTGCAACGGCTGAAAAAGATAGTTCCCGAACCGTATCGTCCAACAAGTGTCCGCTCCTCTCCAAAGTGAGGGTGAGAAGCGGCGATGCGGACGCGCGCCGTTCCGCGGCAAATCCCTCTTTCACCCGTCTTCCGGTCTACGCCACACCGGCGCGGGCAAAGGCGGCACGACCGGTACATCGCGCTAAATGCAGCGACGCGTCTCTCCAGTTCGCCTGAACGGTAGAGCAGCAAATATGCAGGCTCCCATCCGGCACGGGGTCGCGACGGCAGTCTGGTTTGAGCGCACCCCGGAAGCATCTGGGCGGCGCTCAGAGCCGCGAGTTGTACGCCGAAACTCCGTCGCGTGGAATCTTCCATTCCCAACCTCCCGCTGCTAGTTCCAGTTTACAGCCGCACTGTTTTCGCCTGAAACCTGACGCTGCCGCGTGGCCGCAAGTGAGGGCGGAAGCGCGAAGGCTATAATGAAAGCAACGCCACCCTAATGAAAACTTTCTACATCGAAACCTTCGGGTGCCAGATGAACGTCCACGACTCGGAGAAAGTGTCGGGTACGCTGCTGGCACAGGGCTATAGCCAGGTGGAGACCCCGGATGGCGCCGATCTTGTGCTATACAACACTTGCAGCATCCGTGACAAAGCCGAGCAGAAGGTCTTCAGCCGGCTGCAACAATTCAAGCGGGACGCGGGCAAGGGTAAGGTTTTCGGCGTACTCGGATGCGTCGCTCAGCAGGAAGGCGAAAAGATCTTCGACAAAGCGCCGCATGTCAGCCTGGTGGCCGGTTCGGCCAGCTACACGAGATTGCCGGAGATGCTGGTGCAACTTGAAGCAGGCGGCAGCCGCGTGACGGGCCTTTCACTGGATACGGACGAGACGTTCGAGACGCCGTTCACCCGCCGGGACAATCCGCACAGGGCTTACATCACGATCATTGAGGGCTGTGACAAATCGTGCGCTTATTGCGTGGTGCCGTTCACGCGCGGCCCGGAGCGAAGCCGGACAAGCGGCAGCATCATGGAGGAAGCGCGGCGGTTGGCGGAGGAGGGCTTCACGGAGATCCAGCTTCTGGGACAGAACGTGAACAGCTACCAGGATCCGTCGCCCGCCGGTTGGGATTTCGCAACCTTGCTTCGCCGCGTGGCAGCGATTCGGGGCTTGCGCCGTGTCCGCTTCACAACGTCTCACCCGAGGGACTTTGTCAAGGATATCGTGGATGCGATCGAAGAGAACCCAGTGCTCTGCAATCATGTCCATCTGCCGGTGCAATCGGGATCGACGAGAGTGCTGGAACGTATGCAGCGGCTCTATACCCGGGATGAGTATATGCGCCGCATCGAATGGCTGAAGAAGGCCTCTCGCGGCATATCGATCACAACTGACATCATCGTCGGTTTTGCCGGGGAAACCCAGCGGGATTTTGAACAGACGCTCTCGCTTCTTGACGCCGTCGAATACGATTCTCTGTTCAGTTTCAAGTATTCGCGGCGGCCCAACACACCAGCCCTCTCGCTGGATGATCATGTTTCCGAGGAGGAGAAAGGCAACCGGTTGACTATTGTCCAGGAGAAGCAGCGTTCCATCCAGATACGGCGCAACTCCGAACTGATCGGCAGCGTTCAGGAGACAATGGTGGAAGGCTTCAACAAAGCGACAGGTCAATGGATCGGCCGCACATCGCAGAACCGGATATTGAACTTTACCGATTCCGTTCATCCGTCGCCGAACGGAACGGCATTCCTGGGCAGCTACGTCGGTGTACGAGTGACACGAGCCGGCCCAAATTCGCTGGTAGGAGAGAGAATATCAGGAGTCTAACAGGAAGGGGACAATTATGGAAGTCGAGATGAAGATTCGTGGCTTGATGATGGATCCGGTGACGAACATGCCCATTGTTATCCTGAAAGATGTCGGAGGCGCCACGATCTTACCCATTTGGGTGGGAATTTACGAGGCAAACGCCATCGCGCTTGAAATCGAAAAGGTTGCCACCCCGCGCCCCATGACCCACGATCTGATCAAGACTCTCCTGCTGGGGCTCGAGGCGGGTGTTAAGAAAATCGTCGTCAACGAACTTAAGGACGACACCTTCTATGCCCTTATCTGGCTCGAGAAGAACGGGGACATGATCAGTATCGATTCCAGGCCGAGCGACGCGCTGGCACTGGCGCTCCGGCTCGACTGCCCCATCTTTGTAGATGAATCGGTATTAAAGTCCTCGAAGGCCGCGACGGCAGGTGCGGATAAGGTCAGTAACGAACAACTGCGGCAGTGGCTGGAAGGTCTCAACGACGAGGATCTGGGCCGCTACAAGATGTAAAATGCTCAAAAGACTGGAGCGGCTGGCGTCGATGTCCATACAGTTGCTGCCGGTTTCCGGTATTGCCAACTATTTCGTTCTTGAGCGCGGCGGCTACGTCGCCCTCGTTGAACGCACCTCGGACAATAACTTCGGACGTGTCGGCGACTCCGGGCTGCTTACCACGGACGGATTCGCCGCGTTGGTCTGGCGGCCCGAGGGCAGTTTTTTTGTGAACAAGCACTACGAACGCCCGGCGGAACCCGCGGAAGTGGAAGAGATCCGGCGTTTTTCCCGCGATCTTCGGGCGGCAATCGGCGATAGCCGCTAACCAAAAGCGGTTTTCATTCGTCTTTTGAGGTGTGAAGCGGAATGCTCTCAGATTCGTCCTGGTGGGAATTCTCGCAGTGGCGGGGGTGGCGGCAATATCATTGCCCGGCGCCTGCCGTTTCACACAGTACTACGTGGCTTTTGACGCCGCGGGCGAAAATCTGACCGGGTGGGAACGGGTGCTGTATAGTCTTGCACTGGCCAGCGAGCCCGCTCCCCACAACGGCCCTAGACCTATTTCTTTTTGGCTCCACCCCTAGCCCCCCGCCGCGCAGGAGCGGGCGGAGCCGGCCAGCCTTCGATATTACCCTTTTCTACGGCGAGTACCAGATTGAAGGAAGGCTCCCGTGTAAAGCTCTGGGCGACCCCTTCAAAGGCGATCTCCGTTCCCTCTGGCGCCGGATTCGGCATCGGCTGGTCTAGTTTGAGCGTGACTTCGGCATTCGTTGCGTCTGCGATCCCCACCACAATTTCGCTTGGACGGCGCGCGGGTGTCTGCGAAATGACTTTCCCGCGGAATTTCTGCACATCGAGAACGCCTCCGGGAATATGGGCGTTTTTCATGCGGTTTTCGAAATAGTTCTCGCCGTTATCGCTGACGAGTTCTTTCTTGATGCTCATCCAGAGCGCGAGCATGGGGTTCGTCTTACGGAACTCCTCCTCCTTCTCAGTCGCAATTTCGGCCGCACTCTTGATCTTGAAATCGGCGGGCGGGAAGGGCTGCGACGCGGCCTGCTGCTTGATCTCCGCGAGACCGCTCTGGTCGCCGTGATACTGCGTGTACACCTTTTGCAGGTATGTGTCGAGTTGTGTTCTTGCCTGATCCGGCAACGCATTCGGACCGCGGTAGCTGGATGCGCGGGCGAAGTGATAAAGCGCCTGTGCCTGTTTTTCGGGAACCTTCTGCGCCAGAATCACGGTTCCGAGCCAGTAGGAGACCTGGCCGTTGTTCGGATCCACCTTCAGACTTTCCGTGAACTGCTTCTCGGCCTCCTCATTGTTCTTCCGCTGCATCGCCACCCAGCCCAGCGTGTTGTGCGCGGCGGCTTCGACCGCCGCCCGCTGTTTCTGAAAATCGGCATCGGCCACATTTGCCGGCTTCTTCGCCGGGGAAAAGGCCTCGTCGAGGTTCGATAGCAGGCTCTTGGCTGCCTCTTCGCCCGCCTGAAGCGCCTCTGGTGCGGTATTGTTCAGGCTAATGGTGAACAGGTTGATCCAATAGAGAGCGGTGATATTCTTCGGATCTTCCTTGACGACTTCTTTGGCCGTTTCGAGGAGCTTCGTTCCCTGGTTGAGCTGCTGGTACGTTGACATGTAGAACTGCAATCGCTCCATCTTGAAGTCGGTGTTAGCGTATTTCTGTTTCCACTGATCGAGCAATTGAAGCCGCTTTGCTGGATCGGTTTCCTTCGCGATATTGGCGTACAGATCGTACTCCGCCCGGTCTTTCCAGTTCTTTTTGGCTTCCTCCGGTTTCGCCGCCTGTGCGGCCTCGGGTTTAGCACTTTCTGTTTGCGAAGCTTGTCCCCATGCAACCGCAATCAAGGGCAGGGCCGCCCCAATCGCCACTAGTCTCTTTGAAAGTTGAACCAGCACTTTCTAACCTCCCATCGAACGCTTGAGTGTGTCGCACCGCTCTGGTCTGTCGTTGGCGCGTTTAAATGAATTCATCTTCGGACTTGCAATTGCGGAGTATAGCCGAATCAAAGAAGAGGGCGCAACCAACTCCCTGACAATACCAATAGATGCACGAATCGCCAACCATGTTCCCACAGATTTGACACCACGCGCCGTTACTTTGCTCCACTATCCTTTAACAGGCCCCCGTAAGGCGTGTTAGAATCCCCTATTTCCTCATGCGCTTTTTCGATCTAGGCGTTATCGTGGTTTACCTGCTCGGGATCACGTGGTTCGGCGCACAGTTTCGAAGCTCCCAGAAGACACTGAAGGACTACTTTCTGGGGGGCAAAAGGGCTCCCTGGTGGGCCATCGCGTTCTCCATTGTGTCGGCGGAGACCAGCACCTTGACGGTCATAGGGACGCCCGCGCTCTCGTTTGGAGGCAATTTCGGATTCCTGCAAGTGGTTTTCGGTTATCTTCTCGCCCGAATCATCATTTCAGTACTATTCCTCCCACACTATTTCCGGGGGGAGATGTTCACCGCCTACGAGTTAATGCAGCACCGTTTCGGGTTGCGGATCCGCAAACTGACGGCCGGTCTTTTCCTGATTCTCCGAGCGCTTGCCGAAGGCGTCCGGGTTTTTGCCATTTCCATCGTCATTTCCATTGTTCTGGGCACGGGCGAGATGGCCTCCATCGCATTGATCGTCTGTCTCACGCTGTTTTACACCTTCGAGGGGGGGATGACGGCGGTGATCTGGACGGATGTAATCCAGATGTTCCTCTACGTGGCCGGCGCGATCCTCAGCTTCTTTGTCATTCTTGAGCATATCCCCGGTGGCTGGCCGCATGTGTTGGAGGTTGCCGGCGGACTCGCGAAATTTCAAATTTTCGATTTCAGCTTCTCGTTGACGCAGGAGTTTTTCTCCCGGACCTATACTTTTTGGGCAGGCGTTTTAGGTGGGTGCTTCCTAACCACCGCGAGCCACGGAACGGAGCAGTTGATGGTGCAGCGCTATCTGGCCGCCAAATCGCAGGCGGAAGGACGGGCCGCGCTGCTCGCAAGCTGGGTGGTGATTTTTTTCCAGTTCACGCTATTCCTTGTTATTGGCGTGCTGCTGTTTGTCTACTACCACGATACGAACCTATCGGCGCCGAATCCGCCCGACCGCATATACCCGGAATTCATCTGGAACAATCTCCCAGCGGGTGTTGCGGGAATCGTCATCGCGGCGATCCTCGCCGCGGCCATGTCGAATCTGAGCGCGGCGCTCAATTCCCTGGCTTCCACGACCATCATGGACTTTTACCGTCCACTCGTTTCCTCGCGAGGGGGCAATGTCCCTTCGGAATCCCGTCTCCTCAAACTTGCACGGCGGGCCACGCTGGCGTGGGGCGTAATCCTGTTCCTGATCGGTTTGCTTGCGCGCCAGTGGGGACCTGTTCTGGAGGCCGGCTTGTCCATCGCATCCATCCTTTATGGATCTTTGCTGGGCGTTTTTTTGCTCGGCCTGTTGACTCGCCGCGTAGGGGAGACGGCGGCCATGATCGGGATGGTGGCCGGGTTTGTTTTAATGCTTTACATCAAGTTCGGCACATCGATAGCCTGGACCTGGTACGTCATGATTGGAACGGCAATAACTTTCTTCTCAGCCCTGGCGGCATCTTTGTTTGCAAAAAAGCGGGCGCAGAATGGCTGACCAGGCTCCGGCCGGGCTGCGGCGCGAACTCGGTGTCTGGACTGCCGCCGCGATTGTTGTGGGTACCGTCATCGGCAGCGGCATCTTCCTGGTGCCGAAATCGATGGTGGAGCAGGTCGGCTCACCGTACATGGTGTTCCTGGTGTGGGTTGTGGGCGGATTGTTGTCGCTGTTCGGCGCGCTCTCCTATGCGGAACTCGGAGCCGCAATGCCTGAAGCCGGCGGTGAATACGTGTACCTGCGCGAGGCCTACGGGCCGTTCTGGGGATACCTCTACGGATGGACGCAGATGTGGGTTGCCAAGAGTGGGGCTATCGCGACACTCGCCACGGCTTTTTTTTATTATCTGGCGAATTTTCGTCCCGAACTGGAGCAGGTTTTTTACACGATTCCGGTGGCGTTGGGAGATGGCGGAGGACCGCTCGAGCTCCGGTATGGCCAGTTCTTAGCCATGGTGGTGATTCTGGTCCTTGCCGTGGTCAATTACTTCGGAGTGAAAGTCGGCGGCGGAGTGCAAGTAGCGGTCACGGCATTGAAGATTCTTTTGATTCTGGCAATCATCGTCATCGGGTTAGGCTCAGCTACAGGCACGGTGGCGAATTATCAGACGGGTATTCCGGTAGCTGGGGGATTTTCCGGCTTTATCGCCGCGCTTGTAGCCGCATTATGGGCATACGACGGTTGGAATAATGTCACCATGGCCGCGTCTGAAGTCCGCCACCCGCAGCGGAGTCTTCCCCGCGCCCTTGTATTTGGCACGCTGACCGTTATCGTGATCTATCTGTTGACCAACCTGGCGTACTTTTATGTGCTGCCCGCGGCGGATGTGGGCGCGAGCAACCGTGTGGCTGCTGAAATGATGCGGCGCATCCTGGGAGAGACCGGTGCGGGCGCAATAAGCCTTGCGGCAATGATCTCCATATTCGCTGCTCTGAACGGATCCATCCTTTCGGGAGCACGTGTGCCGTATGCCATGGCGTATGACGGATACTTCTTCCGGGCGGTGGCCCACATCCATCCGCGCTACCGCACTCCCTCCATGTCGATCCTTCTTCTGAGTGGATGGGCGTCGGTTCTTGTGCTTAGCGGACGGTACGAGCAGTTGTTTACATACGTAATATTTGCAAGTTGGATTCAATATGCGATGGCTGCTGCCGCGGTAATTGTGCTGCGCAAAAAGCGCCCTGACCTCCGGCGGCCCTACCGGACGATTGGATACCCGGTTGTACCGGTACTCTTCGTTACGGGTGCGGCATTCGTTCTGGTCTCCACGCTGCGCAATTCGCCCCGTGAATCGCTGATGGGACTCGCGCTAATTGCGGTAGGAATCCCCTTCTATTTCGTTTGGAAGCGAAAGCATTTGGTATAATCGGCACAGAATTTTATACGTCCCCCGTAGCGACCTCCTAGTACCTCGACGATGTGATCTGTTCTGAAAATAGAACAGGGGTATTGAATTCACATGAAAAATAGGGTAAAACAGCATTTGGCATTGTCGCATGCTGACTCACCTTTTGTTCCGGATTCGGAACGAACAGGCGGCGGGTAAAGATTTCCTGGAGGCACATCTATGGACGTCACGAAAATCCTGGCTGAGTTGCGTCAGGAAAGGGAGCAATTAGAGGAAGCGATACTCAGCCTGGAACGGCTGGCGCGCGGACGGGGTAAGCGGCGGGGAAGACCTCCCGCCTGGATGAGCACCGTGAAACGGCGCGGACGTCCACCGGGAAGCAAGAACAAGCGGGAGCCGAACTCAAAAAATCCAGCTCCCACCAAGGCTGCCGTCGCCTGATGATCCCTTAATTCAGCGATAGATCAGGAATTTCTCTCTCCGCTCGACGAACGAGCGGAGCGCCTCCTCTTCGCTTTGGATGATGCTGCGAGGATCGGCGCCGGAACGGAGAGCCGAAATTGTGCCACGGTTCCCTATGAGGCGTTCTGTCCGTTCCCACGCAATGTTCCCCGGGAAGAGCTTCTCCAAGGCCGCGGCGATCTCCAATCCCAATCGATAGCTATCAAAGGCGGTGCGGTCCGTGATAACGAATCGGACACCTTCAATACTCTGTCCCGCATAGTTCGAGGCTGACGGTTGGAATCGCGTCGGATATATGCGGACTCCAGGGATATATCGCGAATTCAGGTGCTGAGCCAGTTCGCGGCCTCGAATCCATTCCGCACCAATCTGCTCGAATGGAGCATCTGTGCCTCGCCCGACGGAATAGTTTCTCAGGCTCTCCAACATGGCGACTCCGGGATAAAGCAATGCCGCGTTGAGACTGCGCATGTTTGGCGAAGGATCCACCCAGGTCAGACCGGTGGCATCGAACCAGTCACCCCTTTGCCAGTCTTTCATGGCCACAACATGTAATTTGACTCCGAGTTTCTGCTCCGTGTTCACCATGTTTGCCATTTCACCGGCCGTCATTCCGTGCCGCAACGGCAAAACGATGCACCCAACGAACGATTTAAGGTCGGGATCGAGCATCGGCCCTTCCACGTGCACCCCGGTGATCGGGTTGGGGCGGTCGAGCACATAAAACGGAAGCCCGTGTTTCGCGGCTTCCTCCATAGCATTCACCATTGTGCAGATGTAAGTGTAGAATCGCGCACCGATATCCTGTATATCGAACACCAATACATCGACGTTTGCCAGCATTTTCTCCGAGGGGCGCCGGTTCGGACCGGAATACAAGCTCCAGATGGGAATTCCGGTGGCGCCATCGGTGGAATTTTCAACATTCTCGTGGTCCTCCTTACCGGCGATCCCATGCTCCGGTGAAAAGATTGCCACGACGTTTACACCGCCGGCCACCATTGCGTCGATATTGCGCTGTCCGGCGAGGCTCAAGCCCGTGTGGTTGGTAATCAAGCCGACGCGTACCCCGGCGAGCGGCGCAAACTTTTCCTGAATCAGCACATCGAGTCCGGTCTCCGTTTTTCCATTGCGCGCAAACGTGCGGCGCGTACCAGCCCCGACACTCG
>CAADGY010000254.1 GCA_900696665.1 uncultured Acidobacteriota bacterium
CACCGCCGTGGCTATACCCCTGGAGATCACCATTCGTGGCGGCAAACTGCAGGGACTGCTCGGACCCATCTACCTGCTGGCGCCTCTCGGATTGCTCGCGATGCGGTGGAAGAGCGGCCTGACACTGGCCGCCGCGGCGCTGGTAGCGGGCGCACCGTGGCTGCTGAATACAGGTACCCGCTTCCTGATGCCGGCGCTGCCATTTCTTCTGCTGCTGCTGTTTATGGCTCTGCCGCGCCGGGCGCTGGCTCCGGTGGTGCTTGTCCATGCGCTGCTCTCCTGGCCCGCCGCCGTGAGTGCCTATTCCGATCCCTTCGCCTGGACTTTGCGGGGGTTTCCACTGAAGGCCGCGTTTCGAATCACCCCCGAACGGGAATACTTGCGGGAGCGTGTGGGCGGCTTCGCTCTTGCGGAGGCTTTGCACGGAATAACGGCGC
Source organism: uncultured Acidobacteriota bacterium (assembly GCA_900696665.1). Lineage (GTDB taxonomy): Bacteria > Acidobacteriota > Terriglobia > Bryobacterales > Bryobacteraceae > CAADGY01. The sequence continues at coordinate 438 of CAADGY010000254.1, forward strand.
CTGGCGAGAGGGTGCTGGATTTATTTGGCATTCCGTGGGCGTACTCGCATTTTGTGCCGGTAGGTCCATGGCAGTCGGCGACCGGCGACCGGATTTCTACCGCCCTACAGTTGGCTGCGAACCCTGCCGAGTTCGACGTCATCGTGGCGGAATGGCCCGAACAGCGCATTGCAGGCGTGCGTTTCCGCGTTGGACAATCCTTCGAGAGGGTCTGGGCCATTCAAGAGATTCAACTGCGCAACGGAAGCCGGATCCTCCGGCCGGTGCGTTCGTGGTTTTTCTCGGCCAACCCGAACCCGTGGGAGATCCTGTTCGCCTTTGATCGCAATGTGGCGTCGGCGTGGCAGTCCTGGGAGCACATGCGGCCCGGCATGTTCGTTGAGATTGAACTGGCCGTACCGCAGCGGGCGACCGGAGCCACAATGCTTGCCGTTCGTTCGGATGCAAACCGGACAATCGAAGTGGACCTGCGTACGCCGGGCGCCGCGTGGCAGCCCGCACGGCGCCGGTTGGAGACCCGCCCGCCGGTCGATTTGACGGCCGCCGCTCTGGCCCTTGTGCGGAGCTCGAATATTCGCTATATCGTAGTGCAGGCAGGCGGGGACGGCGAGGCGGGCTCTTTGGGCCGGCGGCTGTTCGAGAGAACACGCAGCGGCGAACTGGACGAGATGGCTTCGGAAAAGGAGCTGCGCATCTTACGCGTGCGGTAAGCTCTTTCCGGCGGCCCGGCCCGGACAGCCAGTTTTGTGACAAGCCTGTGTTTTGTTGGGGATAGACCTCTGTTTGACGTACTTGAAACCGTCTGCTAGACTGGTTTGGTAACCGGAGTCAGCCCGGAATTGCGCCTGTGAACCTCACAACCTGCTATACTTCTGCCAGCTCTCTGCGAGTTGCAGGCAGGTTAACCCTGCGCACGCTCATTTCACCCTACGTGTCTTTTGATATTTACACAGCGTCCGGGCAAGCTCCCCGCGTATTCAGTGGCTATCTGAATTCCCGGTCTGAGCTTTAACACATGATTGTGGGTCAAAACTTCAGCAGATGCAAGCAAAATCCGGCGGCGGACGCACGCACCGGACGGCTCTTAGTTTGACCTGGGTTTCTGAATGCCGTTCGGCTCTTGAGGAGTAAATATGGAAAATCCGGCAAATGGTGCCATCCGCGAACGAGTTGATTTTTCAAAGATCAAGACATCGATTCCGATCCCCAATTTGATCGATGTTCAGAAAAAATCCTACGAGCGTTTTCTGCAGATGGAGCTGTTACCCGAGGAGCGGGATGATACGGGGCTGCAGAGTGTCTTCACATCCGTTTTCCCGATCTCGGATTTCCGTGGTTTGAGTCAGCTCGACTTCGTCGATTATTCAATCGGAAACTGGGAGTGCAAGTGCGGCAATCTGAAGGGTCTGCACCACCTTCGCACTACCTGCCGGAATCCCAGTTGCGGTGCCAGAATCAGGACGGATCCTTTCCAGGCCGGCGATGTGCTGTGCCATCGCTGCGGCACATTCAACCGCAACATCGTGACATTTTGCAACCGGTGTGGAGACCCCGTATCGCTGCAGTTGAAATACGATGTCGCGGAGTGCGAAGAGCGGGGTATGACCTATGCCGCTCCCTTGAAGGTCACCATCCGGCTGACGGTCTACGACAAAGACGCGGAGACCGGCAACAAGTCCGTCCGCGATATCAAGGAACAGGAAGTCTTCTTCGGTGAAATTCCGCTGATGACGGAAAACGGGACCTTCATCATCAACGGGACCGAGCGTGTCATCGTGTCGCAGTTACACCGCTCGCCCGGTGTTTTCTTCGAGCGTGTGCCGGCGCAAGGCTATTACCTGGGAAAGATCATCCCGTATCGCGGCAGTTGGGTGGAGTTCGAGTACGACGTCAAGAACCTGCTCCACGTCCGTATTGATCGCAAGCGGAAGTTCTACGGAACTGTTTTCCTGCGCGCCCTTGGATTCAAGAGCGACGAGCAGATCCTGCGAACCTTCTATACCATCGAAAAGCTGAAGATCAAGGACAGCAAGCTGTTGTGGACCGTATCGCCGGGGCTGATCGGGCTGAAGCTTTCGCATGCCATCACCGCCAAGAACGGCGACACGGTGGTTCCGCAGGGGCGCAAGATCACCGGGGCCGTTTTCCGCGAAATCAATAAGAACAAGATCGAGCAGGTGGAAGTGGCGGGCAACGATCTAGAAGGCGCATACGTTGCCGCCGACGTGATCGACATGTCGACGGGAGAAGTGCTGCTCGAATCCAATCACGAGCTGACCTCGAGCGGTATCTCCAAGATGATCGAAGCAGGCATCGAAGAGTTCGAGGTGTTCTTTCCGGAGCGCGACGAGGTCGGCAATGTAATCTCCGTCACGCTGAAGAAAGACTCGGTAAAGACACAGAGCGATGCGTTGCTGGAAATCTACCGCAAGCTGCGGCCGGGCGACCCGCCAACACTCGATACGGCGACGCAACTGTTCCACGGCATGTTCTTCGACCCGCGGAAGTACGATTTTTCGCGAGTCGGGCGGATGAAGTTCAACATCAAGCTCTTCGACCGTGCAGACGCGACCCCACTGGACAAGCGAACGCTCGATCCGGATGATTTCACGGGCACCATCCGCTACCTGTTGAAATTGCGTAAGGGCATCGGCCTGGTGGACGATATCGACCACCTGGGTAACCGCCGCGTCCGGGCGGTGGGCGAGCTGCTCGAGAACCAGTTCCGCATCGGTCTGGTGCGAATGGAGCGCGCCATCAAAGAAAAGATGTCGGTCTACCAGGAAATGTCGACGGCGATGCCGCACGACCTGGTGAACGCGAAGCCCGTGATGGCTGCGATCCGCGAATTTTTCGGATCGAGCCAGCTTTCGCAGTTCATGGACCAGACGAATCCCTTGTCGGAGATCACGCACAAGCGGCGGCTCTCGGCGCTGGGTCCGGGAGGCTTGTCGCGAGAGCGTGCCGGCTTTGAAGTGCGCGACGTGCATCCCACGCACTATGGGCGTATCTGTCCCATCGAAACGCCGGAAGGACCGAACATCGGATTGATTTCTTCGCTCTCCTGTTTTGCGAGGATCAACGAATACGGGTTCATCGAGAGCCCCTACCGGCGCGTAAAAGACGGCGTGGTGGTGGAGGAAGTCCGGATTCTTAACCCCGGGGACAGCAACCATCGCGTGGGCGAAGTAATGACGGTGGCGGAGGCCGCCAAGATCAAAACCAGTTCGGCTTCCAAGCAGGCTGTGGAATGGGAAGCACACTGCGACTACCTTTCCGCCTGGGAAGAAGACAAATATACGATCGCGCAGGCGAACGTGGAACTCGACCAGAACGGGCACATGGTCAATGAGCTGGTGAACGCGCGCGAGGCCGGTGATTTCGTGCTCACTTCGCGTGACGAAGTGGAGTACATGGACGTAAGTCCGAAACAACTTGTTTCAGTAGCAGCCAGTCTCATCCCCTTCCTCGAGAACGACGACGCCAACCGCGCACTGATGGGGTCGAACATGCAGAGGCAGGCGGTTCCACTGCTTCGCGCCGAAGCGCCGCTCATTGGGACCGGTATGGAAAGGGTGACGGCGCGCGACTCGGGGGCCGTGGTTATCTGCAAGCGCTCCGGCGTTGTGGATTCCGTGGATTCCGAGCGCATCATTGTCCGCGTCGAGGGTGCGGCTCACGAAGCCCAGCTTTCGCGCGAAGTGGGCGCCGACATCTATCAGCTCACCAAGTTCAAACGCTCCAACCAAAACACCTGTATCAATCAGAAGCCCATCGTCTTCGCAGGCCAGCGGGTAAAGAAGGGTGATGTGCTCGCCGACGGCCCGTGCACGGATAGCGGGGAACTTGCCCTGGGCCGCAACGTCCTGGTGGCGTTCATGCCATGGCGCGGGTACAACTTCGAAGACGCTATCGTCGTCAGCGAGAAGCTGGTCAAGGAAGACTACTACACCTCGATCCATATCGAGGAGTTTGAGATCGAGGCTCGCGACACGAAACTGGGTCCGGAGGAAATTACCCGCGATATCCCGAATATCGCCGAGGCCTTCCTCCGCAACCTGGACGAAAGCGGCATCATCCGAATCGGCGCCACAGTCAAGCCGGGAGACATTCTGGTAGGTAAAGTGACGCCGAAAGGGGAAACGCAACTCACCCCGGAAGAAAAGCTGCTCCGGGCCATCTTCGGCGAAAAGGCCGGAGATGTGAAAGACGCTTCGCTTTACTGCCCGCCCGGAATCGAGGGCACGGTGGTGGACTGCAAGGTGTTTTCACGCAAAGGAGCGGAGTTGGACGAACGCTCCAAGTGGATTCTCCAGTCGCAGATCGACCGGTTGTACCGGAACCTGGAAGACGAGAAACGAATTCTCAACGACGAGCGCGCCAAGAGGCTGGGTAACCTGCTGGAGGGCAAACAACTCCAGGCCGACCTGCACGACGAGAAAACCAACCGGAAGCTGCTCTCCAAGGGAGTCGACCTGACGCGGGATATCGTGGAAAAGCTCCGGGGCCGGGATCTGAAGCGGATTCGCCTGAAGGACAAGGACCCGCGCCTGAACGAGCAGATCGATGAGGTCGAGGAGATGACCTCCCGGCAGATTTCGGTGCTCGAGAAGATCACGGAAGAACGCATCGCCAAATTGAGGAAGGGCGACGAACTGCCGCCGGGCGTCATCAAGCTGGTACGCGTCTACATCGCCATGAAGCGCAAGCTGTCGGTCGGCGACAAGATGGCCGGCCGGCACGGTAACAAGGGTGTGATTGCGCGAATCGTTCCTGAAGAGGACATGCCGCACATGCCCGACGGAACACCCGTCGAGATAGTTTTGAATCCCCTCGGCGTGCCTTCGCGTATGAATGTCGGACAAATTCTGGAGACCCATCTCGGGTGGGCCGCCAAAGCGCTGGGCCGCCATTTCGCAACCCCCGTTTTCGACGGGGCGGCTGAACTCGATATCAAACACCAGCTCGAGGAAGCCGGCCTGCCGGCTTCCGGCAAGGTACAACTGGTGGACGGCATGAGCGGGCTGCCGTTCGAACAGCCCGTAACGGTCGGCTACATCTACATGCTGAAACTCTCGCACCTTGTGGACGACAAGATTCACGCAAGGTCGATCGGACCGTATTCTCTCATCACCCAGCAACCGCTGGGCGGGAAAGCTCAATTCGGCGGACAGCGATTCGGCGAAATGGAAGTCTGGGCGCTCGAGGCATATGGCGCCGCTTATGTTTTGCAGGAACTGCTGACCGCCAAATCCGACGATGTGTACGGCCGCGCAAAGATCTACGAAGCCATCGTCAAGGGCGAAGCTGCCGCCGAACCCGGCGTGCCCGAATCCTTCAACGTCCTGATCCGTGAGTTGCAGTCGCTTTGTCTGGACGTTGAATTGATGAAGAAGCCCCGTGAAGTGCTGGATACAGCGCTCGCGGCAGACTGAGGACGTTGAAACTACCAGCGATTTATGGCGGAAACGAGGCGGGCGGCCAAAGCCCGCCTGCTTCGCCTCTGGTGGCTGGTGGATCGATGGAGAAATATTAGGAGGCTATTTTGTACAGATCCTCTCCCTACGACAGAGCCAATTTGATCGCCGATTTTGATTCCATTCGCATCAGCCTTGCGTCGCCGGAAAAGATCCGAAGCTGGTCGCATGGCGAAGTTACCAAGCCGGAAACCATTAACTACCGCACGTTTAAGCCTGAGCGGGACGGCTTGTTCTGTGCCCGGATCTTCGGCCCTGTCGCCGATTGGGAGTGCTTGTGCGGAAAATACAAGCGCATGAAGCACCGCGGCGTCATCTGCGACAAATGCGGCGTCGAAGTGACTCTGTCGCGAGTGCGCCGCGAACGCCTTGGGCATATCGAGCTTGCCAGCCCGTGTTCTCATGTATGGTTCTTCAAGGGCCTGCCGAGCCGGATCGGGTATCTGCTGGACATCACGCTACGGGAGTTGGAACGCGTTCTCTACTTCGAGGCGTTCGTAATTGTCGACCCCGGCGAAGTGCCTGGCATTTCGAAGGGTGAGGTGATCAGCGACGAGCGCAAGCGTCAATTGGATCAGGAACATCCCGGTAAGTTCGTCGCCATGATGGGCGCCGAGGGCATTAAGGAACTCCTGAAAAAGATCGACGTGGAATCGCTGAGCCTGGAAATCCGCGAAAAGATGAAGACCGAGGCGTCACAGCAGAAGAAGCTGAAATACGCCAAGCGGCTTCGCGTCGTGGAGTCGTTCCGCAAGTCCGGAAATAAGCCGGAGTGGATGATTTTAGACGTTCTGCCGGTGATTCCGCCGGAGTTGCGTCCGCTGGTGCCGCTCGATGGCGGCCGCTTTGCCACTTCCGACCTCAACGACCTGTACCGCCGTGTCATCAACCGTAACAACCGGGTGAAGAAGCTGATGGAATTGCACGCACCGGATGTGATCGTCCGCAACGAAAAGCGCATGCTCCAGGAAGCCGTGGACGCGCTCTTCGATAACGGCCGTCGGGGCCGTGTGCTGCGTGGCGCGAACAACCGGCCGCTTAAATCGTTGTCGGATACGCTCAAGGGCAAACAGGGCCGCTTCCGCCAGAACCTGCTCGGCAAGCGCGTCGACTATTCGGGGCGCTCGGTCATCGTAGTGGGCCCGGAGTTGAAGCTGCACCAGTGCGGGTTGCCGAAGAAGATGGCGCTGGAGTTGTTCAAGCCCTTCATTTATCACCGCCTTGAACAGCGTGGCCACTGTACCACGATCAAACAGGCGAAAGAACTGGTGGAGCAGCAGGATCCGGTCGTCTGGGACATCCTCGAGGAAGTGATTCGCGATCACCCGATTCTGCTCAACCGCGCTCCGACACTTCACCGCCTGGGCATCCAGGCATTTGAGCCCGTGCTGGTGGAAGGCAAGGCGATCAAGATCCACCCGCTGGTCTGCACAGCCTTCAACGCGGACTTCGACGGCGACCAGATGGCGGTTCACATCCCGCTTTCGCCCGAGGCGCAGATCGAGGCCTCGACGCTGATGCTCGCGTCCAACAATATTCTGTCGCCAGCGCACGGCTCCCCTATTGCTGTGCCGACGCAGGACATGGTGCTCGGTCTCTATTACCTGACGAAAGCACGTCCCGGCACGAAGGGTGAGGGGCGAACGTTCGCTTCAATGGAAGACGTCCTGATCGCGCTTGAAATGGGCGAGGTTGAAACACTCACGCCCATCAGGCTGAGGTACACGGGCCGCGTCATTGACCTCTCGAAAGCGTTCGACAACCAGAACGTCATGCACACCGAACCGATCGAGTTCAATAAGCAGTACATGGACACGACCGTCGGCCGCGTGATTTTGAACGATGTCCTTCCGGAAGACATGCCCTTCATCAACGGCCTGTTGAAGAAGAAGGGTCTCTCCCAACTTGTGCACTACTGCTATCTGAGGTTTGGTCTTCAAACCACGGTCCGGATGCTCGACGAGATCAAGAGTCTGGGCTTTCTGTATGCTACGCGCGCGGGTATCTCTATCGGTGTCGACGACATGGTGGTGCCCGGCTCAAAGGCGGCGCTGGTTAAGGACGCCCAGAAGCAGGTGATTGAAGTGCAGCAGCAGTACCAGGAAGGCGCCATCACCCAAGGTGAGCGCTACAACAAGATCATCGAAATCTGGTCCAAGGTCACCGAGCGCGTCTCCGAAGAGATGTTCAAGGTGATGGAAGAAGATGACCGGACCGGCCGTTACCTGAATCCGATCTATATCATGGCGGACTCGGGAGCTCGCGGCTCGAAGCAGCAGATCCGGCAGCTTTCCGGTATGCGCGGGCTGATGGCCAGGCCCTCTGGCGAGATCATTGAAACGCCCATTACCGCCAACTTCCGCGAAGGGCTGAATGTGTTGCAGTACTTCATCTCGACGCACGGCGCGCGGAAAGGCCTGGCAGATACCGCTCTGAAGACGGCCGATTCCGGCTACCTCACCAGGCGGCTTGTGGACGTGGCGCAGGACGTCATTGTCACCGAGCTTGATTGCGGCACTGGAGACGGTATTTACGTCGAGCCGATCATTGAATCCGGCGAAATCATTGAACCGTTGCGCGACCGCATCGTCGGACGCGTTGCGCTCGAAGATCAGTTGGATTATGAAGGCAACGTGATCGTCAACGTAAATCACGAGATCACCGAAGAGCTCGCGGGTGCGATTCAGGCGGCCGGTATCGAGCGGGTGAAGATCCGCTCGGTTCTCACCTGCGAATCGAAACGCGGCGTGTGCCAGCTTTGCTATGGACGGAATCTCGCGACCGGCCGTATGGTCGAGCGTGGGGAAGCCGTCGGTGTAATCGCAGCCCAATCCATCGGCGAGCCGGGAACGCAGTTGACAATGCGGACGTTCCACATCGGTGGCGCGGCTACCAGGGTCAGCGAGCAGTCGACGCAGGATGCAAAATCCGATGGATTCGTGAAGTACATCGGGATTTCGACCGTTCGAAACGCCCGCGGTGAACTGATCGCCATGAACCGGACCGGAATTCTGGCCATCGTCGACGACAAGCAGCGGGAGAAGGAGCGCTACCCGGTCGTCTACGGCGCCAAGGTTCTGGTGGAGGACGGCGATCCGGTGAAAGCGAATCAGATTCTGCTCGAGTGGGATCCGTACACGTTTTCGATCCTGACGGAGGTGAGCGGCGTCGTTCACTTCAAAGATTTGCAGGAAGGTCTGACGGTACGCGAGCAGGTGGACGAAATCACGGGTATGTCGCAGTGGGTGGTGAGCGATTCGCCCGACGAGAAGCGGCTGCCGTCCGTCATTGTCCGGAGCGGCACGTCGCGAGCCGACGAGAAGCGATACCTCATGCCGACTCATGCCCATCTGATGGTGCGCGAGGGAGACGAGGTATTTGCCGGTGACGTTATTGCGAAAATCCCGCGCGCTACCACAAAGACCAAAGACATCACGGGCGGTCTGCCGCGCGTCGTCGAACTGTTCGAAGCGCGCAAACCGCGCGAGACAGCCGTCATCGCCGAAATCAATGGAACCGTGAAGTACGGCGATGTTTCGAAGGGTATCCGGAAGATCTACATCATGGGCGACGACGGCCAGGAGCGGGAATACTCCTTGCCCCGCGGCGTTCACATCAACGTTCAGGAAAGCGAACGGGTACGGGCTGGTGATCCGCTGATGGATGGCCCCCGTAACCCGCACGACATTCTGCACGTGCTCGGCGATAAGGAGTTACAGAAGTACCTGGTCAACGAGATCCAGGAAGTTTACCGGCTTCAGGGTGTCAACATCAACGATAAGCACCTGGAGGTCATCGTCCGCCAGATGATGCGCTGGGTGAAGATCGACGATATCGGCGACACGGAGTTTCTGCCGGAAGAGGTAGTGGACCGGTTCAAGTTCCGCGAGGAAAACCAGCGGGTAATGGATGCGAGCGGCCGTCCGGCGCAAGGCCGGCCGGTGCTGCTCGGCATTACGAAGGCATCGCTCTCCACGGACTCGTTCATTTCCGCGGCCTCCTTCCAGGAGACTACGCGTGTTTTGACCGAAGCGGCGATTAATGGGAAGGTGGACAACCTTCGCGGCTTGAAGGAGAACGTGATTATGGGCCGCTTGATTCCTGCCGGTACTGGCATGGAGTATTACCGTACGGTGAAGATCGCGGGTGAGGACATCGAAGAAGAACC
>CAADGY010000255.1 GCA_900696665.1 uncultured Acidobacteriota bacterium
AACTGCGTGAGCGCAAACGAAGCTCCGCACGAAAGCGCCGCGGGCGCGACACCGCGAAGCGCCTTCCACCCTCCCATCACCAGGATGAGGTAAGCGGGCACGAAGAGGGAGACGGGGGCGCAGATGCGTCCAACCCATGCACTCAACTCGAGAAGTGGCAAGCCCGTGATGCCAGCCAGGGTGATTACCGGAATGCCGATGGAGCCGAAGGCCACCGGGGCCGTGTTGGCAAGCAGGCAAATACCCGCCGCGTAGAACGGCGAAAATCCGAGGCCGGTAAGCATGGCGGCGGCCACGGCGACCGGTGTGCCGAATCCGGCCGCCCCTTCGACGAAGGCTCCGAAAGCGAAGGCAATCAGCAGCGCCTGTAGGCGCCGGTCATGGGTCAGGCTGCCGACAGAGTCTTTCAGGATTTCGAAGTTCCCTGTTTCCAAGGTGATCCGGTAGAGCAGGATCGCCCAGAATATAATCCATCCGATGGGAAACAGGCCGAAGGCCGCACCATATCCGATGGCGGACAGCATGGTCCCGAACGGCATCCCGTATAGGAACAGCGCTACTACAGCAGCCGCGCCCAAACCCGCCAGAGCCGCGATCCAGGCCGGCTTCCTGCGCACACCAATCAGGTAGAGGAGTGCAAAAACCGGAAGAGCCGCAACAAAAGCAGACAACCCGAGGCTGTCCGCAAGAGGAATGTAGTTTTGCCGCCACATGGGTTGCCAACCCTTGATATAAGATGGGGAGGGACTGTGTCAAGTCAAAGCAAGAGCTTGACTTAGCGAATTCCAGTTGACTGGGTCTTTTTTCCTGTGTTAGGTTAACGGATTTGGAGCCTTCTTAAGCTTCTCGCAGGTCTCCCGGTATTACATCAATGGAGCAAACTCTCAATGCGCTCGGTGGGATTCTACTACGAGGGATCCCTACTCTGTTGCTGGTGATATTCCTGTACTTTTACCTGAAGAGGATGTTCTTCGGACCATTGGAGAAGCTTCTCGAAACCAGGCGTGCAGCTACGGAAGGTGCGCGCGCCGCCGCGGAAGCCAGTTTCCGGCGAGCCAGTGAAATGGCGGCTCAGTACGAGCAGGCTATTCGCCAGGCGAGAGCAGAGATCTATTCGGAACAGGAAAAAATGCGCCGCGATTGGCGCGAAGAACAGAATGCGCGCGTGCGTGAAGCGCGAGCGGAAGCCGAGCGGCAGGTGGAGCGGGCGCGCGAACAATTGACCCTGGATGTTGCAGATTCCCGTGAGCGGCTGGCCGCTGAAAGTCAGGGCCTTGCGGATCGTATTACCGAGCGCATCCTCGCCGGGAGCGTGCAATGAAAATCATCCGGCCGATGGTGGTGCTTGGGCTCCTGGTCTGCGTATCGGCTGGATTGGCGCAGCCCGGACCTTCTCACGAAAGAAGTGAGAAAGCGGTGGAACATACCTCATCCGAAGAGCACGGCATGGGCAACATAACGCTTTGGAAGATTGTCAACTTCACCCTGCTTGCCGCCGGCCTCGGCTATCTTACCAGGAAGTTCGGCCTCCCCTTTTTCCAGGCGCGCACGCTGTCTATACAAAGCGGAATCACGGAGGCGTCCCGTCTACGGCAGGAGGCTGAGGCGAGAGCGAGGGAGCTCGAGCAACGGATGGCGTCGCTGGCCACCGAGATCAACCATATGCGGGAGAACGCCCGCGAGGAGATCTCGGCGGAAGCCGGCCGCATCCGCATGGAAACGGAGCAGCAACTTTCAAAAGTGCAGGCGCATGCCGAGCAGGAAATCGAAGCAGCTGCCAAGGCTTCCCGTCAGGAGTTGAAAGCGTATTCGGCCGAACTCGCCTTACGCCTTGCGGAGAGTAAAATCCGTGCGCGGCTGACGCCCGGTACGCAAGACGTTTTGGTCGACTCCTTCATTGCGGACCTCGAACGTCCACGGATGGGGGCACAATAAGTATGGCCCATGCCGTCGCCGGCCGCTACGCCAAAGCATTAGTCGACCTGGTAGCCCGCCCATCCTCGAGCGTCAGTCCAACGGAAGCAGCCGCGCAGTTGACCTCGTTCGCGCGTGTTCTTGCGGATTCCCCCGAATTGGAAAACGTTCTGCTCTCGCCCGCCGTTTCGGGTTCCCGGAAGCGGGCCGTCATCGGCCGCCTGGCAAGCGATCTGTCCATCTCCAAGCTGATTTCGAATTTTCTTTTTGTGCTGGTCGATCATCGGCGTGTGGCGGAGCTAAATGCAATCCGCGACGCGTTTGATGCGCTCATGGACGAGAGAATGGGTGTAACGCGTGTCCGCGTCGCTTCGGCGTGGAAGTTGAACGATCGGCAGCGTCAAGGTTTGAGAGACAGATTGTCCGCGCTCACGGGCAGCACGGCTCGGCTGGAATTCGCGGTCGATCCCGAGCTGCTCGGAGGCGCGATGGCGCGTATTGGGTCCACCATCTACGACGGCTCTGTGCGGGGACAGTTGGAAGCACTACGCAGGCGGCTTAGCGCCGAATAGGCGAGCGTTTGCCTCTCATGAGAAGGTTGGAAAAATAGCATGGCTCAAGTGCGAGCGGATGAAATTGCGCGCGTGCTGCGCGAAGAGATCGAGAACTATGAACGGGTGGTCAATATCTCCGAGACGGGATCTGTTATATCGGTGGGCGACGGCATTGCCCGAATTCATGGTCTCGAACGGGTAATGGCCGGGGAACTGATCGAGTTCCCGCACCATGTTTCCGGCCTCGCGCTGAACCTGGAAGAGGATCAGGTTGGCGCTGTGCTGCTGGGAGATTTTACCGAGATCAGGGAAGGCGACGAAGTGCGCCGCACCGGCCGGATCATGTCGGTTCCAGTCGGAGATGCACTTGTCGGACGGGTCGTCAACGCACTCGGAGAGCCAATCGACGGCAAGGGGCCGGTGGAGACCTCGGAATTCAACGCCATTGAAAGGCTGGCTCCGGGCGTGGTAGATCGCAGTCCGGTAAAGGAGCCGCTGCAAACCGGAATTAAGGCCATCGACGGTATGATCCCGATCGGGCGCGGGCAACGCGAGTTGATCATCGGCGACCGCCAGACCGGCAAGACCGCCATTGCGCTTGACACTATCATCAACCAGAAAGGCGGCGATGTAATCTGCATTTACGTCGCGATCGGACAGAAGCGGTCGACGGTTGCGCAGGTGGTGAAAACACTCGAGGACCATGGCGCCATGGATTACACCATCGTGGTTGCCGCCACGGCATCCGATCCGGCGCCCATGCAGTACCTGGCACCGTATGCCGGCTGCTCGATGGGCGAGTATTTCCGCGATTCCGGGCGGCATGCGCTGTGCATCTATGATGATCTTTCCAAGCACGCCGCCGCCTACCGCGAAATCTCGCTGCTGCTGCGGCGGCCGCCCGGACGGGAAGCGTTCCCGGGAGACGTGTTCTATCTGCACAGCCGTCTGCTTGAGCGCGCAGCTAAGCTGAACGCGGAGAATGGCGGCGGATCTCTGACGGCCTTGCCGTTCATCGAAACGCAGGCCGGCGACATTTCAGCTTACATTCCAACCAATGTGATTTCGATCACCGATGGGCAGATCTTCCTGGAAGCGGACATGTTCAATTCGAACATCCGGCCTGCTGTAAACGTCGGGCTTTCGGTGAGCCGCGTGGGAGGAAACGCGCAGATCAAGGCTATGCGTCAGGTAGCCGGCAGCTTGCGCCTTGACCTGGCGCAGTACCGCAACCTGGCCGCGTTTGCCCAGTTCGGCTCCGATCTCGACAAGGCCTCGCAGGCGCAGCTCAATCGTGGGCGGCGCCTGGTAGAAATTCTGAAGCAACCGCAGTACAAGCCGCTGCCGGTGGAAAAGCAGGTGTTGATCCTTTTTGCGGGGATCAACGGCTACCTGGACGACCTTCCAGTTGAGTCCTGCCGGGCGTTTGAGGATGAGTTGTACCGGTTTGTCGACAACGCGCACGGGCCATTGCTTCAGGAGATCCAGGAGAAAAAGACGCTCGACGATCAGCTTCGCGACAAAATCAATGCGGTGTTGAAAGAACTGAAGGAACGGTTTACTGCCGAGCACAAAGCGGCTTGAGCGGTGTGACCCATGCCCAGCCTGATTGATATCCGACGGCGCATCCGCTCGGTGCGCAATACCGAGCAGATCACCAAGGCCATGAAGATGGTCTCCGCGGCGAAGTTGCGTCGCGCCCAGGACCGGGTGATCTCTGCGCGTCCCTATGCAGCGAGTCTTCGCAAGCTCTTGCAGGACGTTGCCGGAGCCGTGGTTGGCGGAGCGGAAGATACCCCGAAGCACCCGCTGCTGAGCCGCCGCGCCGAGCAACGCATCCAACTGGTTCTGCTCACCGGCGATCGGGGCTTGGCGGGGGCTTTCAATTCCAATCTGATCAAGGCATCGCAATCTTTCCTGGCTGAACGCGAGACGCTGCAGGTCGAGCTTCTTCTGCTTGGGCGCAAAGGCCGTGACTTCTGGCGCAGGAGAACCGTGCCTATCACGGATGAGTATCCGGGCATCTTCAATAAGGTTTTGTACGAAGACGCGGGCCAGATCGCAGCGCGGCTGGCTGAGCGCTTCGCGAATGACGAAATCGATGCGGTGTACCTGCTCTACAACGAATTCAAGAGTGTCATCGCGCAGAACCTCACGCTCCTGAAAATATTGCCGGTCGAAATCCCGGAACGCGAGAATCCAATCGACTATATCTACGAACAGCCGCCGGAGGAACTTCTGAAAGCGCTGCTGCCCCGGTACGTGCACATCGCGGTGTACCAGGCGATGCTTGAATCCTCCGCGGCCGAACACGCGGCGCGAATGACCGCCATGGATGCGGCGAGTTCGAATGCGGCCGAAGTGATTGAAAACCTGACTTTGTACATGAATCGTGTACGGCAGGCGAGTATCACCAGAGAGATTATCGAGATTGTCAGCGGCGCTGCCGCTCTGGAGTAATTTTTTATGGCAACCCAAGCAGTTCCAACCGTAATCGGGCGGGTGATTCAGGTGGCCGGACCAGCCGTCGATATTCAGTTTCCTGAAGGGCAGATTCCCGTTATCAACACGGCCATCCGCATCACCAGCGAGGGCTTCGACGTTCCAGCACCGATCAACATCATCACCGAAGTGGCCCAGCACATCGGCGAAGGACGGGTTCGCACCATCGCGCTTCAGCCGACGGACGGGTTGGTCCGGGGCATGAAATGCGGAAGTCTCGGGGAACCGGTGACCGTGCCCGTCGGAAAAGAGACCCTCGGGCGCGTAATCAATGTGATCGGCGAGCCAGTGGACAAGATGGGCGCGTTGAACGCCAGCGCCCGCCTGCCGATCCATCGTCCCGCTCCCAGTTTTGAGGAGCAGTCCACCCAGCTCAAGATGTTCGAGACCGGCATCAAAGTCATCGACCTTCTCGAGCCGTATCTGCTGGGCGGCAAGATCGGCCTGTTCGGCGGTGCGGGCGTCGGAAAGACCGTCGTCATCATGGAGTTGATCAATAACATCGCCATGAAACACGGCGGCGTGTCGGTGTTCGCGGGCGTCGGCGAGAGAACCCGCGAAGGCAATGATCTGTGGTTGGAGATGCAGGAGTCGGGCGTGCTGGACCCGCACGATTATACGAAGAGCAAGGTGGCGCTGATTTACGGCCAGATGACGGAGCCGCCCGGAGCACGGTTGCGTGTCGGGCTGACTGGCCTCACGGTAGCGGAATATTTCCGCGACGTGGAAGGCCAGGACGTGCTGCTGTTCATCGATAATATTTTCCGGTTCACCCAGGCCGGCTCGGAAGTCTCAGCGCTGCTGGGACGCATGCCGTCCGCTGTCGGCTATCAGCCGAATCTTGCAACCGAGATGGGCGAATTACAGGAACGGATCACGTCCACCAAGAAAGGGTCCATCACTTCGGTGCAGGCGATTTACGTGCCGGCCGACGACTACACGGACCCCGCCCCGGCGACAACGTTCGCGCACCTCGATGCCACAACGAACCTTTCCCGGGCGATCTCGGAAATGGGCATTTACCCCGCTGTGGATCCGCTGGCGTCGACGTCGCGAATCCTCGACCCGCTGATTCTTGGAGAGGAGCACTATTCTGTTGCTCAGAACGTCAAGCAGATCCTCCAGCGGTACAAAGATCTGCAGGACATCATTGCCATTCTGGGTATCGACGAGCTGTCCGAAGACGACAAGCTGACTGTCGCGCGGGCGCGTAAGATCCAGCGATTCTTATCGCAACCGTTCCACGTGGCGGAGCAGTTCACGGGCTTCAAGGGCAAATACGTCAAACTAGAAGACAGCATCCGGGGATTCAAGGAGATCGTGGATGGAAAGCACGACGATGTCCCTGAGCAGGCCTTCTACATGCAAGGAACCATCGAAGATGTAGTGGAGCGCGCCGAGCAGTTGAGGAAGGCGGCGGCCTAGCAAAGCCATGCCGGATACATTCGAACTGGAGGTCACGACGCCGGAGCGTTTGCTGATTCGCAATCAGGTGAACGAAGCTCAGATCCCGGCCGCGAATGGGTATCTCGGTATTGGTCCGGAGCACGCGCCGTTGCTGGCGGAGTTGGGCATTGGAGAACTGTCGTATCGTGTCGGCAACATACGGAAATCTCTGGTGGTAGCCGGAGGCTTCGTCGAGGTAATGACAGACCACGTACGCGTCCTGGCCGATAGTGCGGAAAAGGCTTCGGAGATTGATGTCGAGCGCGCCCGGGCCGCGCTCCGGCGCGCTGAGGAAAGACTCGGATCGAACGCTACGGTGGCAGTCGACGTTGCACGAGCGCTAAATGCGGCCAAGCGCGCCAAGGCGCGCCTGGAAGCGGCGGCACACCGCTGACTGGTACAATAACAGAACAATCGACATCGGGCCGTGGCGCAGCCTGGCTAGCGCGCTTGCTTGGGGTGCAAGAGGTCCCGGGTTCAAATCCCGGCGGCCCGACCAGCTTAACTTACTCTCTCCTTTGGACTTTCCGATTTTTCGCCCTGTCCATTTGTGCCAATTTGTGCCGAGGGCTTTTGCTCCACCTTTTCCACCATCAGTTTGTCCCAAGCTGCGGCAACATCCTGATCGGTGTCCGGAAGCGCATGTGCGTAGATCTTGGCTGTAGTGTAGGCGTCCCTATGCCCGAGGCGCTTCGCGACGTTTGTCACCGGGACGCCAGCATGTAGGAGCGCGGATGCGTGGGTGTGGCGCAGCGAGTGAATGCCGACATCCTGTAGACCGGCCTTTTTCGCAAGTCTCACGGCGGCCCGCGTCACACTGGAAGGCAAGAGATAATTACCGGCGGGATCGGCAAAGATCAGGTCGAGGTCTGCCCGATAGTCCGGGCCGAACATCACCCGATGTTGATCCTGGGCTTCCCTGTGGAGCTTCAGATATTCGATCAACGATAGTGGAACCGAAACAACGCGGACCTGTCGTGTCTTCGTCGGCTTGATTCCAATCTCGCTCTTCACCTGATACAGTGAACGCTCGATTCTCAGGCGGTTCGTATCCCAATCCAGGTCCGACCAGCTGGTAGCGAGAAGCTCTCCTCTCCTGGCTCCGATTGCAGCGGCAAGCCGAATCAGCAGATCAACCCATGAACCCGAGGCGGCCTGTTGGTAGGCGGCAAGCTGTTCCGCGTTGAGCGCGACGGCTTCCGGTTGATCGACACGTGGCAGATCGCATCCATCGGCCGGGTTGAACGGGATCAACTTCGTTTTCACGGCGCGTTTGAGCGCGACGTGTACGACATTGTGAACTTCCCGAACAGTTTTCGCTGATAGATTTTCCGCGAGTTTCGCATACATGTCATCAAACATGAACGGGTTGAGATCCTTCAGGGCGATACCTCCTAGGGCTCGCGTGGCGTGGGCGGCGAGGGATGCGTACCTCTCAGCGGTCTTGGGAGCGAGCGGTTTCGCCTTCGTGTGATAAGGCAACCACTGGTCGATCAGCTCCGTAAGCGTTCCGCGCGTGTTAATGCGACCGAGGCGGCGATCGTCCATTGCGGCGTGCATGGCGGCGTATGCTTCCCGTTCGAGCTTGAATCCGCTCTCCGATAAGCGAATACGCTTCCCGTTTTCATCGCGGCCGGCGTCGACCTGGTAGCGCCATGTGACGCGACCGGACCTCG
>CAADGY010000256.1 GCA_900696665.1 uncultured Acidobacteriota bacterium
ACTTCTGGCAAGTGAACGGGGCGTGGGCAGTGTTAAGATGAGACTACCCTTTCCAATCCAAAGGAATAGAAGTATGAATTCACGCCGCACATTCATCGGGCAGATGGCCTCCGGAATTGCTGGTACGCTAGCCGCGCCCGCCTCGGTACTGGGAGCTAACGACCGCGTCCGGCTCGGGATCATCGGCGCTGGCGCTCGTGGTATGGAACTCGTGCGCGAGGCCATCTCGCAGCCGAATGTCGAGTTTGCCGCCTTTGCCGACATCTATGCCCGCCGCCTGGAAGAAGCCAGAAGAGTGGTTCCCACCGCGAGAACCTTCCTCGACTACCGCCATGTACTCGACGACAAGTCGATCGACGCGGTTCTGATCGCAACCCCGCAGCACCTGCACGCGGAGCATTTCATCGCCTCGCTCGACGCCGGCAAACATGTTTACCAGGAAAAGACGATGGCGTTCACCGTCGAACATGCGAAGGCGATGCGCGCGGCCTACCGGAAGACGAACGGCCTGGCTGTACAGATTGGCCACCAGTCCTGCTCTTCCGGGCAGATCGCCGACGCCACGCGCTTTGCCGATCCCGCGGCGATGGGAAAGATCACCGCCATCCACGCGCACATGTACCGGAACACGCCGCACGGCAAACCGCAGTGGACCCGGCCGCTCTACCCGGACATGACTGCCGAGAACATTATCTGGAATTCTTTTCTCGGCGAATCGCCCCGGCGCGAGTTCGATCCGAACCGGTACGCCAACTGGCGGTTCTACTGGGATTATTCGGGTGGAAACGTCTACGAAAACATGTGCCATCAGCTCGCATTCTGGTACAAAGTACTGGGCCTTCAGATTCCCGCCGCGGTGACAATGGCCGGTGGAGTGTTCCTTTGGAAGGACGGCCGTGAAGTGCCCGACACAATGAATGTGGCGATGGAACATTCCGAGGAGATTTTGTTTAGCTGGGATTCGGGCTTCGGCAACAATCAGCTCGGCAGCTCCGAGGACGTGCTCGGAACAGACGGCACCATCGCCCGGGCACAGCAGATTCGTTACCTGCCGCAGAAAATAAACCGCCGGGATGGTACGGAGATGATGGGACAAACCAAGACGGCTCCCGCCGCGCACATGGCCGATTTTCTTGAATGCGCCCGCACCGGCAAGGAGCCAAACTGTCCTTTCGATATCGGCTATCGCGTGTCGATTGCCTGCCGCATGGCGGTGGAAAGTTACCGCCAGGGCCGCACTGTCCGCTGGGACCCCGTAAAGGAAAACATCGTCTAGTCTTACACCACTCACTGACACTATGGAATTCGACTATACCCCGGAGCAGTTACAGCTCAGGAAGATGGTCCGCGAATTCGCTGAGTCGGAGCTTGCACCCCACGTCACGAAGTGGGACGAAACGCAGACCTTCCCGCGTGAGGCCATCACAAAGCTCTCCGCGCTGGGTTTCATGGGTGCGATTTTTGCGGAGGAGTATGGCGGCGCCGGGCTGAACTATATCGAGTATTCCATCCTGATTGAGGAGCTTTCGCGGGTTGATCCGGCCGTGGGCCTCATCGTGGCGGCACACAATTCGCTGTGCGCCAACCACATCTTCACAGCCGGAAGCGAAGAGCAGAAGCGTCGATACATCCCGAAGCTCGCCAGCGGCGAGTGGATTGGCTGCTGGTCTCTTACGGAACCAGAAGCGGGTTCGGATGCCGCGGGCACGCGTACGACAGCCGTGCGCGACGGTGACGGTTGGGTCCTCAATGGCGGAAAAACATTCACCACCAATGCACACGAAGCGAATGTCTGCGTCGCCATGGCGGTGACGGACCGGGCGGCGGCGCATCATGGCATCTCCGCCTTTATTATCGACAAAGACACTCCGGGCTTCCGGCTCGGTAAAAAGGAAAACAAGCTGGGTATGCGCGCCAGCTCAACCGGAGAGGTGCGATTCATGGAGTGCAGACTGCGCGAGTCGCAGCTTCTCGGCCGGCCGGGAGAAGGTTTCGTCGATAGCCTGCGCATTCTGGACGGCGGACGCATTTCCATCGCGGCATTGTCGGTCGGACTGGCGCAGGGCGCCTGCGACGCGGCCCTCGGCTACGCGAAGCAGAGGAAGCAGTTCGGGCGGCCCATTTCGGAATTTCAGGCAATTCAGTTCAAGCTGGCCAATATGGCGACTTCCATCGACGCCGCCCGCCTGCTCGTATACCGCGCGGCGTGGATGAAGGACCAAGGGCATCGCGTCACCATGGAGTCCGCCATGGCGAAGCTTTTCGCATCCGAGATCGCCGTCCGGGTGGCGGATGAAGCACTACAGATTCACGGCGGCTACGGCTTCATTAAGGACTACCCCGTCGAAAAGTTCTATCGCGATGTGAAGCTGTGTACTATCGGCGAAGGCACCAGTGAGATCCAGAAACTGGTGATCGCCAGACAACTGCTGAAGAGCTGATGCCGGAATGGGCACAACAGATCCGTAAAGGCAATGTGCGGGCCCTGGCACGTGCCGCGAGTGCCGTCGAAAACAGGACGCCCGCGGCGGACGCTCTCCTGCGCAAGCTTTTTCCCCATACGGGTAACGCGCTGGTGATCGGCATCACTGGCCCCCCGGGCGCCGGCAAAAGCACGCTGGCCGATGGCATCATCCGTCTGCTCCGGCGCGAGGAGCAGCGTGTGGGGGTCATTGCCGTGGACCCCACCAGCCCTTATTCCGGCGGCGCCATTCTGGGCGATCGCATCCGTATGCAGTCCCATTACGCGGACCCGGGCGTGTTCATCCGTTCGATGGCGACACGCGGCCACCTGGGCGGCCTTGCTCCGGCTACCACTGACATGGCGCTGCTCTTCGATGCCGCCGGCATGGATGCCGTGATCGTGGAAACGGTCGGCGTGGGGCAGGACGAAGTAGACATCGCACGGCTCGCCGATGTCACCGCCGTCGTGCTGGTGCCGGGGATGGGCGACGACGTCCAGGCGATCAAGGCAGGTATTATGGAGATCGCCGGCGTCTTTCTGATCAACAAAGCGGATCAACCCGGCGCGGATCGCCTGGAGCGTGAAATACACGCGATGCTGAGTCTGGCCCATCACGATGGCCCCACACCTCCGGTTGTGCGTGTAGTGGCGTCCGAAGGAGGGGGTATCGCTGAGGCTCTCCACGCGATACGCTCGGTTGCCGGAGACCGCGGTGGGCACGAGCGAAGCGAGCACATCTGGCGCCGCCGCCTGCTCGAGATGTACCGGGAACGGCTATTGAACCGGATTCCGGCCGCGGAACTGGACAGCGCCGCGCGCGCTGTGGCATTGCGCAGAAAGGATCCTTATTCGATCGTCGATGAATGGCTTCGGCGGATTTAAGATCGACCACCTCGGGATCGCTGTCCGTTCGCTCGAAATCGCGCTCGGCTTTTATCGTGACCAACTCGGAATGCAAGCGAGCGAACCCGAGACCGTGCCGGCGGAAAAAGTGAAGGTGTCAATGCTCGCGGCCGGCGGACCGAGAATCGAATTGCTCGAAGCGGCGGCTTCGGATTCCGTGATTGCCCGGTTCATCGAAAAGCGAGGCGAGGGGCTGCATCACGTGGCGCTCCGTGTTCCCAATCTCGACGCGGTTGTCGAGCGCCTCCGCGCCGCTGGGGCGAGGATTCTGAACGAGCCGCGCACGGGTGCGGGCGGACACCGGTATGTGTTTGTCCATCCGTCTTCGACAGGCGGAGTGCTGTTAGAACTGATCGAGGAGCATACAAATTGAAAGCACAGATAGGAATACTGGGCGGCAGCGGGCTCTATTCCATGCCGGGATTCGAAGCGCAGGAAGAGATCTCCATGGATACGCCGTGGGGCAGCCCTTCCGACGCCTACATCGCCGGACAACTTGCCGGAAGACCGGTGGCTTTTCTCGCGCGGCACGGGCGCGGGCATCGCCTGTCACCTTCCGAGCTGAATTTCCGTGCGAACATTTACGGATTCAAGAAGCTGGGTGTGGAACGGATCATTTCGCTCAGCGCCGTGGGATCGCTTAAACAGGAGCACCGCCCGCTCGATTTCCTTATTCCTGATCAGTTCGTTGATCGAACCAAGGCCCGCCCGTCGACGTTTTTCGGCGACGGGCTGGTGGCTCACATCAGCTTCGCTGATCCCATCTGCCCGGAACTGGCCGACACCGTGTTCCGGGCGTGCGTGAGGGAAGGAGTGAGCGCGAAGAAAGGCGGTACCTATCTTTGTATGGAAGGGCCGGCATTTTCGACCAAGGCAGAGTCGAACCTGTATCGAAGCTGGGGAATGGATGTCATCGGCATGACGAACCTGCAGGAAGCGAAGCTCGCGCGGGAAGCCGAGCTATGCTATGTGACCGTCGCCATGGTGACGGATTATGACTGCTGGCATCCCGAGCACGACGCCGTGACAGTGAACGATATCATCGCGAATCTCACTACGAACGCGGACAACGCCGCGAAGGTGGTAAAGGCCGCTATCGCAGCCATGCCTGAACAGCGCAAGTGCAAGTGCGGTTCCGCGTTGTCGCATGCTCTGATCACGGATCCCCAGGTGGTCCCGGCCGAAACGCGAAAAAAACTGGAGCTTCTGGTTGGCAAATACCTCCCCCAGTGACCTCGCCGGAGAACTGTTGAAATATTGCCTGCGCGGCGAGGTGTGGCCCGCAAGTGTGCTGGACGCTCTGCTTGATCGCGCCACCAGCGAGGATTCCGAAACGGCTCACGAGGGCAGCCGCGCGCTCTTCGGTATTGTTGCAGAACGCCTCTCCGATCTGTTCGAGCCCGCCCTTTGCGATGTGTACGCAGACCTGTTTTCACAGGTCATAGCCCGTGCGCTGCCGGAACTCGACGCGGCGGAGTTGCTGGCCAGGTATCGACGCATACGCCGGCCACGCCGGTTTGACGGAAATCCGGACCGCATACGGAACGTTTTCGTTCTTTCTCGTGTGACGCTGGGCGCCGACGTCGCCGTTACCAGCCCGCTTCTTCGCGTCGCTCTCGATACTTTTCCGTCCGCTGACGTGTATCTGGTGGGCCCCAGTAAAAATTGGGAAATCTTCGCGGGAGAACCGCGTGTGCGTCACCTTCCCGTTGCCTACGGCAGAAACGCAACCCTTGCCGGCCGTCTACAGATCTGGCCCGATTTACGCGAACAGTTGCTGGCTCCGGATTCGATCGTCATCGATCCGGACTCGCGGCTGTCGCAGTTGGGCCTGCTTCCCTTGGGGCGCGAAGAGGGTTACTTCTTTTTTGAGAGTAGGTCTTACGGGGGGAATGGTTCCGAGGCGCTCGCCGCTCTGGCCGGCCGCTGGGCGGCGGAGACTTTCGGCGGCCTGGAACCGCGGCCGTTCATCTCGCCGGTTCCAACTTCGAAGTTCAGCGGCGACCCGATAATAACGGTGAGTTTCGGCGTGGGTGAAAACCCCGCCAAGAGAATTCCCGGCCCGTTTGAGGAAAAGCTGCTGAGAGATCTTGTGAATCCCGATACGCTGGTTCTGGTGGACCGTGGCGCGGGCGGCGAAGAATCGGAACGGGTAGACCGCGTGGTGGCGCGTACCGGTGTGCCGTCCGGGCGGCTCCGCGCCATCAACTGCGCATTCGCCGATTTCGCTTCGCTCATTGCGCGCAGCCAACTATACGTGGGCTATGATTCATCCGGGCAGCATGTGGCCGCCGCCTGCGGAACACCGCTGGTCACGGTGTTTGCAGGTTTTGCAGCTCCGCGGACCTTTGAGCGCTGGCGCCCGACGGGTAACGGGCCCATCGAAATCATTCGCGCTGAAGATCCAGATCCGGCGCGGGTACTCGCCGGTGTGTTTGGCGCTATACGCCGGCTTCGCCGGTAGGCTATTTTCCGGGCACTTCTCCGCCGGGTTCCTCGTCAGGCTCCTGCGTTCCTTCGATCAGCGCCGAAAAGCGTCTGCCGCTTGCCGCAAATTCGCTGAGCATGGCGCTGATTGTGTTCTTATTATTTCTTATGAATTCTACGTTTTTACTGCTTGAATATCTCTCGTTTTCTGTCGTATTTTCAATAATTCCGTAAACAATCATCGATCCGGCGAGCGTTTCCATCACCGTTCCAACTTCCTTTGGCGACGTGCCTGCTTTCCGGAAGGCGGCCGCAAGGGCGGGTTCCGTGCGCTCCAGGCGGTTCATCAGGAGACTCAACTTATCTCTACCAGTCGTCTCGGGTTCCGGCAGGCGGGCAGCTTCCGCCCGAATTCGCTCTAACAGGCCGGGCTGCTGCGCCATCGTGTCCAGCACGTTCCGGTACGCCTGAAATGCACGTTTCAAAGTATCCAGGGACAACGGATAGGTTTCGATACCGCTTGCCGGCGCGCGCGGCTCCGCTTCCGGGCTTTGACCGTGAGAGCCGGATGCCGGGGCCAAGCAAAGAGTGACGGCCAACACAGCGGTGTGTGCAGGGATAAGCAGGCGCAAGGTATCTCTTACACTCCTGCAAACTAACGCGCAGCTCTTTCGCCGATCGGATCAGCCAGGCGGCTCTTTGTGATTGGAGCGCCGGTACCATTCACCGGTCCGGCGCTCCGTGTTAAGCGCCCAAAGCCTTCTTTGCTTTGCGCACCTCTTCAGGCTCCAATTGGATGAAGGAGCCGAAACGGCCCTGTCCCGCGCAGATCGCCTGGGTGGCCCGTACGTTGATTCCTGCGCCGGCGAGCTTGGCCAATGCGTCGGCGACAGCTCCAGGGCGGTCGTCGCCTGAAACCAGAAATCCCTTCTGTGTACTCTCGATGGCGACGCCGATCTTTCGCAAAGCCTTCTTCATCGCCGCCGCATCATCCGGTACCAGGTCCATCCTGGCTTGCCGCTTGCCTTGGGGGTAGGCCCAAATTCCGGTGAAGTTTACCCCTTCGTCGCGTAGTGCGCCAAGAACACGCGATCCTTCTCCGATTTTGTTTGGAATCAGGACGGAGTAGTATTCAACTTGACGAACCTCTTCAGCCACAGTAACTCTCCCTTCTATTTGCTGATATACCACCGGCTTGGCTGCAGGGTCATCGGACTCCGGGAGCGAGGCCACATGGTACATTGAAATCTTACACCCATGACGCACTCAAAAAGCCTGGATCAATTGCAGGCTATTGCAAAAAGGGTCCGGCGGCAGATCGTTGAAATGATCACGACGGCCAAATCCGGGCATCCGGGCGGATCCCTTTCCGCGGTTGAAATCCTCGTAACTTTATATTTCGACGTGATGCGGCACGACCCGAAGAACCCGCAATGGCCAGACCGTGACCGGTTTCTGCTTTCCAAGGGACATGCCGCGCCGGTCCTCTATGCGGTCATGGCGGAGGCGGGCTACGTGCCCGCGGACCAATTGAACAGCTTGCGAAAGCTGGGCTCGATCTACCAGGGCCATCCGGATAAACGCTTTATCCCCGCGCTCGATGCCTCGACAGGTTCGCTGGGCCAAGGTCTTTCGCTCGGATTGGGAATGGCGGCGGCGGCGAGGTTGGATAAAAGTCCGACCCGCGTGTACGTCGTTCTCGGCGATGGTGAAATCCAGGAAGGCCAAATCTGGGAAGCGGCCATGTTCGGCGCGTTTCACAAAATTGACAACATCGTAGCCATTGTCGACTACAATCGCATTCAACTGGACGGCTTCGTCAAGGACATCATGGAACTGGAACCTCTTGCCGCCAAGTGGCAGAGTTTCGGTTGGCATGTCATAGAGCTTGACGGACACGACATCCCGGCGCTTCAGAAGGCCTTCGCCGACGCCGCCAAGGTGAAGGGCAAACCTGTGGCGCTGATCGCCCACACGGTGAAAGGCAAGGGCGTGTCGTTCATGGAGAACAATCCCAAGTTCCACGGTCAGGCGCCCACGGCCGCGGAGTTGGAAGTTGCATTGAAGGAGCTTGCGTAATGCCGGCCGGAATGAAATTTGAACTGAAGACCGGGGTAGCCACGCGTGAGGCGTTTGGAAAGACTCTTGTCGAACTGGCGCGGGAGAATCCGGACATCGTCGTTTGTGACGCGGATCTTTCCAAATCCACGATGACGCACTGGTTCGCGGCAGAATTTCCAGACCGGTTCTTCTCGTGCGGCATCGCCGAGGCCGATATGGTGGGCATCGGCGCCGGCTTGGCATCCAGCGGAAAGATTGCTTTTGTTGCGAGCTTCTCCTGTTTCGTGCTGAATAAGGGATTCGAGCAACTGCGGGTGACCGCCGCTTATCCCAATGTGAACCTGAAAGTGGTAGGAACGCACAGCGGCATTTCAATCGGCGAAGACGGGCCGTCGCAAATGAGCATTGAAGACACCAGCCTCGCTTGCTCGCTCCCAGGGTTCGTAGTGTTTTCGCCGGCGGATGAGGTGTCGATGCGCGCCCTGGTTCGCGCCGCTGTCCAGCACGTGGGGCCGGTGTTCATCCGCGCAGGACGGCCTAAAGTACCCATCATCTACTCGCCCGGCCAGCAGTTTGAGATGGGCAAGGGCATCACGCTCATAGAAGGGAGAGACGTGACGCTGATGGCCACCGGGCTGATGGTGAGTGAATCGATCAAGGCCCAGGAGATTCTGGAAAACGAGGGTATATCGGCCAGGGTGATCGACATTCACACGATCAAGCCGCTCGACGCAAGCCTGATCAGCAAAGCGGCTTCGGAGACCGGCGCCATCGTTGTTTCCGAGGAGCATCTGGTGGACGGAGGTCTCGGCGTGCGAGTCGCTCAAGTGGTAGCCCAGACTAACCCCTGTGTCATGGAGTTTGTCGGTTTGACGGATTATGCCGAGTCCGGGAGCCCGGAAGATCTGCTTCGCAAGTACGGTTTAGTTGCTCCCAATATCGCCCAAATGGCTCGCAAGGCGATTGCTCGAAAGAAAAAAAATAAGTCCTGACCCAGACATGCCATGCCCGATCCCTCTACTTCGCTCGCAAAGAGTCTGGTCACCCTCTTGCGGGCACGCGAAGGCGAGTATGAACGTGTCTCGCGGCTATTGCATGATGAAATCGGCCAAGTCTTGAGCGCGGTAGGGCTTCAGTTAGATGTCTTGAGGCTTGACTACAAAGACCAGGTGCCGGAGATTGCCGGGCGAACCCTGGAGATCCAGAACCTGCTGGAACGCGCGATGAAACAGGTCCGCGACCTCAGCTATCTTTTGAACCCCGCCATTGTGGAGCGCGCGGGCCTTCACTCCGCCCTCGACCGGCTGGTGGGGCGGTCCCGCGGCTTGTTTCCAGGTCCGATCCGGCTTCTTCTGGATTCGTCGGTCCGTATTCCCCCTGATGTGGGTACCGCTTTCTATCGCATCGCCGAACAAGCCATCGAAAATGCGGTGCAGCATTCCGGCGCTACCCTGATTGAAGTGTTGCTCAAGCCGGCAAAAAGCGCCGCAAGCCTGGAGATTCGGGACAACGGAACGGGTTTTCTTCCCGATGCCCACAATAGCGAAAACGGGCTTGGACTGGCTCTGATGTACTACTATGCCGAGCAGAAGAATCTCGAGTTTAAGATCAAGTCCGGCACAGATGAGGGTACAATCGTAAGCGTACTGTACGTACCGAACGAACTCACACAACCTCTTTGAGAAAGCACCCAAGGGAGGGGATGAGGGATTGAAATGCCTTTTGAAGTTCTCCTGGTAGATGACCACAAGATCATGCGGGACGGTATCAAGGCCATCCTCAAGCACGCAGGCGAGTTCACTGTCGTGGCCGAAGCCGAAGATGGAGCCGAAGCGGTGCAGGTCTGCAAGCGGACCACGCCCGATATCGTTGTCATGGATATTGGCCTTCCCGGGCTCAATGGCATTGAAGCTACCACGGAAATCAACCGGCATTGTCCGGGCACCAGAGTCATCATCCTTTCGATGTATGACGACGAGCACTCCGTGGTCAGCGCCATCCGCTCCGGCGCGCGCGCTTTCGTATTGAAGCGTGCTTCCGATAGCGATCTGCTGGACGCGCTCCGCACTGTGGCAAAGGGAGGATCGTATCTGAGCCCGCAGGTATCGGACCGTCTTTTGAGCCGCATCCAGCGTGGCGACCTGGAATCAAAGCCGGTCTCCTCGGCTCTCGAAGGTCTCTCGCCAAGGGAGTTGCAGGTGCTCCGCCTGGTGGCCGAAGGCAAAACCAGCAAGGACATCGCCGTCATGCTGGACCTGGG
Source organism: uncultured Acidobacteriota bacterium (assembly GCA_900696665.1). Lineage (GTDB taxonomy): Bacteria > Acidobacteriota > Terriglobia > Bryobacterales > Bryobacteraceae > CAADGY01. The sequence goes on from CAADGY010000256.1 coordinate 10,116, forward strand.
TTTGCAGACCGTGCGTAGCTATCGCAAGACTATGATGAAGAAACTGGGCGTCAACAACGTCGCGGGGCTTACACAGCTTGCTTTGGCCGCGGGTATCACGCGGTTTGGCGCGACCGAGGATAGCCCCGTTGAAGCCCAGTGAGCGATGAAAACTCCCTGGGGTGACCTCCCTGTCGCCGACGCTCACGTTCATTTCTTCTCGTATCGTTTTTTCCAATTGCTCACAGCATCGAGCCCCGATCCGCTGCCTGTTGAAAGCCTGAAGGGACGGCTCGGTTGGGAGATGCCGCCGGAGAATCCGGAACAACTGGCTGAGCAGTGGGTGGCGGAACTCGATAAACACGGTGTCGAGCGAGCCTCCCTCATCGCCTCGGCTCCGGGTGATGAAGACTCGGTGATCGCCGCGGTACGGGCCTTTCCCGGCCGCTTCCGGGGCTGCTTTATGGTGAATCCCTGCGCGCCAGACGCTCCGGAGCGAACCAGCCGTGCGCTCGAAGCGGGGCTTCGCGTCATCTGCCTGTTTCCGGCCATGCATCGTTATTCAATCCAGAGCGATATGGTGGAGCGTTTGTTGGAATCCGTATCGTCGCACCCGGGCGTCTGCGTATTCGTGCACTGCGGTGTGCTCACCGTGGGAGTAAGGAAGAAACTGGGGCTCCCATCGTTGTTCGACATGAAGTACTCGAACCCGATCGATCTTCACGCAGTCGCGCTCCGCTTCCCCACCCTGCCCTTCATCGTTCCGCACTTCGGCGCAGGCTATTTCCGCGAGGCGCTCATGCTTGCGGATCTCTGTCCGAATGTTTACCTTGATACGTCGAGCGGCAATAGCTGGATCAGGTATACAGGCCCGGGAATGGATCTTGCAGCCGTCTTTCGCATGGCTCTCGATGTCACAGGTCCCCAGCGGCTGCTGTTTGGAACGGACTCCTCGTTTTTTCCTAGAGGCTGGAATGCGGAGGTATTCCGAGCGCAAGTTCAAGCGCTCGAATCACTTGCGATAACAGCAGCGGACGCGGCGTCTATTCTCGGTGGAAATTTCCACCGCCTCCTAAGTTGAACAACTGAGATTTCTACCGGCTTGGCGGCACGAAGCTAGATAGGCTGTGAAACTCCACAGGCACTGGTGGCGCGGCGGTGGGCGAAGCTGTCGAAGCTGTTTCACCACCGATCAACGCGAGCGTCTCGAGCGCCTTCTGCATGCGGCCGCAGAGAGGGGACTCCGCGGCGCGCGCCCGCTCTCCATCGAAGATTTCTCTACCCTTCCGCCGGCCGATCCCCACGAAGTGACCACCCGGCTTCCCACTTTTCGCCGGGAAGCCCTACCCTCGGACACAGCCCCGCTGCTGCACTACCCGATTCGTCCGCTGCCGCGTCTCGCCTTGCTAGGAACCAGTCTGAAATCAGACGGCGATGTACGGGAATTCAACGGAGCATGGAGTCCCGCTCTCCAACGCTTCCGGCCACAGGCGCTGGTTGCGCCGGCGCCTGTTCTGCTTGCGCTGGCCGATTTCATTCAGCGCCGCCCGGTGTCTCTAAATTCTTTGACGCACCCGATCGTAGCTCTTTCCGGGCCTTCCTATGGCGTTTTAAGCACGCAGGATCGTGACCGGCTCTGGCACACATGGCGAGTACCTCTATTCGAACAATTCAGGGGGTGCCACGACGAACTGCTGGCGTGGGAGTGCGAAGCGCACTGCGGTCTGCATTTCGATGATGCCCAACTTCTCATTGAAGCGAGCGAAGGGGACTCCGGTCTGCTGATTACGGACCTCACGAGCCTGGATTACCCGGTGCTTCGCCTGGCCAGCGGCGTTGAGGGGACCATCGAGACGGCGCCGTGTGGTTGCGGGCGCACGCTTCCGCGTCTGGCAAATCTGAAATCCACGCAGGGCATTCGTGCAATCCAGGCCGCCGCCGCGGTTTGATTCCAGGCGAACAGAGAGCCGGACGGAATTTTCCAGATACTATTCCAATGGGCTTATAATCCTCCTATGGCCGCGCTCTCGGAGATTTACGCTCCGGAACTGACAGAGCTGAGGCGGGTTAGGGTGGACGATCTCGACGCCGTTCTCAACGAGGAAGAGTTGGCGTGGAGGGACAGGCTTTCCTGGGATTTCCGCCCGTCCGCCGATCTTGTCCGACGGTTCGTCGGCGTGCAAGCTCTGAGCGGGTTTGCTCTGGTGGCGGGCGGGCGCGTGATTGGCTATTCCTACTTCGTTACCGAAGATCACAAAGGGTTAGTCGGCGATCTGTACATTTTGCGCGACTTCGCCACCGTGGAGTTGGAGTATCAACTGCTGGAAGCGGTGCTCGACCGGATGATGTCATCGCCTTTTCTGCATCGCGTGGAGTCGCAGCTCATGATGCTCCATTCCCCCCTTGAAGCAGACTTGCCGCACGCCTCATTCGCCGGCTGCTACCCGCGCAATTTCATGGTGGCCGATCTGGGTGCGGTGGGAAAATTTCCGGTGGGAAAAGCGCGGCAGAACATTGTGTTGGAACCCTGGTCGGAACGGTTTCAGGAAGATGCCGCACGCGTGATTGCGAGTGCTTATCAAGGGCACATCGACAGCGAGATTAACGACCAGTACCGTTCCGTGCAGGGCGCGCGCCGCTTTCTGGTAAACATTGTCCAATATCCGGGTTGCGGCAGCTTTTTTCAACCTGCTTCGTTCGTGGCCCAGCAGCAGGGCTCAGGACAAACGGCCGGCATTTGCCTGAGCAGTCTTGTCTCACCGGAAGTGGGACACATCACACAAGTTTGCGTGATGCCCGGCTCGAAAGGCTCGGGAGCCGGATATGAGCTGGTGAGAAGCTCGCTTCTCGCTCTAGCGGAGCATGGATGCCATAGCGCCAGCCTTACCGTAACGTCGGCGAACCGCGAGGCCGTAAAACTTTACGAACGGATGGGCTTTGTGACGAAACGCAACTTCTCCGCTTTTGTGTGGGAAGGGTTCTGAGCGGCGCCTGCCTCACTGTTTCATGAACACAAGAAAGTACTGATAGGGTAGGAAGTCCAGGCTCTTGCTCTGTTGAAACCCCGCGGCTTTGAAGCTACTGACGACTTCCTTCACTGTGAGCTTCATCGAAGGGGGTGGACCAACCGGAAGCTCCTTTTTATGAAAATCGATATTCACGACACGGCCGCCCGGACGTAGCGCCACCGCCAGTTTTTTCAAATATTCCGGACGGCTTTCGATATGGTGAAGAACGTTGCAGAAGAAGACTGTATCCACCGAATTCGGCGGTAGCTTCGGGTCGTCCGGCGCGGCGTGTATCGTGATCAGATTCTCCGGAGCGTCCTTGGCCGCGTGTTCGAGTAACTTGGGTTCTATGTCCACGGCGTACACTTTTGCCGCATGGCTGGCGAACCGGCGGGCAAAGTACCCTGTCCCGGCGCCGATATCCGCGATCACTTCGCCGGACCGGATCTCCAGGGCACGAATCACTTCGTCGGGCTTCTGCCATTTTTCGCGTGACGGATTATTGAGAACACGGGCATATTCGCCCGTATCACGGGGTGGATGGTGCTGATGCGGAACCTGGGCGAAAGCCGCGGCACAAGCGAGCAAAGCGATATAGACCCGGCACATAACAGTTATCGTATTCAGTTTCTCCGGTCCGCCAACTGGCTGTGTTTTTTGCCGAACAGGAAGTAGATCGTAAGACCGAGCGCCAGCCAGACCATGAAACGGATCCACGTTTCGAGAGGCAGACTCAACATCAGCACCAGGCAGCAGCCGATAGAGAACAGGGGCAACCAGGGCACAAAAGGAACGCGGAAGCTGCGCCGGCGCTCCGGTTGGCGGCGGCGCAAGACGATAACTCCGGCCGAGACCAGCACAAATGCGAACAACGTGCCTATGTTGGACAGATCAGCAAACGTGCCTACATCCCAGATCCCAGCGGGAATCCCCACCGCGAGCCCCGCTACCCACGTGCTGACGTGCGGCGTGCGATGCACGGGATGCACTTTCGAAAATAGCGGCGGCAGCAGTCCGTCCCGCGACATGGCAAACCAGATGCGCGCCTGCCCGTACTGAAAAACGAGCAGCGAGGAGACCATACCGATGATGGCGCCCACGCCGACCCAGCGGCGGATACCGTCGTAACCTAGCTCTTTGAGTGCATTCACCACTGGTGCGGCATTGGCCAGTGTCTGATAGTTGGTTATTCCTGTCAGGACCACCGCTACGGCGACATAGAGAAGAGTGCAGACGATGAGCGTGCCGATGATGCCGAAGGGCAGATCCCGCTGTGGCCTCTTGCATTCCTCCGCCGCCGTTGATACGGAGTCGAAGCCAATGTAGGTAAAGAAGACGATGGCGGCGCCTGTCAGTACCCCACCGAATCCATTCGGCATGTAGGGGCGCCAATTGGAGGGTTCAACCGCCCGGGCCGCACCGAACACGAAGATGAGAATCGCCAATACCTTGATGACGACCATCAGGTTGTTCGTTCGGGCGCTTTCCCTGACGCCTCGTACCAGAATCCAGGTCAATACCAGCAGCATAATGAGGGCCGGCAGGTTGAACCAGCTTCCGGTGAATTCCCCACCCGCAATCATCGGGCGCGACAACTCCAATGGCAAGTGAAAACCGAACAGGCTGTCGAGAATGTCGTTTAGATGCGCCGAGAACCCCACGGCCACAGCCATGTTGGAAACGGCATATTCGAGAATCAGATCCCACCCGATGATCCAGGCGAAGATCTCTCCCAGCGTTGCGTAGGAGTAGGTGTACGCGCTCCCGGCGATGGGAATCATGGAAGCCAGTTCGGCATAGCAGAGCGCGGCGAAGCTGCACGCAATTGCCACCAGGAGAAACGAGAGGGAGATGGCAGGACCGGCGCCGGGCCTGCCAACGGTCGAGATTGCACCCGGGCCATACCGGAGCAGATCGAGCACCGGCGCATGCAACACGGAGTGAAAACTCAACGTCTCACCAGCGGACGCTGTACCGGTAAGAATAAATATTCCGGACCCAATAACGGCGCCGACGCCTAGCGCCGTCAGGCTCCACGGTCCGAGGGTTTTTCGCAGGCGTTTGTCCGGCGCCTCGGAGGCGGCAATCAGTTCGTCAATGCTCTTGGTGCGCAGTAATTGGGACAATCGCGCCCGATACGGAAGACTATCTCTTCCTTTGGCCCTTCGCCATCTGCTTCACTTTTTTCTTGTTCGAGCCGCGAGCTACACCAGCCGGTCTCTTCGCTTTCGGTGCGGCTTTCTTACGCGCCTGCCTCTTAAGCGCTTTTCGTTCTTCCCGGTCCGTTACGTGTTTGGTGTTCATTCCTATACTTTTGCTTTCAACTGAAAAGAGTAAATCGCTGGTGAGAAACTACGGTTTAGTGTAGCCAACGCGCCCGGCGAAAATCAATTCAGGCTTTGCCCGAACATGAGACAATTTCGATTCCGGCACTTTCACCGGCGGCTCGCCCGTGTGCACACCAGGAGGATAAGGAATGGTAGAGAACCGGCTTTCGAGGAGGCACTTCTTTTACGGAGCGCTGCTCGCGGGCCCTATCCCGCGAGGTGGTTTTGGAAGTGTGCCGTCGCTCAAAGCCGCGGGATACAAGTCACCCAATGAGAAGCTGAACCTTGCCGCTATCGGAGCGGGTGGACAACCTGGTGCGGATCTGCGCGCCGCCCAGGCAGGCATAGAAAACGTGGTTGCTCTGGCGGATGTGGATTGGGAGCGCGGGGCGCCCTCCTTCAAGCGCTTTCCGCAAGCCACCCGGTATAGGGATTACCGGCGGATGCTCGACCGACAAGCAAAGGAAATCGACGCCCTCATCGTCGGTCCGCCGGACCATATGCATGCAACGGCTGCCCTGCATTGCATGCAGCTTGGAAAACATGTCTACCTGGAAAAACCTCTCACCCGGACGGCGTGGGAAGCGCGTCTTCTGACGCAAGCGGCCGCGAAGTACAATGTCGCGACGCAGATGGGCAACCAGGGGTACTCCCACGACGCGACACGGGTCGCCGCGGAGATCTTCTGGTCCGGAGAAATCGGTGAGGTTCGAGAAGTCCACGCCTGGACCGGACTGGCAAGCTGGCCACAGGGGATGACAAAAGTGCCGGCTCCTACCCCGATCCCGGACACGCTGGATTGGGACCTGTGGTTGGGTGGCGCGGAAGCCCGGCCGTTTACCACCGGAGACGAGGAATACAGGCAGTTCGTCACAAAACGAGCGGCGCGCGGACGGCCCGGTGGCACGCCCGATTTTGGTTTCTACCTGCCGTTCAACTGGCGTGGTTTTTATGATTTCGGCAGCAGCCTGATTGGGGACTGGGGGATCCATATCCTCGGTCCGGCCAACTGGGCGTTGCAATTGCATCCGAAATATTTGATCAGCGTGGAATGCGTGAAAAAAGATACGCTGCCGCCATTCACATTCCCGGATGAGTTGACGATCCGCTACGATTTCGGCCCGCGGCCGGGCATGCCCCCGGTCAGCGTCTATTGGTACCATCACGCCGGTGGAGATCCATACACGCCCCCTGGCATGACGGTGGAAGAAGCGCGCAAGATACCTGGCGAAGGGCCGCAAGTGGGACCGGTACGCGGGCAAGGCGGGTTTGTTCCCGGGTCCGGCGGCGCGAGGCCCGCGGCGGCGAGCAGGCCGGTCCGTCTCGGATACAACTCCATCTTCGTCGGCTCGAAGGGCTATCTCGGGACCAGCGGGCGCGGTGAAGACGTAGGCTTGCTGCCCGGCAAACGGTGGGCCGAGTACAAATTGCCAGACCCTTATCTCACCCGCTCGCCCGGCGCGAGTACCGGCTCAAACCATGCGGCGCATTGCCGCGACTTTATCCGGGCCTGCAAGGGAGGCGAGCCGGCTTGCTCGAACTTCAGCATTGCCGGACCGTTCACTGAGTGGCTGGTGCTCGGCGCAGCGGCTGTACATGCTGATGGCAAGCTGATGTGGAACAACGACAAGTGCGAGTTCACCAACCACCGGGAAGTGAACAAGTGGGTGAAGCCGGTTTTCCGCAAAGGTTGGGAGATCGCCTTGTAGCCTCCCGCAATCGGATAATCAAACATGGGGCACGGGGTGCGAGCGCGATGCCGCGCCGAAGCCGGCGGTTCGCCCGCTTTGGACGCCCTTGCCACCCGGCTTGGGAAATGCGTGACAGACTCCTCAAGGCCAACTCCCTGCAGCGGGTTACGGCTCTGGCAGGCATTGAGGCGGGTTTCCGCAAACCGCGCCGCGCCGCACGCCGAAGTGTTTCACCCTACATTTGTGAAAGGGGATAAGTCAACCATGAAGATACACGAGCTTTTTGCCTACCTGCACGTGCAGGAAGCCGCGAAGGCCATCGAATTTTATTCCAAGGCCTTTGGAGCACGTGAGAAATTCCGCCTCACCGAGCCGGGCGGGCGAATCGGTCACGCCGAACTCGACTTCGGCGGTACCACGGTGATGCTTGCTGACGAATTTCCCGAGTGCAACATTCGTGGACCACTTGCTATCGGCTCCACTTCCGTTACCATCTATCTTCACGTCGATGATGCCGACGAGGTGATCCGGAGGGCTGTTGAAGCCGGCGCCGTCGTAGAGCGAGAGCCGAAGGACGAGTTCTACGGAGAGCGGTCGGGGTGCATTCGCGATCCGTTCGGCCACCGGTGGATGATCGGGCACAGCATCGAGACGATATCGGCGGACGAGATGCAGCGGCGATACACCCAGATTCTCACGAAGTGACGCCGCAGCATCATTTTGCGGCACGTTTCGCCACGCCGGAAGTGATGCCGCTATCGCTGAAGAGACGCAGCCGGATTTCATCCTTCAGCAACTCCCCGTCGAAACGAATGGTGGCGGGCTCGGAGCCGAATTGTGGCACGTGCACGGTATGGAAAGTCAACCTGCGCCCCTCGATGCGTCCGTCGCGGATGGCGCCTTGTCCCGTCGGGTATTCGACAATGCCGTTCAGGCTGCTTCCACTCACTGCAAATTCAAGCCGGATTGAGTAAGGACGCTGTCCCTCTTTCTGCATTCGGGCGATCCAGACTCCCTCGATATCAGGCGGAGCGGGACGCCGGCCCTCAGCGGCAGCAGGGCGCCTGGTGTCCGGCAGAACAGGCCGCTGGACATCCGGCGGTGCGGGCCTCCGGACATGCGGCGGTGCAGGCCTCCGGACAAAAAAAAGAATCACGGCGAGGACGACGACGGCGGCCGCGGCCGCGGCCATCCACTTGTAGCGGCGCTTGGGTGCCAGTGGCACCCCGAGGAACTTCGTCATCCGCTTCACACCATCGTCGAAATCGGCATCGCGGATTTCAATCGCCTGACGCCGGTGCAGCGGCGCCAGACTCTCCGGCAATTCCCCCGCGGCGGGCATCGAGGCGCCGCCCACCAGCACGGGAACCACAGTAATGCCACGGCGCAGAGCCGCGGAGATCTCCTCGTGGACAAAATCCTCGCCGCGGCCGAGACGTTTCTGAAGGCTCGACAGCCACTGCGGCCCGATGACCGCGAGCACGATGTCACATCCCGCAATCTTCTCGTCTATTGCCGCAGTGAAATCCTGGCCGGGCTGTATGTCTTCGACATCCATGAACACACGGTCGCTGCCGAGGGTGGCGTTCAGACGGTCGCAGAGACGGCCGGCGTAGCCTGCACTATCCTCTCTTCTGTAGCTGATGAAGATGTTTGCCATTGAGGTGTGGCCCTCCGGCGCCCGTCGTCATCATGATATTCCGAATTGCACGCCTGTGGCGCGGAAACGTCGCGCCGCGTATACTGCGTTAGAACCCTAAGGAGGGCTATGGCACTCTTGCATGTCTTCGGTACGACACTCGTTGAACAGGACGAGTTGGATGAGAAACTCCGCACGGCGGGCGACGCGATTCGCACCTTCGGAGCACAAGTGACGAATGCCCGCGTGCCTGACCAGGTGACAGAAGATGTCGCTATCGAATTTCGTGATGGTACGGTGACAGCTCGGGAGTTTCTCGCCGGTCCGCAACTCAACGCCACGACGCCGCTGAATCCGGTTGGTGTCGGGCGGCCGGCTTCCATTATTCTCCGCCACCTGTACACCGGCGGCTTTCCCAAAGGATCGGTATTCGGCAGCGTCCGGAAAGACATGCTGGTCACGTCCGCCGTTCGCGATACCTTCACCACATTCAACATGGCGCCTCGCGCCATCAACTACACCAAGCAGCATATTGCTGCGCAGTCGCACGTCAAGGGCCCTGCCGCCACCGAGGATGGGACGCCGCTCGTCTACTACAGCCCGGCGGTCACTGCGATGTCGGCCAACGCGACATTTGAAATGTCTTTTGACGATTTCCCGGAAGAGTTGGTTGGTAAGGTCGGCAACGCCATCACCGGCGCCGGTGGGATTCCGGTATTCGGACCTTATAGCGGCGTTCTGATTGGCGTGGGCACCGCCATCAAGCTTGTAGCTTCTCTGGCCTCCCGCCTTGTGGACAGCCGCCCGGAGTTTGCGGAAACAGAACGGCTGGAATTTGAGGTGCCTGGCAGTGCCGTTCCCACCGCCGGTTTCAAAGTCGTCTGTTCCGATCCATCCGAGTTCAGGGAATACGAATTCATGATGGACGCCGGACTCGTTCACAAGGCGAGCGGGAAAGTCTATTCCGGAAGCCAGCCGTACGTCGTGTTTCTGCTGGATGGCACCGAGCAGCCCACGCTCACAGGATTCACTCCAACGGCTGCCAGCGCCGCACTGCTTTCGCGATTTCTCTCACAGAAGGAAGGCTCAGAGGTCATTATCGACGCGCTGGTGGAATCCGTGAAGCTGTACAACGACACGCGGTTCCGCAACGAAGCCGACCGGCTACAGCGCGAGATCGAAAAGCTTCCGGAGAACTCGGAGTTGCGGCTGCAAATGGAGAAGCGCCGCGAAGCTTTTGTCGCGAACATTATTTCCGACCTACTGAAGCCAGCCCGCGCGTAGAAAGCTGTTTTGACGTGCCGCACCGTCAGTTCGTAAAGTGAAACAATGAGCCGCATGATGCGACTGAAACTGGGATCGGCTTTCATCGGCCTGATGGCGGCCGCTTTGCTGCTTGTCTGGCCGGAGCGGGTGCTGGAGAGTGAATCGGATTATTCCGTTCCGGCGGAATCCGCCGAACTTGCCAATCCCCCTGAGATTGAATATCACACCGAAAGTGTCCTCATACGATCAGGCGACACGCTCGAGGGCCTTCTGCTCAACGCGGGAATCGACCGGCTTTCCACAGGCGAAGTGATTTCTGCCGTTCAGGAAACCTTCGATGTAAGGGCATTTCGTGCGGGCGCGGAATTGAAGCTCACCCGCGCGACGACGGGGAACATTCACTCGCTCGAGTACTCCATCGATCCCGATCACACGCTCAAGCTGTCTTCGGGGGATTCAGGCTTTGCGGCCACAATCGAAGAGGTGCCGGGGACGATCCGCAACGCGCCCATTTGCGGAACGCTGGAAGAATCGCTGTTTGAGAGCATCGAACGGATGGGAGAACGTCCGGAGCTGGCCATTCAATTGGCTGAGATCTTTGCCTGGGATCTGGATTTTTATACAGACCCCCAGGAAGGTGACCGCTTCTGCATTCTCGTTGAGAAGAAGGACTACCTAAACGGGCAGCCATCCACTTACAGAAGAATTCTGGCGGCGTCTTACGAGAACGCAGGCCAGAACTTCGAGGCTTTTGCATTTGAGGACGAGCATGGAAAACCGCAGTTCTACGCGCGCGACGGACGGGCTCTTCGGGCCGCGTTTCTGAAATCGCCGATTAAGTTCGACGTGCGGATCAGCTCGCGATTTTCACACCGGCGTTTTCATCCGGTGTTGAAGCGCTACCGCCCTCATTTGGGCACGGATTACGCGGCACCGGCCGGCACACCGGTGCAGACTATCGCTTCAGGCCGTGTGGTCTTTTCCGGTTACTCGCGGGGCGCGGGGAATCTGGTCCGCATCGAGCACACCGGCGGCTACGAGACGTACTACTTGCACCTTTCGCGAAGGTACGTGCGGACCGGACAGCGCGTGGAGCAAGGGCAGCGTATCGGTGCGGTGGGGGCCACCGGTCTTGCGACGGGTCCTCATCTGGACTTCCGTATTCGCAAGCATGGGAAATTCGTCGATTTTGAGCGGCTGCGCTTTCCGCGGGAATCGAAGTTGAGCGCGGCACGCCTTGGAGCCTTTGCAACAGTTCGCGATCAATACGACAGCCTGATGCGATCAGCCTCCGGACAGGCAATCGCCACGGTAGCGCGCACCGGATCTCCCGCCGGGACGCCATAGCGGCGTTCAAATCGGCCCAGGCGGCTAGTGGCTTGCCAGCCCTTGCGTCAACTCGATGCGGGTTCCCCAGGGATCCGTCACGAATGCGATAGTCAGGCCTAGATCTTCGCGGCGTGTCGGCTGCATATCGAGTTTCATACCCGCCGCTTCCAGTTTCTTGCAGAACGCCCGGATATCGCCGGTTTCGAACCCGATGTGGTCCACCGCGCGTCCTTTGGACGGCAGGGCCGGCCGCTCCGCCGGGTTCCAGGACAGATTGACGCCGGGTAGATCGGCTGTCTGGAACTTGCCTCGCGTACCCGGAACAGCGCCGAATGTATCGGCATACCACTGGCGCATCTCCTTCACCTGGTGACTGGCGAAATGCACGTGATGATGGACCACCGGTTGGGCGATGCCGGGCAGTTCTGAGAACTCCACTTTCACGTCGTCGGGAAACATTGCGAACAGTTGTTTCGTGGCTGGCATTTCACGCTGGATGCGTACGCCTGCGGCCGTGAGCTTCGCTTTGGTCGCGGCGAGATCCTGCACGCCGAATCCCAGATGATCGATCACCGAGCCTTCCGTACCTCCGCTGGACTCCCCCTTCCGGAATCCGACAAAAACGCCGGGGAACATTGCGTATTCGAGCGGCCCGCGTTTCACCAGCTTGCCGCCCAGTACGTCCACCCAGATTTTTTTCTGCAGTTCCGGTTGGGGAGTAACGATGTGGATGTGTCCCATCGAGACTCCCGAGCTGTTGTGCGGAACGATTTGAGCAAGTGCGCAAGCCGTGGCGCCGGCGGCAAGTAAGACGAGTCGTACCATGCCCTGAAATTATGCCATTATCCGAGCTTCCATGGCGGACGGTACTTCCGGGTAACCAGGGCGTTCGCTTCGGCGTTGCCCGGCACCGTCTCCGTTTTTGGGTCCCATTCGATGCGGCTGCGGGAGCGCAACGCAATGTTACCCAGATGGGCAACGGTGGAAACGTGGTGGCCGACTTCCAGATTTTCGACGGGTGACTTGCGGGTTCGTACGCACTCGAGAAAGTTGCCCGCGTGATTGGCGCGAACTTTTTCATCCACCAAAGCGGCCCGCTTCATCTCTACTACCGAGGTTCTGCGCTTGGGCTCGGCGATAATTTCCCAACCGGTGGAATCAACAATCAACGTGGCATCCGTCCCGGTGAAGAATACGCCGTGCTCGCGCCGGTCCGGCCCCAGGCCACAACCCACCTGGTGTTCCCAGATCAGCGTGTAAGAGGGGAAATCATAAACCGTGATCTGCGTGTCGGGGGTTTCGGTGTTATCCCGCAGGACATATTTGCCGCCGGAAGAAACGACACTCTTCGGCCATTCGGGACCCATACCCCACAGGGCGATATTGATGAGGTGCACGCCCCAATCCGTCATCAGTCCTCCGGCGTAGTCCCAAAACCAGCGGAAATTAAAATGAAACCGGTTCTTGTTGAACGGGCGCGCCGGAGCGGGTCCGAGCCACATGTTGTAATCGACGCCCGCCGGCGCCGGCCCGTCCGGCGGATTGCCGCAGTCCTTGACCCAATCGAGGTAGGCGGTGCAGCGTACCTGGCGCACTTTACCGATTCTGCCGGACTGCACCATCTCCACCGCTTCGCGGTAATGCTCGCCGCTTCGCCACTGGGTGCCCATCTGCCCAATGCGATTGTACCGGGCTGCGGCATCTCTCATAGCGCGGCCCTCGACAATGGTAGTCGCCAGCGGTTTCTCAACGTAGACGTCTTTGCCGGCCTCGAAGGCGGCAATGGTAGGCACAGCATGCCAGTGGTCGGGCGTACAGATAAGGCACACGTCGATATCTTTTCGTTCGATCACACGGCGAAAATCCTTCACGGCGGCGGGACTCTTACCCGACAGCTTTTCGAGCCGCCCCGCCGTGGCGGCGATACGCGCGTCGTCCACGTCGCAAATCACCGCGATCTCGGTCTCCGAGTGTGCGAGAAATGCATTGGTGTCGCCTCCCGATATGCCGCCGCAACCGATCAGCCCGACACGGATGCGGTCGCTAGGTGCGGCTTTAGCGGCCCTGGCGGCAAAGACCGAGGCGATGGAAGAGTTAACGAACGAGCGGCGGGAAAAACCAGACACAAGCATCCTCCTCGAAAGTCCCATTCTATGCCTGAACGTTTCCGGTTGCGTGGTTGTGCTCTACTACTGTTTGAGGATCAGCATGTACCGACTCACCTGCCTGTTGGCACTCACCCTCGGTGCGGTGCCCGCTGGCGCACAGCAAGCCGCGAACGCCGGCAAATGGATTCAGTTGTTCAATGGCCGCAACCTCGATGGCTGGATTGCCAAGATCACCGGTTATGAGCCCGGCGATAATTTCGGCAATACCTTCCGCGTAGAGAATGGGGTGCTGAAAGTCGCCTACGACAAGTACGACGCCTTCCACAACCGGTTCGGCCATCTCTTCTACCACCGGAAATTTTCAAACTATCGAATCGCCGTCGAGTACCGTTTCGTGGGCGAACAAGTGGCCGGTGGCCCGTCCTGGGCGTTTCGCAATAGCGGCATCATGATCCACTGCCAGCCGCCTGAAACAATGAAAAAAGACCAGGATTTTCCGATCTCGATTGAAGTGCAGTTGCTCGGCGGGCGCGGTTCCGGCGAGCGCTCCACCGCGAATCTGTGTACGCCCGGAACGAACGTAGTGATGAACGGAAAACTGGTGACACAGCATTGCATCAACTCCACCTCAAAGACCTATCATGGCGATCAATGGGTGCGGGTGGAGGTGGAAGTGCATGATGGGAAGGTAGTCCGGCACATCATCGACGGCGTTACCGTACTTGAATACGAGAAACCGCAGATCGGCGGCGGCAGTGTAACGAACTACGATCCGGCAGTGAAGAAAGACGGTGAGATTCTGCGGGAGGGATACATCTCGCTGCAGTCTGAGAGCCACCCCATTGAGTTCCGCAAAGTCGAACTGATGGAACTGACACCGTGATTCTATAGCGGCGGCGCCCTCCCGCACGACAGCGGATCTTAGCCGCTTCTGCCCGAACCGGAGGTGAGCGGCTTGGCTTGTTTCACTTCGTTGAGCCGGCCCGTTGCGACATCGTAGATATAACCATGGACCGCGATGTTCGCCGGTACCAGAGGATGGGTCTTGATGCGTTCCACGTCAGCCAGCACGCTCTGGCTTTGATCGGTGATAGGGAGCCACTCGATAAACTCACCGGCGCGGGAACCTGGACCTTTCCCTGTATCCTTCCATGCGCCGGAAACGATGCTGGAGGGTTCCAGACTATTTGCCAGTAAACCGCGGATGGTCTCGTTCGTGAACGTCTCCATACCGCAGTTTGTATGATGGATCACAAACCATTCGCGCGTGCCCAACAGTTTGTACGAAATCACCAGCGAACGGATGGCATCGTCTGTAGCTCTACCGCCTGCATTTCTGACCACATGCGCGTCACCTTCCGCCAGTCCCGCAAACTTCGCCGGATCGAGCCGGGCGTCCATGCAAGTCAAAATGGCGAATTTCCGTGCCGGCGGCATGGCCAGTTTTGCTTTATCGCCAAAAGTGGACGCGTAGTTCCGGTTCGCATTCAGTACTTCTTCCAGTATGTTTGACATTTTGTCCCCCTGTTCGTTAGGCTACCGCTTCATATTCTATTTGTCCATCAAGATAGGGGTGGTTGCTGATCGCCTTTTCAGCCGACTCCGATTGAGAGTAACGTAAGGTTGATGCGGCAGAGGCTTTGCAATCTCAAAACATGGCTACTGGCGTCGAGTGCGGAACAAGATCCCAGGTTTCTCCTCGATGTGCAACGCGGCAGCCTGTTGAGCCTTCGTGTGGTGGGGTGGCTGGAGATTGTGGTGCCGTTGTTGATGCTGATGGCCGGATTGTCCGTAGTGCCTGTACCGATTACCGGCATAACGGGAGCGCTGCCGAATCTTTTGTTTACTCTCCTTGGCGCCGCCACCATAGCCGCGAGATGGACACCGGCAGGACGCGCGCATCCGCGTTTCGTGACGGGGGCTTCCATATGGCTCAGCATGGTCATTATGGTGTGGTCCGTCTCCGTGGTTCCGGTGCGTGTGGAGTGGCTTGAACATCACCTGCTCGGTTATCTCATTCTGGTGAAGTTCGGCGCCGCCGCGGCTGTGCCATTCCGGCCGGTTCACATGCTGGCGCTTGGTCTGAGCATAGACACGCTTTACCTGGTATCGGCACTGACCGGAAACCGGTTTGAATCCCCGGGGCTTGGCTACCGCCCGTTCGAGCACCTCTTCACCTTACTGGTGACCATGCTTTGCACTGCGCTGACCGCCTCGGTATACGGGCAACGGTATTCGGGGTATCTGGCCCACCAGCAGGCGCTTCGCACGTCCGAGCAGCTCCGCGAGACCGAAGGCAAGTTGCTCATCTCGGAAAGTGCCGCCACCATGGGACGCCTGGCCGCCGCTCTTAGTCATGAACTCAATTCACCCATCGGTGTACTCGCAAGCGCGGTGGACACGCTGGCGCAGGTAACCAGGAAAATGACTTTTGCCACATCGGGCGCACGGGACCGGCTTCTTGCCATATCCGGCGATGCCGCCGAATCGGGCCGCGCATCGGTGGAACGTTTGCGCCGCATCGTTGGCCGGATGCAGCGGTTCACCAATCTCGACCGCGCGGAAATACAGTCCGGCGACGTAAACGAACTGCTTGCTGACGTCGCCACGCTGGTGTCGGTGAATCTTCCGGAAAACATCGCTGTAGTTACCGCACTGAATCCGCTTCCCCGCGTCATTTGCCGGCCGCAGCAGCTAAGCGCCGTTTTCTCCAACCTCGTGACCAACGCTATCGATGCTCTTCCGGACGGAGGCGAAATCCGTATTGCGACGCGCGAGAGTGGTGGGCAAATTGAGATCCGAATTTGCGATAACGGTCGCGGAATCCCCGCCGAACAGCTTGCGTCGTTGTTTGATCCGGCAGCTTTTCATGTTTCGCAAGGGCGCGTGACCGCCGGCTACTGGAGCCTTTTCAGTTGCCGCCAGATCATTCGCGAACACGGAGGCGACATCGAGTTGGTCAGCGCGGCTCCCACGGGCACCGAAGTTCGTGTGACCCTGCAGTCGCAAGGCGCCACTCCGGTTTCACGACTTTCTACCTTTTCGAGCGAGTGACGGCGAATCACACCAGCCAGTGGCGGCCGTCGCGGCTCATCAACTCGTCCGCTTCTTTTGGCCCCCAAGTGCCTGCGGCATAATTGGGAAACGAGCGCGGCGGCAGGGCGGCCCACACATCCAGGATGGGCATTACGGCCGACCAGGCGGCGTCCAGTGCATCGGAGCGCCGGAACAGCGTAGCATCTCCGCTCATGCAATCGTGCAGCAGCCGTTCATACCCTGTGCTCGGTTTTACGCCGAAGTAATCCTTATAGCGGAAATCCATGTTCACCGTGCCGAGCCGCACGGTAGCGCCTGGAATCTTCGCTCCGAAGCTCAGCGAAATTCCTTCATCTGGCTGTACCCGTATCACGAGTTGATTCGGTTGCAGTGTATCGACTGGAGTCTGGCGGAAGAGAACGAACGGCGCTCTCTTGAACTGAATTCGAATTTCGGTAACACGCCTGGGGAGGCGCTTTCCCGTGCGTACGTAAAAGGGAATGTCGGCCCAGCGCCAGTTGTCGATATAGAACTTGATGGCGACGAAAGTCTCCGTGCGGGAATCGCCTGCTACATGCGGTTCGGAGCGATAGGCAGGCAGGCGGTTGTCTCCATCCATTCCAGCCCCATACTGCCCCCGGACGGTTCTTTGCAGGACTTCCTCCGGCGTCATTGGCGCAATGGCGTTCATGATTTTAATCTGCTCGTTACGCACCGCATCCGCATCAAAGGAGACCGGCGGTTCCATAGCAGTGAATGCGATGAGCTGGAAGATGTGGCTTGGCACCATATCCCGGAGCGCGCCGGCTGATTCATAGTAAGAGCCCCGCTGTTCGACTCCGACACTCTCGGCTACGGTGATCTGCACATGATCGACGTAGCGCCGGTTCCAGATCGGCTCGAAGATACCATTGGCGAACCGGAACACCATCAGGTTTTGAACTGTCTCTTTCCCCAGATAATGATCGATGCGATAAATCTGGTGTTCCTGGAGTACGCTCAGCAGGTCTTTATTCAGCGCCTGCGATGAATCGTAGTCGTGACCGAACGGCTTTTCCACCACGACCCGGCGCCAGCCGTTCTCTTCGGTCAGCAGCCCCGCCGCGCCCAACTGCTTCGCTACTACGCTGAAGAACCCGGGCGCAACCGCGAAATAGAAGAGGCGATTGCCGGCGGTGCCAAACTGCGCGTCCAGGTCAGACAGGCGTCCCTTCAACGCCTGGTACGTCCCGGGATCGCCAAAGTCGCCCACTATGTATTCTGTGCGATCGATCAGAGATGACAGAGACTGCTCGTCAACGACCTCGCTTGCTTCGCCTTCATCGGGAGAGTTCAGGCAGTCACTGATCCGATTCCGGAATTCATCGCGGCTCAACTGGTCAATGGCAACGCCCACGAATGCGAAATTTTCCGGAAGCAGATTCTCCTTTTCGAGGTGGTATAGCGCCGGAATCAGCTTGCGCCTGGTCAAGTCTCCCGTCGCACCAAAGACCACCATGATGCACGGATCTGCCAGTTTTCCGGGACCCGTTTCCAGCCCCGGTGTCTGTGCTAAACCAATTTCGTGAGGTGTTGTCATTCGTCCCGATTCCCCTTTTTCAATGTTCCGGGCGAAACACCGGTTCAGTTTCATTGTGTACCGAACGGGCACCCCCGGGCTATCCGAATCCCGGCAAAATTGCGTCAGTCCGGGTTTTGAAGCGACTATATGATAGTGAACAACACGGATGCTGCTGCTGGACTCCCGTGGTACAAGGAGCTCAATCGTTATCACTGGTTCGTTTTGATCGTCGCCACTCTGGGGTGGATGTTCGACACAATGGACCAGCAACTGTTCAATCTTGCCCGCCGTCCCGCCATTCTCGAATTATTGGGTGCGCGGCCGGACGATCCGGCCATGGCCGGGCAGGTTGCCGAATTCGCCGGCTATTCCACCATGATTTTCATGATCGGATGGGCTACGGGCGGAATTATCTTTGGCGTCCTCGGCGATCGTCTCGGCCGGGTGAAGACGATGATTTTGACAATCCTATGTTATTCGCTCTTCACCGGCCTGAGCGCCTTCGCCCATAATGTCTGGGATTTTTCGTTTTACCGGCTGCTGACCGGACTGGGTGTCGGCGGTCAGTTTTCAGTCGGTGTCGCGCTGGTAGCGGAAACAATGCCTGACAGGGCGCGGCCGTTCGCGCTCGGATGGCTGCAGGCGCTATCCGCTATCGGCAACATGATGGCCGCTCTTCTGGGTATTTCGCTCGGACACTTGCAGCAAATCGGCATGATCGGAAGCGCCTGGCGCTGGATGTTCATCGCCGGCGCCCTTCCCGCATTCCTGGCGATTTTCGTATTCAGAAAGCTTCACGAGCCGGAGCAATGGCAGAAAGCGGCAAGGGATCGCAAGCATCTCGGTTCCATCCCGGATCTGTTCAGCGACCCGCGGTGGCGCCGCAACACGATCGTCGGAATGTTACTTGCCTTTTCCGGTGTGGTGGGGTTGTGGGGCATCGGGTTTTTCAGCTTCGACCTGCTGAGCTCTGTTCTGGACAAGTATTTCCGCGCGCAGGGTCTTCCAGAACAAATGATCGCCGGCAAAAAGACCTTCTGGACGGGCATGACGTCGCTGTTGCAGAATGCGGGCGCCTTTTTTGGGATCTACGCTTTCACCCGATTGACTTATTACACAGGAAGGCGCACAGCATTTGCGATTTCTTTTCTTGCGGCGATGTGCGCAACAGCGGCAACCTTTTGGTACCTGGACGACTTCTCGGAAATCTTCTGGATGGTTCCGATGATGGGCTTTGCTCAACTGGCCCTCTTCGGCGGTTACGCGATTTATCTTCCGGAGTTGTTCCCGACCCGCTTGCGCAGCACTGGAACCTCCTTCTGCTATAACGTCGGCCGGTTTGTTGCGGCCATCGGCCCCGTTGCCCTGGGGTTGCTTACCAGCCGGGTTTACGCTGGAGAAGCGGAGCCGATGCGATACGCCGGCGTAACGATGTGTCTTGTGTTTCTGATCGGCCTGGCAGTGCTTCCGTTTGCGCCGGAGACCAAGGGGAAAGCGCTCCCGGACTGAGAGGCATTGCCGCCCGGAATTGGCGTGTGTGTCTGTTTCTGATCTTTCTGCTTCTGTGTGAGAGTGTGTTGTTCTCCCAGCAACTCATCACCGTTCGCCCGAGGGAGATTGACGGTGTGCTGGTTAATCCCTGGGATGGGGTTCATGACTTTCCACCGTGCAAACGGCGGACCTCTGAATCCGGAGAACAGGAACCATCCCCAGACCTCGATGGATTACCTGCGCGTGTACTGGAACTTCTTCGAGCCGGTACGCGGTGAGTACCGCTGGGACACCATCGAGGATGTATTGAACCTGCGGCTTCGCGCGGGCAAGCTTTGATGTTTCGCATTATGCCGTATGGCGACGGTCCCACCAATGATGTGCCCACGTCGTACCGCGAGATGCTCGGCCCGGAGCCGGAGAGGAACAATCCGAAGTCGAAAGTGCGTACGCACCCTACTGCAAAGTGAACCGAATGTCCACTTGTGTGACGACTCGAGCCGGTGAACCGTTCAACAGCGTCAGCTCTTAGCGGTATCCGCGCAGTGCTTCCTGAGACAACCGTATGCCGCCGGAGAGTCAACGAGAATGGTCCATGCAACACAACAAGACCGTATAGTTCCGTGTTACGCCTGTGCTGTCGCAACGCGTCTGAAACACCCCCTTTTTTGTAGGATTGTTCCGGCAACCCTCCGGCGATGTACTGCAGTCGTGTTGGGTGTCTTGCGTACACTCTACACATTGCACGATCCGGTCGCCGGGAATTCCTCTCTCAAGACTCGCCGGACAATCGGCGACCGCATACCCTTCACATCCCCAACAACTACCGCAATTCACGAGGATGAACATGCCGTTGCAGTCATCCGGCTGGGCTGACACCTCGGGAATCGACTGACTCATCGATCTGTCCGATATAACGCCGCTCGCCGCTCCGGCTGGAGAACAGGAAAAGCCGATCTCCAGTCACTCCGATCGCCGACACAACAGTAAACGCTTCGCCGTGTGACTGAGGCGGAAACTCGCAGCGGTACCTATCGCTAAGCCTCCCCTCTCCGTCGAAACGGAGAATCATCGGGCCGGAACCTGGAGTGTACCCAGACGCCACCGCGACCAGGCCGCCCCGGTCGTCGGACACGGTACTGAATATGCGGTTCTCGAAAACGTTTGGTGGCAGTTTAGGTGCCGGGCGCCACGGAAGTTCTGGCGCAACGAGTTGCCTGTCCGTGTAAATGCTGCCGCTTAGGCCAAACAGTTGCATTCGAGGAGTCTCCCCTGTCTCTACAACGGCAACCCGGCCGCCGGACAAACCGACTAACTCACACTGGTAAGAGGCGGCCGGCCGAAGTCGAATGACCGGTTGGTCGTCAGGCTCGGAGCGCAATACGGAGTTGTTCACGTCGAGCCCTATCAATCGAGCGGAGTATGTCAAACCGCTGACCGTGTGATTCAAACTCACAACATTGGAAATCCTTCCAGACTCATTAATGAAAACCAGACGGCAACGCTCGCGAGAACGCTGCAGAACAACCGGCAGTTGACCGGTGCCAAGACAGACGCGAGTCGAGATATGCCCGCCATCCGTCGGAAGAACAGTCGTCAGCAGAGTGGTTCCCGTGTGGCTCACTTCCACCAATGCGTTAAAGGATGGCAGTTTCTCCAAATAGGAGATACTCCCCTCTTCAACTACATAGTTATCGATGTGAAGGCACTGGAAGTTGGAATGGCAAAGGCGCCAAGCGGCTGTAGAACTTTGACAGCCGTACCGTCCTCGGCCAACGCCGAAACGCACAGCGCCGTATCAAACAACATCAGCAGCACAAGGAAAAAGATGCCTGCACGCCGAGAGTGTGATATCGAACTCGTCCTCCTTCTTCGAGCTTGACCGCTTCTACAAAGCGTCTCCGATTGTGAGCTTACGTCCGGATTGTACCACCAAGAGTTGCGACGATAGCTTATCTGCTTTGTCTTGAATCTCTACGCGGATTAAACCCGATGGCTGCCTGGCTGCGGCGCAGCCAGGCAGCATAAGACATTCGTGCCGTAGATATGACATCTCTCTCGCTGTTGGTCCGCTCATAATTGAGACTCCCTGTGTCACAGACGAGGTCGCGTATGTCGATGGCGCCTGCAATCATTACGGTGCAGAAGGCGCACTCATCGGCCAGACTCGGATCCGGTGAACTGCCCGAATTCGTGGATCAGCGGCATCGGTCCTCTCGACCCCGGTTCCCCTGGTGCAAGCTGGCGTGCGCGCGCCATCAGTGTAGAGCTGTATTGGAACACGGTAGGGTCTCCTCCCGGGGCGCGTCCCACCCGCGGGCGCATAAACAGATTCGGCAGAGCTGTTGCCGCTGCCGCCAGCACCAGCGGATTCGCCGTACGTTCCAGCTCACCCTACGCCTGAGCGCCCAACCGCTCCGCGTCGCTCGGGCGCCGGCCCCTGGTTCCAAAGGGACCATTCATTCCCAAAATGTCCATCGCATAAAAGAAGCCGAGGTGGGACGCCAGCAAGCGATTGGACGGATTCTGGTCAACGAGCCGCCACCTCATTGCCCGGACTATGTTCAATCAGGTATAGGATGTGCCGGAGCCGCGCGGCACGGAAGACCGGATTGCTGTAAGCCTCGGCCGGGGCAAATCCCTGTAGTACGTCAACAACCGGATTCGCGTTGCGATATCACCAGGCTCCGACTGAACGCGGGTTTCCAACTCCGCAACCTCAGCGGGCGAGAGCAGAGGCTGCGAGGAGAGCCGGGCGATGGCCTGTGCCTCGATGGTCTGTACCGATGCAATCAAGAGGACGGCGCAAAGAAGTGACCGGAGACCTGATCGGATAAGAAATATCCCAAGAGCATTATTCCACTTCCCGCGTGCCCTGTCCCGCGCGTTGCTGGTGAAACGTCGCCCGGGGATCGCGAGCCGATGCATTTCCGGCCGCCTCCACAGCGAAGCGCAGGAGCAGCGAACCACCGGCGCCAAGAAGTCCGGCGGCCATTCGCTTCTTTCTGTTCTGGCGCGGCAGCATCAACATCACCAGGCTGGCTGCCGTCAGAACGCTCGCCGTTTTCCACATCACACCGCTCAGCCCCTTCTTTAAAGGCTGTGCCACGCTGGGCACACGGGCAGCTCCGCGCTCCATCGAATGGGCCGCAGCCAACTCGGCCAGGCGTCCGCCGATGCCGAAGTATCGCGTGATGCGGCAGGCGCGCTCGTCTTCAAACATCAGATCGAAGATGGCACCGGCGCTCGCCGCGGCCGACGCCCCAAACAAAACGGGAAGAACGCGCCGCGACTCCTTCCAGACGGGGATTACCGCATTACCCGCCAGCACCCCGGTATAGGTTGCCAGCGCCGCTCCGAACACTCCCGAAGAGTAACCCGCCGCTTCGCCGATCCGTTGCAGGATTCCATGGGAGTGCCTCGCAAACAGACCCGCAGTGATCGCGGCCGAGGGCGCCGCCGCCAGAATCCACGCGCCCATATTCATCGGTGAAGTCGGGCGGAACACGCGCAGCATGTACAGGAAGCGTTCCGGCCGTCCAAGGTCCGCAATTAACAGGCTGCCGCTGATGGTGGATCCGATGATCCCAATCCAGTGGCATCGCCGGATGAACTTGTCGAGTTCACGCGAGCCGTCAAGTTGAGCCGCCGCACCCAGAACCAGTGAAGCGCCCGCGGTCCCGCCCGTGAAATAGTAAAGCGGAATAAAGGGCTTCCAAACCGATTGTTTCAGCAGCGGCCTGTCGTAATAAGTGGGGTCGCCCGCGCGAGGCGCCGGGAATTGATCCCAGACAACTCCCGCAAGCTCAGGCGCACCCGTAATTTGCTGGGCAGCCTCGCCCGTCAGTTCCGCAAGCGAAGTATCGATGTCGCGCCCATCCGTCTGAACACGATCCACCGGTCTTCCAACAAACGTCTGGTTCAAGATCGGCCTCCGAGTTTGCTGAAGAAAACCGAGCCCACCGCCATGAGCGCGATTCCGGCGGCAGCGGCTGCCATGGATATCCAACTTCGCCCCACCCCTTTGGTCGGAATCGCGGGATCGGGAGGCAGATTGTAGACTTCGGGTTTGTCCAACAGCAGGAAAAACGCATTCAGCCCCTCGGTTCCGGGCTGCGACGCTGCATCTTCGCCGTACAGGTATGCTTCGCGCATTCCCGCGTCCTGTAGCTTTTCGACGCGCACACGGGCACGCGTTCGCAGCTCGTCAAGGTCACCGAACACAATGGATTCCGTTGGACAGGCCTTCGCGCAGGCGGGCGTCATGTCCTCGCGCAGGCGGTCATAACACAACGTGCATTTCCACGCGCGCCCGTCTTCGCTCCGCCGGTCAATGACGCCGAACGGGCAGTTCACGATGCAATACCCACAGCCATTGCAGATATCCGGCTGTACATAGACGCTGTCGAATTCTGTGCGGATGATGGCCCCGGTAGGGCAGCTTTCAAGACACCCCGCGCGCACACAGTGCTTACATACGTCAGAAGAGAACAGCCAGGAAAACGCGCCTGCGTCCTGCGTGGAAAGTGGCACCGGCCTTTCGATGAACGCGACGTGACGCCACGTGGAAGCACCCAGGTGGACCGTGTTGTCGTACGACATGCCCGTGAACAGCAATCCGTCATCCGGCAACTGGTTCCATTGCTTGCATGCCACCTCACACGCTTTGCACCCGATGCACAAAGTGGTGTCAGTGAAAAAACCTTTTGCGCCTGCCACCCTCAGTGCTCCTTTTTGCTCTCCCCGGCTTTGAAGCTGTGCTGAGACTCCGGTTTCCGGCGCGCGGGCGGCAGGTCCCGCTGCCAGCGCTTCGGATCGATCTCGCGCACCGGCGGACCAGAGATCGCCGCACTGCGCCTTCTGCTCTTCCGGCCAGGCTCGATAGCGCCCGTGAAGGCTTTCGATTCCTGGATCGATACATTCGGATCGGCCACAAACCCGATCAGGTCATTAGCGGCGTCACCGCGCGCGAGGCCCTTGGTGGACCAATGATAGGGTAATCCGATCTGATGGACCAGCCTTCCTTTGATGCGCAAGGGCCGCATACGGCCCGTCACCAGCACACGCGCCTCAATTTCCGCACGCATGGTTCGAATGGTGGCCCAGCCTCCATTCTTCAAGCCCCGTTCAGCCGCTAACTCTGGCGAGACTTCGCAGAACATTTCTGGCTGCAATTCGGAAAGCCATGAAAGCCACCGGCTCATGGCGCCCGCCGTATGGTGTTCAGTCAAGCGGTAAGTTGTGATCACGTATGGAAAGCGCGGATCGTCGTAGGCCCGGTGATAAGGGTTGTCCTTCCGCCACCATTCCACGCGTTCGGGGTTGCATTGCTGGCCATACAACGGGTTCTTCACCACGGATTCCTGCGGCTCGTAATGAACTGGAAGCGGGCCATCCTGGAGGCCCGTAGCGGCATACAACCAGCCTTTGCCATCGGCCTGCATCACGAAAGGATCGGTTCCACCGATCGTATCTTTCCCGCATGCGTCCTTCGAAGGATGAAACCAGGGCGGGCGCTTTACGATGAAATCGGGCGTGTCGTATCCCACCCATTCGCCCTTTTCCTGGTCCCACCACACGAGCTTCTTACGGTCGCTCCAGGGCTTGCCCTCGGGGTCGGCTGAGGCGCGATTATAGAGGAGCCGCCGGTTGTGCGGCCAAGCCCAGGCCCATTCCGGCGCAACCCAATTCTGCTCCCAGTGGGGCTTACGCCGCGCCGCCATGTTGTGACCATCGCGATAGCATCCGGAATAAATCCAACAGCCGCAAGCAGTGGAGCCATCGTCCTGCAGAGAGGTGAATCCCTCCACCGGCTTTCCATCCGCTACCGTGTAACCGTTGATCTCACGTAGCACGGCTTCGGCTTTCGGTTCCCGCTTCGGTCCTTCCAAAGGGTAGTCCCAGGTGACGTCGCGAATGGGCCGGTTGCGGGGCTGGCCGTACTCCTCTGCATACAGCTTTTTCAAGCGGAGCCCCAACTTGTAGATGAAATCGAGTTCGCTTGCAGCGTCTCCCGGGGGTTCAACGGACTTGTAATGCCATTGCAGCAGGCGCTGCGTGTTCGTGAAGGCGCCGTCTTTTTCCACGTGAGCAGCGGCCGGAAAGAAAAAAACTTCCGTTCCAATGTCTTCCGTACGAATCTCGCCGCGCTCGATCTCTGGTGCGTCACGCCAAAAATCAGCCGTTTCCGTCACGGAGAAGTCGCGAACGACAAGCCACTCGAGCTGCCGCAGTCCCTTACGATGCAGCGGCCCATTCATGGATCCGACCACCGGGTTCTCGCCCATCACAAAATAGCCCTTTACGCCGCCGTCGGCCATGTTGACGACGGTGTTCATGTGCGAATGGTCCCCGGTTAAGGCCGGCAGGTAGTCGTAACACCAGCCATTCTCTTTTGTCGCCGCCTCGCCGAACCACGCCTTCAGCAGCGAGACAAAATACTTCGGAAATTCACCCCACCAACCGGAAGGCGAAGTATTGCGGGCCAGGTACGTGGCGAGGTCTTTGTCTTGCTTCGCCTTGGGCATCGGCAGATAGCCGGGCAGCAGATTGTATAGCGTTGGGATGTCGGTAGAGCCCTGTATGGACGCGTGGCCGCGTAAGGCCAGGATGCCGCCGCCCGGCCTGCCGATGTTGCCGAGCAGCAGTTGTACAATCGCCGCGGTGCGAATGTACTGCACACCCATCGAATGCTGCGTCCAGCCGACCGCATAACAAAACGCCGACGTTCTTTCGCGTCCGGAATTGCGGCACAACGTCTCCGCCACCTTCAGAAACAGGCTCTTCGGGATCCCGCAGGTCTGCTCTACCATCTCCGGTGTGTAGCGTGAAAAATGCCGTTTCAGGATCTGAAATACGCACCGCGGATGCTGAAGCGTTGGATCGCTGTGTCCGGCCTGGAACGGATTGTGTTGGATGGGCTGCCCTTCTTCGTCTGATTCTTTTACTCCAGCGGCTGGTTCCGGATCGGCGCCTTCATACCGCCAGGCCTTCTTGTGATACTGTCCCGTCTCTTCATCCCACCCACCGAAGAGCCCATCCAGATCTTCGGTATCCTGAAATTCCGCGGAAACAATCGCCGGTGCATTCGTGTAGTGGACAACGTAATCGCGAAAGTAGCGCTCGTTCTCGATGATGTAGCGAACGATGCCGCCGAGAAACGCGATATCGCTGCCTGCGCGGATGGGGACGTGTATGTTGGCAACGGCGCTGGTGCGAGTGAACCGCGGGTCGACGTGGATAATCGTCGCGCCGCGCTCGCGCGCTTCCATCACCCAGCGGAAGCCGACCGGATGACACTCGGCCATATTGGACCCCTCGATGACGATGCAGTCCGCATTCTGCAGATCCTGCTGAAACGTCGTCGCCCCTCCCCTTCCGAACGATGTCCCCAAACTGGGGACGGTGGAGGAGTGTCAAACACGGGCCTGATTTTCGATCTGAACGATTCCCAGCGCGGTAAACAGCTTCTTAATTAGGTAATTCTCTTCGTTGTCCAGCGTGGCGCCGCCAAGATGTGCGATGCCCATGGTGCGGCGGACCGGATGGCCCTCCTCATCGGTGCCTTCCCAGGTTTCGTCGCGAGTGCGTTTCACCCGCTCTGCCACCATGTCGACCGCTTGCTCCAGCGGTACTGTCTCCCATTCCTTGCCATGCGGACGCCGGTAGAGAACATGCTGCACACGGTGAGAACCGGTAACCAGTTGGAAGGTTGCCGCGCCTTTCGGGCACAGGCAGCCGCGCGATATCGGAGAGGCCGGATCGCCCTCGATATCGATGATCTTTTCGTTCTTCACGTAGACGAGTTGCCCGCATCCGACTGCGCAGTAAGGGCAGATCGAAGGCACAATGCGGTCCGCGCTCGCCGTGCGCGCCGTAAGCGCCTCCGTACGTGGCGATGCCGCAGTCTGCTCCAAACCGAACAGGTCACGCTGTTTCAGTTGCCGGAACAAAGGCCAATTGGAAAGAGAAAAGCCGTCTCCAGAAGGCATAGTGAACGTAGGACGCGTAAAGCTTCCGCTTTGTTACCGCTTAACGCGAGAACTTCTGTTCGGACACGATACCCTTGCCTTCGCAAATGGTCACCAGGCGTCCGGCAGCTACATTCTTGAACGATTCGGCTCCCCCGCTTGGCCAGCGTATTTCGAGATCCGCGCTGGCCGCTTTACCCAGGCCGAAGTGCAGCCGCAGGTCGTTTACCGAATAGAAGCTCGACTGGCTCAGGACCGTCTGCGCCTGCCTTCGGCCGCCATAGTGCGCTATCACCTTCGCGCCGATGGCGGTGCGATTCGACTTCGTCCCCATCAGCTTCACTTTCAGCCATTGATGGTCACCGGAAACGTCGTTCCGCAACAGCGATGGAGGTTCGTTAAGGTTCACGATCAGCACATCGAGGTCGCCATCGTTGTCGAAATCGCCAAAGGCGCAGCCGCGGCTCGGGTGAGCGGCGGCAACGCCCGGTCCCGCCTCCTCAATGAATTGCTCGAACTGCCCGTTGCCGAGATTGCGGAAAACGACACGCGGAGTCTTATAGGGATATCCGGGGATTTTCTTCTCCACTTCCGGATAGACGCTGCCCGTGACGTGGAACAGATCGGGCCAGCCGTCGTTATCGAGGTCGGCAATTCCAGCGCCCCATCCAGTAAACCGGGTCTCGACACTCAGCCCCGCACGAATGGTCATATCGTCGAACATCGCCTTGCCGTCGTTACGGTAGAGAATGCTGGTGTCGTCGGAAAAGTGCGTTTTGTAGATGTCGAGCGCGCCATCCAGGTTATAGTCGCCGATACCCAGACCCATGCCTGCCTGCTCCATGCCGTCTTCATTCAACGCTACTCCGCTTTCGAGGCCTATTTCCGCAAATGTGCCGTCCTGCTGGTTGCGCAGCAGAAAGCTAGGTGTAGAGTCGCACGCGACGTAAATATCAGGCCAGCCGTCGTTATCGAAATCGGCCACTACGGCTGTCATGGCATAACTGCCCTTCGCTCTGCCCACACCCGATTCGCTGGTGACGTCCGTAAAGGTGCCATCACCGTTGTTCCGGTACAGCGTCAGCGCGCCCGGCGGCAACCCGCGCGGACCGCAGTTCACCGGAACACCTTTCCACGTGCAGTTGGCGTTTTCGCCCGGCTTCGGAACGCTCTTGAAATCGAATTCAAGATAGCTACCCATGAAAAGATCGAGCAGACCGTCGCGATTGTAATCCACGAACGTACACCCGGAGCTCCATCGCGGATTCGCCTGAAGCAGACCGGCTCTCTTCGTCACGTCAGTGAACGTGCCATCGCCATTGTTGCGGTATAGCACGTTCTGTCCGAAGTAGGTGACGAACAGGTCGTCATGCCCATCGTTATCGAAATCGCCGATGCATACTGCCGACGCCCAGCCTGTCCGCTTCAGCCCCGCCTTGTCCGTCACATCGGCAAAGGTGCCATCGCGATTGTTCTTGTAGAGCCGGTTGCCCGCGTGCGGAGGCGCCCCTTCCAGGCGAGTCCCGCCGAGTATGAATATATCCAGCCAGCCGTCGTTGTCGTAATCGAGGAATGCGCAGCCGCACCCGACCGCTTCCAGAATGAACGGCTTTTGCTCCACCCCGCCATAGATGGTGGGGGCCGTGAGACCCGCCTGTTTCGCCACGTCGGTGAAGCGCGCATGAAACGGTAAACCCGACGGCTTGCCCCGGCGTGTGGGCTTTACGTTGCGCGTGGCAACGCCCTGGCCGAAAGCGTTCAGAGCGGGTGTTGTGAGGAGACCGAGTAAGGTGCGGCGGTTCATAACGTACCACTGATCGCAAAGACGATGGCGTGCTCTGCTGTTGCCGTATCGGGCGGCCGTACGGTGATACCCTGTGCCGCCACCGACCATTCAACGGACGCACGCGAGCCAAGCAACTCCACGTGCGTGCCGCTGCCCGGGCGCACCGCGGGAATGACGATCTGCGAAGGAGGCCGCTCTCCGTGCTCGAGCAAATAGAATGCGTATATCGTGTTCCCTCTGCGCGTGTAGGCGATCCGCCCCTCCCTATACGGAGCAAAAGCGCGCGTGCCGTGAATCGCCTTGCCGTTCACCGCCATCCATCGCCCGATCTCTTCGAGACGCACAACCGCTTCTTCGGGCAATTGTCCATCGGGCTGCGGGCCAATATTGAGCAGCAGGTTGCCTCCCTTCGCAACCACATCGACCAGCAGGTGGACGAGTTCGCGTGCCGGCTTGTAGGTGTCCGCCGGCTTATAGGACCACTGCGTACCCATCGTGATGCAACTCTCCCACGGGCCATCGAGTGGTTTCTGGGGTACTTTCTGTTCGGGCGTGCGGTAGTTCTCATGCTTGCCGCCCACGGTGCGGTCCACCACGATCAGGCCGGGTTGATGGCGTCGCGCCATCGCAACGAGACGGTCCATATCGATATTCTGCTTCGGCGGGCGCACTTGCCCTCCATCGAGCCACAGGATATCGATAGGGCCATAACCGGTGACCAGTTCTCCAATTTGTCCATGTACGAACTGGACGAATTGCGCCCAGCGCCGCGAGTCCGCCAGTGTGTCGTAGTTGGGATTACGATCTTCGGCGAAGACATCCGGGCGCCAATAGAAGGGGCTGTGCCAGTCGGATTTCGAAAAATACGCGCCAATGCCGAGGCCCTGCTTACGGAACGCACTAAACACCTCGCGAACGATGTTGGAGCGGGGATCGCGGCTGAACGTCACCTCAGGGGCAGTGACACGATATTCGGACTGGCGCGTGTCGAACATCGCGAAACCATCGTGATGCTTTGTTGTGAACACCACGTACCGCATACCGGCGGCCTTCGCGTGGCGGGCCCAGACGGCGGGATCGAATTCGGTGGGATTAAATGTGCGTGGTAGCGCGAAATAGCGTTTGCGGAACTCCACCATCTCTTCGCGAGTACTGATCTTCGGGTTGGACCACTTGCGGTCCGCCCATACCAGCGGCCACGATTCGATAACTCCCATCTGGCTGTATGCACCCCAATGCAGCATCAGCCCGAATTTCTGATCCTGGAACCATTCGAGCCGTTGCTGAAGACGATCGTCCGCGGCGAGTACGGATGCCGCAAGAAGCAGCAGGGCGGCAACGCGTGTCACTTCACCAGCCTCCAGCCCTGCGCCGTAACTTCCAGTCCGTTGTGACCGGCGTAGCGGTCGTATACGCGCTCCATCTCTCTGATGGAATCGAAGTAACCCACAAGGAACGCGGCGCTGAAATGGTCACCCGTCTGCACCGGACGGCCGCCAAATTCCTGGATCATACATACGTACCCGCGCTGATGGCACCATGCTTCGGATACGACAGAGGGATCGAGTGTCATGCCCGCGAGCCACGGCCCCGCCACGCCGGTTTTCGGATCGCGCAGACGGTAAGCGCGGATGAACCGCCGTGGCGTTTTCCCTTCCCCGCGACGGTACAGGAATTTTTCGTCCGGGGCGAAATCGTCGAGAAACTCCTTCGCGGGGATCCGGCCGAAGTAGCTGAGAAATATTTCGCTGAACGTATCGGCTTCTTTATGTTTGATGTGACCCGGCATATCGATGCGCAAAAATAGCGCGGGGCTTTCGTTCACGGTGGTGACGCGGTCGGATGAGATGAAATAACGCTCTCCTTCCGGAAATACGATGGTCTGCTCCCACAACGATCCCGTTTTGCGCCCCGGGGCGGCGATGCGGTAGCGGTAATCCATCTTTACAGCCGCAAAATCCTTTCCACGAATCACACGCGGATCCAGCTTCCGGGCTTGTGTACAGATCTGCGGACCCTCGATACTGCGCTTGGCGATCCTGCCATGGAAAGCATTATTGAAATCGTACCGGAGGTCGCCTGTAAGACGGTCGCGGTATGCCTCGTCGCTCCCGGGCTCCATCAGCCAGTCGACGATATCGAGGCCGAAGCCCGCGTCGCGGAAACCCGTCTTCCTGTCGAGAAACGACCCGCCCGCCACACCAGAGACGTAGCCCTGCTTGCGCACAACAGCTTCAACGGCGGTTCCCTGTATGCGGATCTCGTCCACGGTCTCCGACACCCGGAAAGCAGCAAAGAAGAGCAGAAGCGCCAGACTCATTGACGCGCAGTATATCAGGTGCGACGGGTGGCGTTCGCTATGGCTGGGATGTATGGCTGGGATGAACTCACTGAGCGAATTGCAAAATTCGGTCAACGTATGGAGGAGCCGGTGCGCCCTTTCGCGGGCAGCGGTGGAGACTTGTAACAGCCTTCCGGGAATAACCACGGGCGCTACTCGCAGCAAGCCGTGGTCGTCGGCCACAACCTCGACCTACCCAATCCATTTGGGCGTGGTGCGCACGGTCTGAAGCGTGCTTTGTTTTCGGGATGGGAACTTTCCGGTGTGACGACAATACAGTCGGGCACACCATTCCCGGTCACCAACGCAGCGAGCAATCCCGACCGCGACGGGCAGGCCGGCGAAGGACTCAACCTGCGGTTTCTTGCGGAGTTCTTCAATATCTGGAACCATGCGGCTTTCGGAAATCCGGGAAGCGTGCTCGGCACCCCTGCTTGCGGCACCACTCGCTCCACTTTGTCGAATGCACGTATTATACAGTTTGGACTGAAGCTTGATTTCCAGAAACCATGCCCGACTAACCCGCTGTGCGTTGGCAGGCGGCGCCGCCGGCCTGCTGCTGTTCTCAGCGCACTTCATGCAAAGGGAGGCCGCAGGTCAGGCGGCCGTTCCTCTCTCCAAGCCTGGCCAGGAGGATCTCTCTTTCTGGGTGAACCACAACGGACTTCTGCAGTTCGAAGCCGAAGGCGAGGTTGGATTCGGCGACATCGCCCGCATCTTGCTCCGCCGCCGGGCCAATGGCGAAGCAATCCGCGAATTGCGCGACCGCTTCACTTTCCGCGTGCAGGATGCGGCGGCGCTGACCACGCCGGATGTTTTTCGCGCCGAATACAGCAGTGGTAACCTGATGTGGCGCGCCGCTCCGCAGTCACGTTTCGTGGCAGGGTCTTCACGGACCGTAAATATTCCAGTCGTCGTCGTCAATCGCGACTCACAGCCCATCACGATTGACGCGATATATGCCGGCGCATCGATGGAAAGCGCTGCGCGGAATATCGCGATTGCTCCGGGCGGCAACACCGCTATCCTGCTGCGCGCGGTGGAAACCAGCATCGGCCCGTCGGACGGCAAGTTGACTCTCCGTCACGGCACCGGAGAAATCGCCACCACGATCCATTTCGATGTTCGCCCGCTGGTGCCCCTGCGCGTCCGCCTGCTCGACGAACAAGGCCAACCCGCCATCGCGCGTGTGTATATCACCGGCTCTGACGGGCTTTCTTATGTACCTACGGGATCTTCCGCTCGCATTACGGCGATGAGTGCCGAGTACTTCTTTCACGCGGACAGCGGTTTCGAGATCCAACTCCCCGCCGGCGAAACGCTGCTGGAGGCCACTCGCGGCCCTGAATACCGCCTCACAGCCGAACGCGCTCATCTTCAGCCGGGAGTTCCCGCCGAAGCCACTTTGCAACTGGTCCGCTGGGCGCACCCCGCTCAGAAGGGTTGGTGGTCCGGCGATGTGCACATCCACGCCAACTACACCTCACCCCACCATCAGGTAATTGAACCGCACGATGTCCGGCTGCAGGTTGCGGGTGAGGACTTGAATTACGCCAACCTGATGGTGGCCAACTCCAGTGGCGCGTTCATTCATGACCGCCAGTATTTCGAAGCAAAGCCCCACCGGCTCTCCACGCCCGAACACTTCCTCTATTGGAACGAAGAGAACCGTTCCAGCGCCTATGGGCACATGTGCTTTCTCGGATTGAAGCGCCTGGTAGAGCCTTTCTATAACGGCTTTCGCAACACGCCCTACTGGGAAGATTATCCGGCCAATTATGCCCTTTCCCAACAGGTCTTCGATCAGGGCGGCGCCGTAAGCTATGCCCACCCCGGCATGGCGCCGAACTTCGAGTCAGCGAGCATAAAGGAACTTCCAGTGGACCTCGCGCTCGGCCAGCCTACCGCCATGGATGTGCTTAGCAACAACGATGAAGTTGCGACGACGGAGATGTGGTACCGCCTGCTGAACTGCGGCTTCCGCGTAGCGATCTCGGCTGGGACGGATGCGTTCACGAACGTGGTCGATCACTATATCGTGGGCGGGAACCGCGTCTATGTGCAAGCGGGGCCGCGGTTTGACTATGCAGCGTGGCTGGAGGGCTTCCGCCGGGGGCGGTCCTTCGCTTCGAACGGGCCGATAACCACTCTTGTGGTGAACGATCAATCCCCGGGCGGCGAAATTCTTCTCGACCGCGCAGAGGAAGTTGTTGTGCGCGGCACCGTCTCCTCTCAGGTCCCTCTGGATCGGATCGATGTCATCGTAAATGGCACACCCGTCCACACGATTTCACCGGCAGGCAAAAAGACCGTGGATTTCACGCACCGTATCGTTATTAGAGACAGTTCGTGGATCGCGCTCCGCACGCTCGGCCCGCGCCACCGGCTGATCCTGAACGATACCCAGGCCTACGCTCACACGAGCCCCGTTTACGTGACCGTCGCCGGCCGTCCCGTCCACGTTGCCGACGATGTGCGCTTCTATCGGGAATGGGTCGAGCGCCTTATTGCCCGCACCGAGACGCGCGGCCGTTTCGCCACCCCCGAGCGGAAAGCTGAAGTCCTGGCTCTGTTCAGAAAGGGGCTGGACTGGTACCGCCGCGCCGAAGCGGGAAAACGAGAACGCTCTTACTGAGCCGCGCGCGGGTAAGCGGTCTTGACGGACCAATTCGCTAAAGTGTACACTGTATTCGCACAGTAGACAGATGGCGAAACCGAAACTTATGATACGAATCGACCTGAATTCGCCGGTCCCGAACTACCGGCAGATTGTCGATTCCTTTCGTACTCACCTGGTGGATGGCGTGCTGGCGCCGGGAGATGTACTTCCATCGGTCCGGCGTCTGGCGATGGAACTTGGCATCACGTTCAATACCGTCGCTCAGGCCTACCGCCAACTTGCCGAAGAAGGCTGGCTGGAACTGAAACACGGGCGGCGCGCCATGGTGATCGATCGCCGCCTCCCTTCCGGCGCCAGCCGCGAGAAGGTCACTGGATTCCGGTTGCGTATCCGCCAGATGGTTGCGCAGATGCGCGCCGAAGGCTTATCTCCCCGGGAAATAGCCAGAGAACTGCATCTCCTTACCCAAGAGCTGGAGCCATGACGATGATACGGCTTTCTTTGTTGCTGCCCCTTGCCGCTACCTTCGCGTTCCTGCATGTGCTCCCCTTCCTGCCGTATCGCGATCGTCTCTTCGGCGTCGCTGTTCCACCGGAAGTTCGATACGGGAGTGAAGGCCGCCGAGCCTTGCGGCGCTACGAACTCCACTTATTGCCCTGGACCGCTACCACCTTCTTTGTGCCGCTGTGGCTGCCGTTATCCTGGGCAGCCATCTGGATGTCTGCCGCCTCTCTTCTGCCGGTGATCGCGGCCGGACGGATCTTTTGGCGGACGCGCGGCGAAATTCAGCACCTTGCTCTACCCGCACCTTCCACACGCGAGGCGCAGTTGGCGGACACGGATAACCACCTCCAGCGGCAGATATTGCTGTTTCTCATTCCGATGGCCATCCTCGCGGGGACAGCGGTGTACCTTCATCTTCACTGGGATCAAATACCGCCGCGCTTCCCTGTACATTGGGGAACGGACGGGACGCCCAACGGCTGGTCCACCAGAAGTTTCGCGGGGGTTTATGGCCCGCTGCTTTTCGGGGCCATTATCGTTCTATTTATCCTGGGCATCTCCGTGGTGATCTCATGGGGTTCTCGCCGAAGTGCCCTGCAGTCCACGTCTCAGCTGGTCCTGCTTGCAGTCGCCTGTATTGTTGCGGCAGGTGGCTCTCTGGCCGGACTCTTGCCGATTTACGTCACACCCGTATGGGGAGTGATGGTTTTTAACGCCGCTTCCTTCGGGCTCATCGCCGTGGCGATCTGGTTCTCTGTCCGGCGCCGCGGAGAAACCGCCTCCGAGCCTGGAGAAGTGACGCCAGAAAGTTGCTGGCATTGTTGGGGGCAGTTCTATCACAACCCCCAGGACCCCGTGCTGTTTGTTGAAAAGCGTATCGGCTTGGGATGGACCCTCAATTTCGGCAATCGCCTGTCGTGGGCCGTTCTGGCGCTGATGCTCGCGGTCCCGCCCGGGCTGATATACCTGGTATTACAGTTCACGAAAAGCTGAAGTACGATTGACATTGACATGATAATCCGGGCGATATTGCCGGTACTCCTGTGCTCCGCCTGCTTCGCGGCGAACATTCCCGCCGGCGTCGAGCTTCACGTTCGCCTACAGAGCAAGGTCGCCAGTAATGCCTCCAAGCCCGGCGATGCCGTTTCTTCCGTTATCATCGCTCCGGTGGTGGTAGATGGTGCCGTCGCGCTGCACGCCGGCGTCCGGCTGCACGGCGAGGTGAAATTCGCCAAGCTTTCCAAAGGGCCGGAAGATCGCGCCACGCTGGAGATTGTATTCAACCGAATGGAGGATTCGACGGGACAGCACGTGAAGATTCAATCCCGGGTTTCCGAAGTGGACAACGCGCGGGAGAGCGTAGACGAGCAGGGGCGCATCAACGGCATTATCGCCTCTCAGACCATTTCCGCGCGCATGGATCAGGGGATCGGCAGAGTTGCTCAAAGGAGCAGTGGGCTCGCGGGTTTCCTTGGACTCGTCAAAGGAGCGGTACTGAAAGAAGCCGACGCGGACATTGTGTACGAACCGGGCGTGGAAATGAATGTGACGCTCACCGCGCCGGTCGAATGGAAGGGTACTGGCGCGGGTCCCAATCTCGTGCCGATCGCCGACACGGGCGCGCTAAACCGCTTAGTGAACTCTCAACCCTACCAGACCAGGGCGGAAAAACCTCCCAAGCCGTCCGACATCACCAATTTGATGCTCATCGGAACGGAGGAGGAGATCCGGGAAGCGTTCAAAGCCGCCGGGTGGTTCACCGCGGCCGCCCTCAATAGCCTGTCCGCGTTGGAGACGTTCCGTGCCATCGCCGAATCCCGCGGCTACAACGAAGCGCCGATGTCCATTCTGCTGTTGGCCGACCAGAAGGCCGCCATGGATTTTCAGAAGCAGAACAACACCTTCGCCATGCGGCATCATCTTCGCGTGTGGAGGCGTCCCGATACGTTTCAGGGCAAGCCGGTATGGGTTGTGGCGGCGACGCACGACATCGGAATTGAGTTGTCGCCGGAGCAGCGCACATTCATACACAAGATCGATTCGAATATCGATCGTGAACGCGCAAAGGTGGTCAGCGATCTTCTCTTTACAGGAAAGGTTCGTTCGCTTGCGCTGGTCCAGCGGCCGGATGTTCCACGCGAGACGAAAAATGCAACTGGGGACACGGTGGTTACGGACGCCGCGATGGCTGTCCTGGTCTTCTGAGGTCAACCGTCGGCACGCTGGAACATGCTGATACCCGCCACTCCCACCGCGCCCGCCTGGATACACAGCGGCGAGTTCAACTTGTTCACTCCACCGAGGGCGAGCACCGGAAGGGGGCTCGCCTGGACGGCTTCGCGTAGCTTGTCAAGGCCTTGCGGTGCACCGTAGCCGGCTTTGGACGGCGTGAAGAAAACGGGGCTGAAAACAACAAAGTCGGCCCCTTCCGCACGCTGGATCTCTTCGCTGCTGTGACAGGACACGCCAATGAGAAACGGCTTCGGAGCAATCTGCCGCAACCTTGCCGGAGCGACTGGATCGGACGTCAGGTGCACACCGTGCGCCCCGCAGGCAAGGGCGACATCCGTTCTCGAATTCACCAGGATCCTGGTGCCGCGTGGATTCGGAAACGCAAGCGCCGCCCGCACCAGTTCGGCGAGTTCCCGTGCGGAAAGGTCCTTCTCGCGAATCTGGATCATGTCGATTCCAGAGGCGAGAACGGAACCGATGTTGGCGAGCAGAGCCTCCACGCCACCCAATTGCTTACGGTCCGTGATGTAATACCGGATCACTTCAGGCCGGCTCGTAGTAGCACTCGCCAGCGCAGGACTTGCATAGTGTTTTCCCGTTGCGTATCACTTCGCGCTTGAAATTGATCCCCTCGCCGCATTCCTCGCACACCACTCGCGGCGCTTTGTATCCCGGCATTTCCTCCGGGCCAAGCGTCACACGCACCCACTGTTTTTCGAAGAGATCCTCGTCGGACATCTCGCGATAGGCGCGCATCTGCTGCTGGTTCTTATCCACAATATCTGGGTAGAGTTGCTTTGCACGTTCCTTCGACGACTCCTTGGCGACCACCCGGACCGCCTTCTCCGCCTGAAGATCGCAAAAGGTAGCCGCCACTTTTCCGAAGTCGCGGAATTTCAGCGCCCGCTTGCCGAGGCGGCATCCTGTTACGACTCCAATGGCATCGGTGGCGCACCGGTCGATTTCTACAAACGTGATCAGGCGCTTACGATCTTTGCCGGCCGGGTCCTCAAGACCAAGCAACTTCACACCGTAGACAGCCATGCGCAACCCGAGAATCTGACCGGCGCAAATATGGCCGTGAGCCAACCTGGCAAGTTCAACGTACTCATCAAAGGCTTTCATTCGTCTCTCAGCGGGCGCGGTCTGACCGTTCAAAGCACGCGTAGTCCTTCAACCGGAAACTCGATCACCCAATCTCTATTATGCTTGTGCCTTTCGAATTGAGATCGGGGAACCTCTGCCGCAAGATCGCCCGAGAACTCGAGCCGCACCGCCTGGGGCTTCTCCACGGCACGCAGGAGATTCACACGCACCTGGTTCGGGCCAAGCTTTCCGTCAGCGGGAGATACTTTAAGGTGTCCGGGGTGGATACACAGCCAGACGCGATCGCCCTTAAACCTGCCGGGGAAGTACGGTCCTGTAATCTCGAACTCCCCGTACCGCAGGCGGCTGATGTTTCTACCCGGATCGAGTACCCGAATTTCCACGTGGAGGAGATTGTAGATGCCGAACAGCCGAGCCACCTCAATGCCGGCGGGCTGTTCGATAACTTTCCGGGGAGGTCCGCTCTGGATTAAACGGCCATCGCGCAGCACCAACATCTCCTCGCCGAGTGCAAAGCATTCCTCCAGGTCGTGCGTCACCACCAGTATTGGGATTCCGAACTCGGCGCGTATTTGCCTCAATACCGTATATAGCTCGACTCGCAGCGGGGCATCCAGTCCCCGCGCGGGCTCATCGAGCAGCAACAGCTTCGGACCGCCGATCATCGCCCGCGCAATGGAGCAGCGCTGTTTTTGCCCGCCCGAGACCTCATGCGGTCTGCGCCCCGCCACCTCCGCAATGTGAAAGCGCTCCAGCATTTCGGTCACGCTTCGATGCCGTTCCAACCTCGGAATACTTTTGGCCGCAAAATCGACGTTGCCCCGCAGCGACATGTGCGGAAACAGAGCATAGTTTTGAAATACGTATCCACAGCGCCGTTCCCGCGGCGGAATGTTGACGTGTGCCGCACCGTCAAACAGAATGGCGTCATCGAGCAGGATGCGGCCCTCATCAGGTTGTACGAATCCCGCTATACAGTCGAGAATGAGAGTCTTCCCCGCGCCACTCGGGCCGAAGAGCACCGTGATTCCAGCACCTAATTCCAACTGGATGTCGAGCGAGAACGCGCTCGATTCCGGTCCCGCCGCGAAATTTTTGCGAATACGGGCCCGGATCATACAGGCGTGTAGGTGGAGCCGAAGCGCTTCGCTCCGAGCCGGTTTGCTATGGAAAGCACAAGGAGTGCCACCGCCGAGATCACAAGCACCAACGTCCGCGCCAGCATCCCGTTGCCGGATTCCACGGCATCGTAGATGGCAACCGCAACAGTCTGCGTACGCCCGGGAATGTTGCCCGCGATCATGATTGTGATTCCGAAATCGCCGAGCGCGCGCGCAAAGGCGAGCACCACCGCGGCCAGAATCGAACGCCAGGCGAGCGGCAGGCTCACGCGCCAGAACACTCGCCATTCCGTCGCGCCCAGGTTGCGCGCCGCCCTCTCGTAGCTGCGGTCGACGCTTTCAAGCGCCGCGCGCGACGACTTGATCAGCAAGGGGCCGGCGTGAAACAGCGCCGCCACCACCGCTGCCTTCCACGTGAAGACCAGTGGAGAACCGAAAATACCTTCGAACATTTTGCCCAAAGGGCTTTGCCTTCCGAGAACCACAAGCAGGTAATAGCCAAGCACGGTGGGAGGCAAGACCAACGGCAGCGTCACCGCCGCGTCAATCACTTCCTTCCAGCGGAATTGGCGATTTGCGAGTACATAGGCCAGGGCAAGCCCGCCGAAGAACGCAATTACCGTCGACAGCGCCGCGACACGAAGGCTCAACCACAGCGGAAACCAGTCTAGCTGCATCAGGAAATTCGATTATAACGACGAGTAGCGAAGCCGCCTACCCAAGGAAGAACACCAGCGGGTGTAACATAGGTCGAATCATGCCAAACGGCCTCAACCGGCGCCGGTTCATCAACGCCGCTGCGTGCGCACCGGTTCTCCCGCGTCTCTTTCCCGCTTCCGGAAAACGCCCGAACATTCTGTTCGCCATTGCCGACGACCAGTCGTGGATGCACGCCGGCGCCTATGGCGATCGCGTCGTGAAGACGCCCGCTTTCGACCGCATCGCGGAGCGGGGCGTGTTGTTTACGAATGCGTTCAGCGGATCTCCGGGCTGCGCTCCCTCGCGCGCAGCCATCCTGACGGGCCGTAGCCCATGGCAATTGGAAGAAGCGGGCACGCATGCCAGCCTGTTCCCGAGAAAATTTCAGGTTTATCCGGGTATCCTGGCGGCCGCCGGATACCACACCGGATTTACGGGCAAGGGCGCCGGCCCGTGCAACTGGAGGGATGCCGGGTGGCCGCACAATCCCGCCGGGCCGGAATACAACCGCCGGAAAGCGGTTCGAACTTCGAATGCGGTCAGCGTCATCGACTATGCCGCCAATTTCGAAGAGTTTCTCCGGAAGAAGCCCGCAGGAAGCCCCTTCTGCTTCTGGTACGGCGCGCAGGAGCCGCACCGCCCCTACCGGGTCGGGTCCGGTTTGGAGTCTGGCAAGCGGCTTCAGGACGTGGTGCTGCCGCCCTTCCTGCCCGACGTGAACGAAGTCCGGGGCGACATGCTCGATTACTATCTGGAGATCGAACACTTCGACCGGCAACTTGGAAAAATGATCGCCATTCTCGAAAAATCCGGCGAGTTAGAGAATACGCTTCTGGTCGCCACGGCCGACAACGGCATGTCGTTTCCACGAGCGAAGGCCACCATGTATGAGTACGGCATTCACCTGCCGCTGGCGGTTTCGTGGCCCGCGCGTTTTGCGGGTGGCCGCAAGATCGATGATCTTGTCAGCTTTATGGATTTCGCGCCAACATTCCTCGAAGCCGCCGGCGCCGGGCCAAACGTGGAAATGACGGGCCGCAGCATCCTGAACGTGCTCGATTCGAAACACTCGGGCCGGGTGGACGCCTCGAGAGACCGCATTTTTTCCGGCCGTGAGCGCCACTCGCATTCGCGGTTCGACAATCTCGGTTATCCGGCGCGCGCCATTCGCACTCACGAATATCTGTACATCCGCAACTTCAAGCCGGACCGCTGGCCGGCCGGCGATCCGGAAGGCTACTTCGACATTGATGCCTGTCCGTCAAAAGACTATCTGCTGAAGCACCGCGAATCGGAACGGGTGAAGCGGCTCTTCGAATTGACGTGCGGCAAGAACCCATCCGAACAGATGTACGACATCCGGAAAGATCCAGGCTGCCTCGACAACCTGGCGGACGCAGCATCGCACGCAATGATCCGGGCCAGGCTGCGCGAGCAACTCGACCGGCGCCTGATGGCGGAAAAAGACCCCCGTGCCACCGGCAGCGGCGACATTTGGGAAAGCTATCCCCGATTCTCGCCGATGCGCCCGCAACTCGGCGGGTTCGCGGAAGTGGGGAAATATAATCCTAAATATCAGCAGGCAAGGCGTTCGCCCGTATGAGGCGTGGCGGATCTCCGGCTCTGCACCCGGCGCGGATTGTCGCCGTAAGTTTCGCCGCCGTGATCGCGGTGGGGACTGCCTTACTTTCGCATCCGGCTGCAACCGTCAGTGGTACCCGAATTGCATTCATCGATGCATTTTTCACGGCGGTTTCCGCAACGTGTGTTACCGGCCTTCTGGCGCTGGACACGAGCACCGTGTTTTCGCTATTTGGGCAGGTCGTTATTCTCACTTGTGTTCAGATCGGCGGCCTGGGCCTGATGACACTCACTACGGTCTTGCTGGTCGCCTTCGGGCGCAGACTGGCTATCACGGATCGCACCGCGGTTCAGGACAGCTTCCACCATAGCCGCAGTCCGCGCCTGGGCACGCTCATCAAGTACATCGTCGCTGGCACCTTTGCGACAGAGGCGGCAGGCGCTGCTATCCTGTCGGTATACTGGATCGCAACCCACCGCTTCGATTCGGCCGGCACGGCGATCTATCACGCCGTTTTTCATTCCATCTCGGCATTCTGCAATGCCGGGTTTGCCCTCTACACCGACAACCTGGTTGGGTTCC
This sequence comes from uncultured Acidobacteriota bacterium, assembly GCA_900696665.1. GTDB lineage: Bacteria > Acidobacteriota > Terriglobia > Bryobacterales > Bryobacteraceae > CAADGY01. The sequence goes on from CAADGY010000256.1 coordinate 52,095, forward strand.
GTGACGATCCGTTGGTCTTGGCAGTCATCAGCGCCCTCGTCATTGCAGGCGGATTAGGTTTCCTGGTCGGCCTCGATCTGAAGGACTATCTACAGCATAAGTACTCGCTGCGTTGGACATCACCCGGCACTCGCCCGGTAGCAAGGTTGAGCCTGCACACAAAACTGGTGCTCATCGGGTCCGCGGGGCTGCTAGCGGCAGGTACGGTTTCCTATTACCTGCTGGAACGTAAGGCGCTGTTCGCGGAAATGAGCGGATTCGAGGCGTGGCTCAACGCCTTCTTTTGTTCCGTCACCCGAACCGCCGGTTTCAATACGGTGGATTACGCCCGGATGAGCAGCCCTTCCCTGCTCTGCACGATGGTCCTCATGATAATCGGCGCCAGCCCCGGCTCCACCGGCGGCGGCATCAAGACGAGCACCTTCGTGCTGCTGATTGCCAACGCATACTCGCGATGGTGCGGCAACGAAGATTTGCACATTTTCCGCCGCCGTATTCCGCAGGAAATTCTCGACAAGGCGCAATCGGTGGTTTTCGTCATGCTCGCCGCCTTCGTACTAGCAGTCTCGGCCCTGATTGGAGTGGAAGCCCGGGGGGTTGCTCCTGCCGAGAGTCACAAGCAGTTTTTACGGCTTTCTTTTGAAACGGCATCGGCTCTTGGAACGGCGGGGCTCTCCATGGGGCAGACACCTCTGCTGAGCATGCCGGGAAAACTCATTCTGATGTTATTGATGTTCATGGGACGGGTTGGTCCCCTGACACTGGCGCTGGCTATCAGTATTCGCCGTTCTCGAGGCCGTTTCCGCTATGCGGACGAGAACGTAATGGTGGGTTGATGGCGGGCGCCGCGGATAGACGTGTCACAAGCCGCAGGATACATCCCGCACGGATTATAGCGGGAGGTTTTGCCGGTGTTATCGCAATGGGGACCGCGCTGCTTTCCCTCCCCGCTGCTACGGCGAACGGTACTAGTATTCCCCTCATCGACGCTATGTTCACAGCGGTTTCCGCCACTTGTGTAACCGGACTGACCGTCGTCGACACGGGCACGGTGTTCTCGCGTTTCGGCCAGGCCGTTATTCTCGCCTGTATTCAGATCGGTGGGCTGGGCCTGATGACAATGACTACCGTTTTCCTGGTGGCATTCGGGCGCCGGTTGGCCATCGTGGACCGCATCGCGATGCAGGACAGCTTCCATCATACCCGCAATCCGCAACTGGGTGCGCTTATCAAGTACATCGTGGCCGCCACCTTCGCGACGGAAGGTTTGGGAGCCGCGATTCTGTCCATATATTGGATTGCCACGGGCCGGTTTGAATCGCCCTGGACGGCCGTTTATCACGCCGTCTTTCATGCTGTTTCCGCATTCTGTAATGCCGGCTTCGCACTATACAGAGATAATCTGACCGGTTTTCAGAGCGACCCGGTGGTGCTGATGGTAATCAGCGGGCTGATCATTACGGGCGGCTTGGGGTTTCTGGTCGGGCTCGACGTCACCACCTGCTTGCGCCGGAGTTCTCTCCTCCGTTTTTCGACGCCTGGGAGGCGGGGACATAGCGTATCGAGGCTCAGCCTGCACTCGAAATTGGTGTTGAATGGAACCGCGGCATTGCTCGCTGCCGGGATGGTTTCCTATTATCTATTGGAACGTAGAGCTCTGTTTGCGCGGATGGGTGAATTCGAAGCCTGGCTCAATGCGTTTTTCTGTTCGGTCACGGCGCGAACGGCCGGTTTCAACACCATCGATTATGCGGGCATGAGCAGCCCTGCTCTGCTTTGCACCATCGTACTGATGTTTATTGGAGCTAGCCCGGGCTCAACCGGTGGAGGCATCAAGACAAGCACCTTTGTATTGTTGATCGCCTATGCATACTCGCGATGGCGAGGCAGTGAAGACCTCCATGTTTTCAATCGCCGCGTTCCACAAGAGACGCTCGATAAGTCGCAGTCGGTCGTTTTCGCCGCCCTGGCAACCTTTGTTCTGGGGGGGTCGGCACTGGTCGGAATCGAGTCCACGGCGATTTCCCCCGCGGGAAGCCACGACCAGTTCCTGAGCCTGATCTTTGAGACCACATCGGCAATGGGTACCGTCGGCCTTTCGATGGGGCAGACGCCACTGCTAAGCGCGCCCGGAAAACTTATTCTGATGTTATTGATGTTCATGGGCCGGGTTGGGCCTTTGACGATGGCCCTGGCGATCAGTATTCGCCGGACCCGCAGCCGGTTCCGCTATGCCGACGAGAACGTGATGGTGGGTTGATGGCAGACGATACGGAAAGAAAACGATTCGCGGTGATTGGACTGGGGCATTTCGGCGCCTATGTCGCGCGATCGCTCTACGAGTCCGGCAAGGAGGTTCTTGCCATCGACTCGAGTGCCGAGGTAGTAAAAGATGCCGCCGAGTGGTCGACGGAGGCGGTGGTGGCGGACGCCACCGACCGGGAAACACTGGAAGCTATCGGCCTCGCCGAGGTCGATGCCGCCATCATCAGCCTCGGACAGCGCATGGACGTGAGTACGCTGGCGGCATTGCACGTCAAAGAACTGGGTGTAGGTTACATTGTCGTCAAGGCGCTCTCGGAAGATCACGGCAAGATCCTCACTGCACTTGGAGTGCACGAGGTGATCCATCCGGAAAAGGACATGGCGCTTCGCCTGGCCAGCCGCCTGGCCCGAACCGACGTAATCGAAGTACTTCCCATTCTGCCGGGCTATTCGATTCGCGAAATCAGAGCACCTTCCGAATTTGTGGGACGGTCGCTTCGCGACCTGGCGATCCGGAATACTCTGCACGTGCAGTTGATCGCCATACAGAGCGGAGATGGAGAACGCCGGCGGATGAACATCGTTCCGCGCGCCGACGACGTGATTCAGGAAGGGGACCTCATGGTGCTTCTCGGCGATGATCGCGACCTGGATCGTATCCGGGAAATTCTCGCCAGGTAGACCAGGAACCAAGCCTCTCACGCCAGCAAGCCGTCTGACGGATCCAAAACGAAAGGGCTGCCTGGCGGCACGGTCTTTCTTTTGTTGTAATAGAATCCGATGCGAAACGTATTTCCTGTATTCTGTGCGGGCCTCCTCGTCATGGGGATCGCTATCGTGTCCGCCCAAAAGAGCGGCGATTATCGCGACCCGGACTACCAATATTGCGAGGATTGGAAAGTCCTGTTCGACGGAAAAGATTTCACTGGCTGGGTTACGGTCCTAAGGACGCCCGACGGCAGGGCCAGGCGATACCGCGAAAATGAGACCGGCGATCAAAATACGTTCTACATCAAAGATGGGCTTCTCATGACGACCGGCACGCCGAACGGGTACGTGCGCACCACCGAAGTATACGACAACTTCGTTTTTCACGTCGAAGTGCGGTTTTCGCAAAGCGGCA
>CAADGY010000257.1 GCA_900696665.1 uncultured Acidobacteriota bacterium
CCGTGGCGCGGAGGAGTCGCTCAACGAGCCGCTGTTTTTGCCTACGCATAGCTTAATATTAAGATACCGCCTGTTTGCTTTACCCGTCAAGAGAACAGTGACATGAGGCGATTCGTCTCCTCAGTTATGACGGGCAAGGATACTGGCTAGCCCTAATACTGTTCACTTAACAACATTACTGCGCTAATCTGTTTTGGGGCGGAGGTCCCTTCAGAATGACTCGTACTGTTGCGTCTTTACCCGCCGGGAGCCGCATTGCCGCATTACCGACTACATCAGCCTCGGCGTCATTGCCAAGTTCTTTCCTGTGAACGAAGTCCGTGAGGTCCTGAAAGGAGGATGGGAGACCACTTGGGAATCCATCCCATCGAGGTAGTCCGATATGTAGATAGGGGAAAGCGCTTTCCGTGCCATTCTGCTTAACCTCGGACTATACCGTGGACACAGCCCAAACAAAACTGGCTCATTCTGTTCTATCGGCTTCCTTACGCCGAACCTTAGCAAGGCAATTCGTGAAACGCGATGCTGGCACGGGGAGAGAAACGACAGTGTCGGTATCGCTCCGGCCCTGAGAGAAGGGAGCGGGATCAGCTCCGCCGCAAGGCCCGACGTGCCGACTCAATCGATTGAAGTGGAACAATAGGAACAGATTGAGGCTTTCGAAACCTCTGTAAGCTGTTGACAACTCGGTGATCAGGGCAGAATCGAACCGCCGACGCCAGCCTTTTCAGGGCTGCCTCCCGTGCTGCTAACATGGGGTCTCTACCCGCGTGGGTGCGCCGTGAATTTTGTGCGATGGATTGCCGGTCTGGCGGCGGCGTCGGAGCTGATTGCCGCGGTGCCGGTGCTGCATGTGCGCGTGCCGATGCGCGACGGCGTAACGCTCTGCACCAACGTTTTTCTCCCTTCCACCACTTCCCGGTTCCCGGCCATTCTGATGCGCACTCCCTACGGTAAAGGCGGCCGGCCAGGCGCTTATGGCTTTCTCGCCAGCCGTGGTTACGCCATTGTTCTGCAGGACGTCCGGGGCCGGTATCACTCCGGCGGCACATTCCGCTCCATTGACCAGGAGGGACCGGACGGCGACGACACCATCAAATGGATCGCCCGGCAGAAGTGGTGCAATGGAAACGTTGGAATGGCCGGGGCGTCCTACGCCGGCATGGCTCAATGGAAAGCGGCCGAGATGAACAACCCCAATCTCAAGGCCATATTTCCGATCTTCGCCGGCAGCGACGAATACCTGGACCGCTACTACTCACCGGGCGGTGCTTTGAGGCTTGGACATCGGCTGCTCTGGATGGCTGGGAGCTTCCGCGCACGTGATTTCACCGGTGGCAGTTTCAATCGCTATGTCCAGCACCTGCCGCTCAGGACCGCGGACCGCGCGGCTACAGGCCAGCAGCTCGCTTTTTTTCAACGCGCGCTCGATCATCCTACCTATGACGCGTATTGGCGAGCGATCCGCTCCCGCGACTCCCTGACAAAGATCCGTACCCCCGCTTTCTCCGTTGGGGGCTGGTACGACAACTACGTCCAGGGGGATCTCGAAGCATTCTCCGTTTTGGGAAAGACAGGCCGCCACTGGCTGGTGGTCGGGCCGTGGGCACATGATATGTCCGCGAAGTTCGAAGCCACCGATTTTGGGCCGCAATCGGTTCTGGCCGTCCGCAAGCTCCAGTTGGAGTGGTTCGAACACTGGCTAAAACCGCACCCGCACGGTGCGAAGAGTGCTTTCGCTCAACCGCCGCTGCGCGTGTTTGTGATGGGCGCCAACCAATGGCGCGACGCGCGCGAGTGGCCTTTGGAACACTCCCAGGAGGTCCCTTTCTACCTTTCGAGCGGCGGACATGCCAACAGTATTGAGGGGGACGGTGTTCTGGCGGACAGGCCGGCCTGGCGTCCGGCGTTCGACGCCTACGTTTACGATCCTCGGAAACCCGTTCCTACCCTAGGCGGCGCGGTCTGCTGCAACCCGAAGGTTTTTCCCTGGGGGCCAATGGATCAGCGCCCCGTCGAAGCCCGCGACGACGTGCTCGTGTACACCACTCCCGAACTGGACGAAGACGTGGAAGCAACAGGGCCGGTGCGGGTTGTGTTGTTTGTCTCCACTTCCGCGCCCGATACGGATTTCACGGCCAAGCTTGTCGATGCCGGTCCGGACGGCTACGCGCGTAATCTGACGGATGGAATACTGCGTCTCCGGTACCGAGAGTCCATCGGGAGGCCGGCCAGCGCGATACCCGGCGAGGTGTACCAGATCTCGATCGACGCCGGCGTCACCGGCCACGTGTTCAAGACGGGACATCGCATCCGGCTCGAGATCTCCAGCAGCAATTTTCCCAGGTTCGACCGTAATCTCAACACGGGACGCGGGGCTGCCGACGACACGCAAATTCACTCGGCGGTGCAGCGCATTTACCATGGGCGCCGGTATCCGTCGAGGCTAATTCTGCCCGTCGTACCGGCCGCGGCGGAGCGGGCCGGCCCGGCGCCGCATCGTCTTCCGACGCGCTGTGCTATACAGAGGTAAGACTCTTTAGACTGATCAGCCGGCGCCCGCGGATCACCCCTTTCGGGCGGGGGCCGGGAACGGGAACTGATCGGCATGAGAATTGAGGGGTGAGGATCGAACACGCGATGAGCGCATTTGCGATGAGTTCGAAGACTCAGCAAATCAGAGTTCTACTCGTAGAGGACAACCCGGCGGACGCACGTTTGTTTCGCGAAGCGATCGCGGACACACGTAGACTGCCGCCGCTTCTGACTCACGTTCAGCGGCTGGATGAAGCGATCGAACAGCTCCGTACCGAGAGATTTGACGTGGTTCTGTTGGATTTGTCGCTGCCGGACTCTGAAGGGCTGGACAGCATTGTTCGGGTGCACGAGAAAGTTCCAGAAATTCCGATTGTCATTCTCACCGGACACGACGACGAACAACTGGCATTACAGGCCGTGCGCGCCGGGGCGCAGGATTACCTGGTGAAAGGGCAGGGCGATGGCAACCTGCTGCTCCGGGCCATGCGCTATGCCATTGAGCGAAAGCACATCGAGGAAGCGCTCCAGCTACGGGAGGAGCACTTCCGCTCGCTGATCGAAAACGCCCTCGACGTGATCACGATCCTGAGCAAAGAAGGAGTCATCCGCTATGAGAGCCCGGCTGTGGCACGTGTTCTCGGATATGAGCCGGAGGACCTCGAAGGTCAACGAATAGCGCCATACGTTCATCCCGATGACACTCCGCAATTGAACCGCCTGCTCGGCGGAGCAGGGCACGATGCGCTGACGCGCTCCGTGGAGTTCCGCATGCGGCACCGCGATGGAAACTGGCGCACGTTGGAAGCCATTGGGAAGGATTTCATCGACGAATCGGGCCAGCCGGGCGTCATTGTCAACTCGCGCGACATCACCAGCCGCAGAAGGGCGGAAGAAGGGCTTCGCGAAGCTCACGCGACCCTGCGCACCGTGATCGAAACCGCTCCCGTCGCCATTTATACAGTCGACTGTAACCGGCACGTGCTATCGTGGAACGCCTGCGCAGAAAAGATCTTCCAATGGACCGCGGACGAGATCATCGGCACGCCGCTTCCCACAATTCCACCTGCCCTCGCTCCCGAAAGCAGGGAACAATTCGAGCGTCTTTGCCACGGTGAGACCCTGGCGGCGTATGAAACATCGCGACTCCGCAAAGACGGGACACTCATTGACGTCACGATTTGGACGGCGCCTCTCCGCGATGCGAAAGGAAACATCTATGGCATCATGTCCACGGTCGCCGACGTTACCGAGCGCAAGAGGCTGGAAGACCAACTGCGGCAATCGCAGCGCATGGATGCCGTGGGCCAGTTGGCGGGCGGCATCGCTCATGACTTCAATAATATTCTGACCATCATCGCGGGCTACAGCGACCTTCTGTTGAACGTGCTCGATGACGAAACGCCGCTCAGGCGCAATATCGAAGAGATCAAGAAAGCAAGCGACCGCGCCGCGGCGTTGACCAACCAGTTACTGGCATTCAGCCGGAGACAGGTACTGCAAGCGCGGGTATTGAACCTGAACGCTGTAATCCTGGACGTCGAAACGATGCTCGACCGCCTGATCGGCGAAGATATTGAACTCCGGCTGGATCTCGACCAATCGCTCGGAAACATCAAGGCGGATGCCGCACAAATCGAACAGGTGATTTTAAACTTCGTCATTAATGCCCGTGAGGCCATGCCTGACGGCGGCAGCCTGGTGATAGGCACCAAGGGTATCACAATCAGCGGCGAGACCGGGGATCCGGGGCTGGCGCTGGCGCCCGGGCGGTATGCCGTGCTCTCCGTTACCGATACGGGAACCGGCATGAGCGCGGAGACGGCAGCTCATGTCTTCGAGCCGTTCTTCACCACTAAACCAAAAGGTAAAGGTACGGGCCTGGGCCTTTCGACGGCTTATGGGATCGTCCGGCAAAGTGGCGGTGAGATTACGATCCGCAGCCGCGTTGGAGAAGGCACCACATTCGACGTCTATCTTCCTATTGTCGATGAAGCCGCGACCGTTCCAACCGTGAGCGTCATTGCCGCTGCGCCCGCGCGCGGTACGGAAACCATTCTGCTTGCCGAAGACGAGGATACGGTGCGGGAATTGCTCCAGGAAGTATTGCAGAACCAAGGGTATTCTGTTCTGGCTGCAAGCCATGGCCCCGAAGCGCTGGAACTCGCCCTTAATCGCAGTGAGCCGATAGACCTGCTTGTTACGGATTTGGTCATGCCTCACATGAACGGCCGTGACCTGGCTGAGCGCTGCACGGCCGCACATCCGGAAATGAAGGTCCTGTACATGTCCGGTTACACTGACAATACGCTGGTGCCGGGAGGTACGCTTACCACCGGGATGGAGTTTATCCAGAAGCCGTTCTCGCCGGATGATCTCGCCAGACGGATCCGTCAGGTGCTGGACAGCCGGAAAAACAGCTAAGCGTGCCGCCAGAAATGATTGCGCATCCGCTCCGTTGCGGCCGCCAGGGAGCGGCCGTCGGGAGTCACAACAGAAGGAGCGCCGTCTTTAGCACCCTGACTTACTGTGCCAATGCGGCAGGCACCGGTATGGTGACTTTTCCGGTGGCCGCCCATTCGGTACCGCGAGTGAAGGTCGTCACAAACGCCGGTGTCTTCACCGCCGGCACATCATGTCCCAGAGCTGTGCCGAAAACACGGCCGCTGCCGAATTGCACGGTCCACAGCATCGGGTGATGGAGCCCCGGTCCAGGCGTCGGTTGCCTGGCCTTGCCCTGGTATAAGGCATGGTCGTCCCAGGCGGTGGCGAGCACGTGGTATTTGTCCGCCGGCTGCCACTTCAGATTCGCGTATAGTTCGTCATTCGGCTGTGCGAAAGATTTCCTGATGCCGCGTGTGATGGGGTGATCCGGATCCTTGATGTCAACTGTGAAATCGTGCGGCGGAGAATGATGGCCGTTATTGGGACGCCAGTTGCCGCCGGACATCTGCTCGTATTCGGTCCAGCCGTCGAACGCCGCAGTGGAAAAATGATACATCACCAACCCTTTGCCGGACCGGACGTAATCCACCAGCGCTTTTTCGGCCCGCTCTCCCCACCTCAGCTCCGGTCTGCGCCTGTCGAAATAGTTGATGATCACTACATCGTACGGACTCAGCGTTTCGGGTCCGGCGCCGCGGAACTCTTCCATAACGCGAACTTCGAAGCGGCCGGTATCTTCCAGCACCTGCCGTAGCACAGGAGTGACTCCTTTCCAGTCATGCACGTTCTGCCCGGTAATAATCAGAGCCTGTATCTTCGCGGGTTGTTGAGCGGAGGCAAGCGCCGCGGTCAGCGAGAAAAGGATCAGAGCCTTCTTCATGGGTTCTCCTAGAAGTAGAGTAGTGAGAATTATATCGAAGCCGGATCAGGGCCTAGCGCCGGCGCGGCTTGTTCAGGTTCTTGTACCACTTCAGGTTGGCTGTCGCGGATCCGATACAGGCGATGTCGGGTGTGCCATCCATATTCAGATCAGCGGTTGTGCATGCCGCTGCACTGATTCCGCCATCGTCCAGCACAGTACGCTCCCATTGGGAGCCGGACTCATCGGAAGCCTGATACAGGTACACGCTGCCGCCTTTACCCCGGTAGCCTGCAATGATTTCGTCGCGGCCATCCGCGTTCAGATCAGCGGCACTCACTGTGTGGCCGTCCACCAGCGTCGTATCAATCACCTTCCGCTGCCACACGCCAGAAACTGCACGGTAAACCACTAATTGTTCGCCGTGCCAGGGCTCGATGGAAGCCAGGAAGCGGGTTTTGCCAAGCCGCCCTACGGCAATGTCGCTGGCGCCGCTTTTGGGCCGTGGAGCCGGATTGCCCTTTGCGATTTCCGTGCGGAGCCATCGGCCGGCCGATCGTCGATACAGGTGAATTCCACTGAAGCTGGCCGTCAACACGTCATCCTCGCCATCGCCGTCCCAATCGACAACGGTGAGACCGTGCACGACACCCTCGTTTTCCTCGCCGATCCGTTCGCGCTTCCACTCGCCGGGACGATAGAACACCAGTGGTGTGTGTCCGCGATAGTCCGGCGCTTGCGCCTTC
>CAADGY010000258.1 GCA_900696665.1 uncultured Acidobacteriota bacterium
GTACAATTGCTGCACTTCGTTTGCAGAAAGCGCACGGTTGTAAATGCGAATGTCATCCAAGACCCCGCGAAAGCCGTATGCGCCGGGGATGGTGGGGTGGTCGGTCGCTGCTCTACCGATCCAGAGTGTATCCCCAACCTGCAAATTTGGGACAGATACATTGCCCGTGATCGCGATTTGGCCGTTCACGTACATTTTTACGTTCGCCCCCGATTTCGTGACGATTACTTGGTTGAACGAGTTCAGGGGTGTCTGCTCAGCTCGATCCAAGAACCAACTGTGCGCGGCGGGAGCATAAGAGGAACTCGCGATCAAATGCCCGGAGCCACCACAACCACACGCAGTGCCGGGTATGGTTACGTCGAAGACCGCCTCCTGCTGATTGGGGGTCGGAACACTTATTAGTTTGTGCCAACCTCCAGGTATTTGCGTCGCGTTGAACCACACCGATACGGTGAAATCGTTGCTGAACACAATCGTCCCGAGCGGGGCGGTGATGTAAGCCAGACTATTAAACAAGTAAGCTTGGTTCGCCTCTCCCCACCTGTTTGTTGTCAAGGTGGCACCAGTTGCCAGACCATTGTGTCCATTCCCAGTCGCGTCGCTGGCGTTTCCGTTGAACGGAAAGTAAGCCACCAGACCGTCTGTGATAAAGGGATGTGGTGACGACTCGTATTGATAAAGTTGCTGAACTTCTGAAGCGGAAAGCGCACGGTTGTAAAGGCGAACTTCATCTATTTTTCCCTTAAACGGATGACCGACTTTGCCGACGTCCAGACGTCCCCCAATGGTCAGATCGCTTAATCCCGGGAGCGAAGGATTGGTCGTTGTGAACTGCTGCGCTGCAATTGGAACACCGTTTCTGTAAATGGTTACCAAGCCGCTTTGCCTGGTCACTGTAACTTGGTACCAAACCTTATCTACCCATACCAGGTTAGTAGAAAAGAGGGTTTGTTGGCCCGGCCCGTAATGATCCAAATACATCTGGATCTCCTTGTTTGTTTCAAACCCGAGTCCCCCAAGGATGAGCGAGAATTGGTTGTATGCGCCGTTAGAAACGAGATCGCGAGAATCCCCGGATATGGGCTGGTCCGCAGCCGCCCATGCGCTGACGGTAAAGTCACCCATTCCAGCAGGCAAGCCACTGCCGCCCACGGTGGAAATTCGGTTGTCTATGCCATTGAAGCTGTACGCGCTGTTAAGAAGACCAAAGCGGTCTGTGGTGAGGGTGGCACCTTCGACGGTACCATTCTTCCCCAAGCCGCTTTCGTCATTGGCATTCCCGTGAAAAGGATAATAGGCCACCAGACCATTGGTCAGGAATGATTGGCCCACCGCCGTTGGAACACATTGATTGAGCCCAGCAACTAGAAATGCCCAGAGGAACAGACTGCGACTGATCTTTTTCATTCTTTAGTTGTCCTTGTTGTTTCCACATCCCACCGGATGCGGTCTTGCCATTGTTGGTGTTGAACGTGCGTTGCCATGCGATGCCGCACCGCTGCGATCCCGCGTAGCCCGAGGCCCTCCTCGCTCCGCGCCAGGCGATGACTTGGCACACTGCGGCCTTCACTACAGATCAACTGGCCCAACCGCGTTTCCTTACAGAATATTTTAGACCCGGCTATCCACCGCTCGCTGCGCAGGCCGCGGTGGGAGGTCTCCTTGGCTTTCGGCACAACGGCTCGGAGGAAGAGCTGCGAGCAATTATCCGGGACTGAAGGCCGATTTTCTTTCGTGTGTTTCATGGGTTTCGCGGTTTTAATGGAACTGCATGATCGCCCGCGTCAGCCTGGAAATCGCCCTCCGCAAGGAGTTCGATTACGTCATTCCCGAGGCGCTGCTGGGCAAGGTGGACGTGGGCAGCCGCGTGCAGGTGCCCTTTGGGCCGCGCAAAGTGCTGGGCTGCGTGACCGCGCTCGCCGAGGAATCCGCGCACGCAAAACTCAAGCCCATCCTGAAGATCATCGGCGCCCAAACGCTGGTCACGCCCAAGGTGCTCAAGCTCGCGCGTTGGATCGCCGATTACTACTGTTGCCCACCCGAGATCGCTCTCAAGAGTGTCCTGCCCGAAGCGGTCCGCCGTGAGGAGGCCGGCTGGCGGGAGCGATTGTTCGCGCGCGCTGTGCCCGTGACGGGTGAGTTTCCCAAGCTGCCCAAGCGCCAACAGGAAGTGTGGAACATCGTTGAGGAACGCCGCGAACTGCCTCTGGCCGAGCTCCTGGAACTGGCGCAAACCACCGCCAGCACCGTGCGCCGGCTCGAAGACCGCGGCCTGGTGGAAATCGCGCCGCAGGTTTCCGAACGCGATCCGTACGCGCGCGAACACATCCTGCCCAGCCAGCCGTTGCCATTGAATGAAGCGCAGGCGTCGGCGCTGGACCGAATAAGGACGGCCATGAATTCCACGGGTGGCACGGGCCTCCGGCCTGTGGTCTCGGGCGCCGCGCCCGAAACCATCGTGGGAGGGACGATTTCTGGTCCGGCCACGACGAATACAAACCCCACGACTCGCGACGA